>JAWOBU010000067.1:0-62803 GCA_046484135.1 bacterium
AGGGAGACCAGGAGTCCGGAAGGGACCAGCCAATGGCTGTTTATATACTCCTTGTCTCTGCTGTGACGCAGTATGGCCGCGGCTTCGGCGAGGACAAGTGCACAAGCCAGGAGCTTGTTCTTTACGCTCTTTTGAAGATGGCCCCTGATGCCGGCGCCGTCTGCCAGATGCTCGATACTTTCCGGGGCGTAATGGAACCTCTGGACGCGCACGTTCTCGATGAGCTCGGAATCTTTTGCACCGGGGTAATGGGGCGCGAGCACGGTAACATGGAAGAACTCTGCCATGGCGCGGGCGTGGTGGAACACGAACGGCGCGGGGCCTGGGTCATCCTTCCAGCGGGGGAAGGTGGTGGTAACAATGAGCAGTCGCGGTTTTGGAGACTGGTCCAATGCGGTCCTATTCCCTGTCCGTGCCGGCAGGCTTTTTCCCCATGACCTGTTCCATCCTCTTTACCCGGTAAAGCAAGTCGCCGAGGAGCTTCCGGTTGGACCCGATAAGATCGGCCACCAGCGCCATGACAAGTATCTGAAAGCCGATGATGAGAAGGACGGCGGAAAGGATGAGAATCTGGACGTGGCCTTTTCCTCCCTCGGTGATGAAGTAGTAGACGAACCAGCAACCGATGCCGAGACCGCCCGCGAATATGGCGGCGCCCAGTGCGGAGAAGACCTTGAGCGGCTCATACATGGAGTAAATGCGCACCAGGGTGGACGCGCTTTTGGCCATGTACTGGGGAAGGCTTTTAAAAAGTCGGGATGGTCGTTTTACCTGGTTGGTGTCCACCTTTACGCTTTTGACCTTGAGCCGGTCCTTGCCCGCCTGGATCAGGCTCTCCAATGTATAGGTAAAATCCGAGACCAGGTTCAAACGCAAAGCCGCCTCCCGGGAGTAGGCCCGGAAGCCGGATGCGGCGTCCCACACCGGAGTGCCGGACAAGGCCCGTACCGTGGAGGTCCCGGCCACCTGGAGGACCTTCTTGAAGGCGGGGTAGTCAGGGTCTCCCTTGATTCCGCGGTCTCCCACCACCACGTCCGCTTCACCGTTTATAATAGGCTCCACCAGGCGGGGCACGTCTTCTCCGCGGTACTGGCCGTCCGCGTCCATGTTCATGATCACGTCCGCGCCCAGGCGCAAGGCCGCGTCCATGCCCGCTTCAAAAGCCTTGGCCAGTCCCCGGTTGCCTGCAAAACGCACCAGGTGGTCCGCGCCCGCCTCGCGGGCCTCGGACTCGCTCCGGTCGCTGCTGCCGTCGTCAACCACCAGGACCTCGACCCGCTCCGCGCCGGGTATGTGGCGCGGTACGGACTTTATCACCGCACCGATGCTCGCTTCCTCGTCAAGACAGGGTATCTGGACTACGATGTACAAACCGGGAGGTTCTCCTTATCAAAATCATTCATATTGTGCAGTACGTAACTCTTATGAAAAAATTATGTCAGATTTGCCGAGAGCGGGCAAGAATACAGGTTTTGCACCGGGACGCAAATATTCTTAACATTGAACCGATGGAAGAGAAGGCAAAAGCATTGTCCGGGACCGCCGCTTCCCGCCGGAGAGGACCGGCTCTCCCGGCCGTGGCTACCGCGGTGGTTGCAGCTTTGCTCTACCTTGCTTTCATCTCCCGCTCTTATAACTTCGACGGGGTCGTGTTCTCGCTGTGGCTCGGGCAGGCAGTTCATGCCGGTAATACAGGAAACCTCTTTCATCCTCATCATATGCTCTACCTCCCTGCAGCGTACGCTTTTGCCAGGCTACTGGGCTTTATCGGCGCGGAAGCAGGAATGGCCGCCACCCTCCAGTTAATGGACGTCATCCTCGCCGCCGGCACTATCTTGCTCTTTCATCTTCTCTGCTTTAGACATACCAGGGGCAGGTTTGTTTCCACGCTCGCGTCCTTGCTCCTGGCGTTTTCGTGGAGCTTCTGGTACCTGTCCATCGAGCCCGAGGTTTACATACTTCATACCCTGGTGGTGCTCTTTTCAATCTCGGTCCTTTTTTTCTTTACATATTCCCGCTTGAGGGGAAAAGCGCCTGGAGGGTCATGGCTTCTCCAATCCATGGTGCTGGGTGTGTGCGGAGCGCTGTGTCTTTTGACGCATATCACCGGCGGGCTTTTTCTTTTGCCGCTTGCGCTCGGCAGCTTTCTTTATCTGCGCGCCGCTCCGGGAGCCGGTATTTACCAGCATTTGCGGGCGGGAGTTGCACCGGCTCTGCTGACATTAACCTGTGCCTTGCTTATCATATCCGCTGTCTATTGGATCGGCTACGAGATAACCGCCCGGGCGCAAGAACAGGGTTTTGTGTCCTGGCTCATTGGCCTGGCCAGTCCCGATACCGGGCTGGGGTATAAAAAAAGCTACTGGGAATTCTCGCCCGCCATGTTCCAGATGTGGCTTTCCGGAATGGAGAAAAACATTGTTGCCGGAGGAAGACACTCCTTTGCGGTGGGGAAGTGGCTTTACCCGGTCCGGGCAGTGGTTCTTCTTCTATATATCTCGGGAATCATGATGTACGTTCTTCGGTTTCCCAGGCTTTTGGAAAGGGACAAACGCGTACACGTTCTTTTGCTCACTGCCGTCATTCCCCTCTCCCTGTTTACCATGATCTGGGAGCCCGCCAACTTCGAACTCAAGACCGCGCTCCATCCCTTGATCTGGCTCGCAGTGGGTATGGGCGTCCAAAGCTTTGCGAGCAGCATCAAAACCAATAAAAAGAGAATCTTGGTTTATGCGCTTTTACCGGTGCTGGCGGTCCTTCTCTTTTTTCATAACTTTTACTCTTCCATCCTTCCCAGCTCCAAGGAGGAGAACAACCTCGCTCTCCAGCGGGCCTACCACATCAGGGACCACACCGAACCCGGCGCCGTTATCTACATGGGAGGCGTAAGCGGAGGCTACCGGATGGGAAAAATTTACGTGCTTTACTTCGCCGGCCGGGAGACCCGGGTGGCGGACTGGATCATGGGCAGGGGAAGGAGGCCTTTCCCGGAGAACTTGTTGAACTCTCTCTACCGGGAACGGCACCGGCCGGTTTACGTTCTGGAAGAGCTTCTGAAAGAAGGACCTGCCCTTTCCGAGTTGGGCAAGAACCACGACATAGAACCTGCGCGCATCAAAAATCTCTTTCTCTCAATGAAGCCGCAACTCTCTTCCAGGAGAAGCAAAGATTTCGCCCTCTATCGGCTGCACCCGGAAAAGATTCAAACCGGAGCGCAAAGTAATTCCCCGCCCTGACTTCACTCGATGCTTTGCCAGCCGGCCACCTCTGCCAGAAACTTGTAGGTGTAGACCGCGCAGGCATTGTAATCGCGAAGCTCGTCTTCGAGGTCGGGCTGGTTGTTCCTGGTGGCTGCGGTAATGTCGAGGTGGGTGTAACCCTTGATAAGATGCACCTGGCTTTCCGGCTGGTCGAGCACGCCTTTGGGGAAGTTCTCTTCGTCCAGCTCGGGCACTTTGTACTGTCCCATACTGTCATCTCCGTAAAAAGCGATGACCGGCAGAGAGATGTCCTGCACGTGTACAGCGGAGAAAAGCTCGGTTCCGTCTTCTTCTACCACCTTGTCTCCCAGCATGGAGGAGTCGGTGGAAAGCCGGGGCGGGAAGTACCACTCGGCAAAGTCGTTCGGTCCGGTGGACAGCCACGGTTCTTCCTGGTATTGTGCCGGACCGCTGTAGACGGACCGGGCGAACTCGTAGAAGTCGGTGACCTCGGGGCTCTCTTTGCAGTCCTCTTCGCAACGGCCGAGCAGGGTCTTTCCGGCGGCCGGATGTCGCGAGTCAATGTTTTTCCAATCATAGGTGTAATCCCGGTCCATGGGGATATGGCCCGGCAGCCAGGGAGTGATGATGGGACACTCGTTCGGGTCGAACGGCACAGTAAAGGTCTTGCGGCGGAGCTGCCCTCCCCAGCCCAACTCTCCGGTGGGATGGCCGATGGACGCCCGGGCGATAAAGAAGGGGCTGGTGTCGTCGTCAATGGCGTAGCCCAGCACGGCTTCGTTGGTGATACGGGGGAGCTTGACCACCGAGGGCCGGGCATAGAGCGGAAACAGCGACTTCTTACCGCGCGCGTTGTAAGCGGCCCACGCGGACAGGTCCAGAGAAAGCATGGTGGAAGGGGCGTACTTTATTCCCAGCATGTTCATGTCAAAGTAGACCTTGCCGTCTTCATAACGCTTTTTTACTTTGCGAAGATAACGCTTCGCCTTCCCGGTATCGGGCTCGTCCCCGGGAAAAGAACCTCCCTCGAGAAGCACGAGCCCGTCCACGTCGTTCATCCCGAGCACTTCTTGATAGGGCCTCCGGTCGAAATCATAGGAAGCGTAGAGCACGGTCAGGGTCCCGCCCAGGGAATGGCCGCCGATGAAGACGTGAGAGCCTTCCTTCTTGATCACGCGGTAGCCGCCGCCCTCGGTTTCCATAATCATGCTTCCGATCTTTTTATGAGCATGGAGAACCACGGCGCGCCAGTCGCGGACGGTGGTGTCTGCGCCGTTTCCGGCCAGGAAGCGCACATCGTCGTGGGAGAGCGGTGTAAAGCTTCTGCCCATAAGCTCGATGCCCTCGCCTTCCGGGTCGAAACCCGGCCGGTAGTAATCGCTCATGCGGGTGATCCGCTTGCCGGCGGGGAGGTCTTCCTGCCGGTTTGCCCACCAGATGCCGGTGTGGTCTTCAAGGAGCTCGGAGCGGCGGTCCAAGAGCCAGACCTCGAGCCCCTTTACGCCGGCCTCGTCCGCGAGCCGCACAAGATGCCGGGCATAAATATCCATGCTCATGGCTCCTGCCCAGGTGCCGGGCATAAGAATCAACACCGACTTCAAAGGAGCGCCGTCGTCTGCGATACGGTAAGAGGTGTAGATCGCGCGGTTCAGGTCCGGGTAGTCCCCGTTGTCGAGCCTGCCCTCGTCGTCCAGACCCAGGGCGTCCGCGAGCCGCGGTGAATGGAAGGGGGATTCTTCCGAGCGGATGTTGAAGGTCCCGTCTGGTGTCTTCACTCCGGCGGGCTCGGAGTATGGTGCAGAGGAGGGGATGATATGTTTTTCTGTCACCGGCTCCGGTGAAGCTGTTGCCACCGATGCGAAAATATGAAAAGTAAAAACCACCAATGTCATGAATGTCGTTTTCATGCGGAGCTCCTTTTCAATAAAGGGCTTAAGTCAGGCATAGTGCGGCCGGTTCCGGTCTTTTGCTTGGAGCTTTTTTCAAGGCATGCGCAAAGACGCCTCCGCCCTGCCCCGGTCTTCATACCACACATCGAGCTCGCGCGCCAGGTTTTCAGCTTTGTCCGAGTCCTTTTCAAAGATATTGTTTTTCTCGTGCGGGTCTTCTGCCAGGTTGTACAGCTCCCAGCTCGAGCCGGTGAAGTTATAGATGACCTTGTAATCGCCTTTCCTCATTCCCACAAGCATGGGAGAGGACTTCCGCGCGGCCACCTTCCACAACCAGATGTCCGGCACCATGTAGGAGTAGGTCTCGAGGTAAAAAGGCACGGGTTCGGGAGACACCCCATTTTGAATCAAGGGCATCAGGTCCCTTCCCGTCATGTTGTTGCCGGGCGATATGCCGAGGCAGGAAAGTATGGTGGGAGCGAAGTCCAGAAACTGGACCGGCTCGTGGATGGTCTTGCCCGCTTCAATACCGGGGCCTTTCATTATCAGGGGCACGTTCACGACGCTCTGGTATAAAAGCCGGCCGTGTCCCACGGCTTTTCCGCCTCCGCCCAGGTGCTCGCCGTGGTCCGAGGTTATGATTATGAGGGCGTTGTCCAGGTATCCTTTCTCCTCCAGCGCTTTCAGGATGAGGTGGGCATGGTGATCGCAGTATGCAAGCTCCGAGTCATAGGAGTCCTCGACCTTGCTGCGCTCTTTACCGCCGGCCGGCGGCTCCTGTTTGAAGCTGTACTCTTCATACTCCTTGTGCGGCTGATGCGGCTCCGGAAAGTGGGTCCAGAACAGGAACGGCTCTTTAAGCCCGGACTCGAAAAGCTCGACGGCCCTGTCGGTCATGGTCTCGGCGTCGAGCTCGAACCGGAAAACAAGGCCCTTGTCCAGCCAGTAGTCAAAGTCCCGGTTCAAGCCGGAACGGCTGTGATAGAGCGGCGCGCAGCCGGCCACTGCAACGGTGGTGTACCCGTGCTCCCGCAGGATGCCCGGCAGGGTCTCGATCCCCTCCTTCACGGGAAGGCCGTTCCGGATGGAGCCGGTTTTATATGGCAGCAGGGAGGAAAACATGACAGCCGCGGCAGGATTGGTCAAAGGAATGTGAGTGGTGGCGTCGGTGAACTTCACCCCTTCTTCCGCAAGGCGGTCCAGGTGGGGAGTGGTGTTTCGGGGATAACCGTAAGCGCCCATGTGGTCAGCGCGCATGGCGTCAACCCCGATGATGATCACGTTCGGCATCTCCGCCGGCCGGGCGCCAGCCATTGCAGTCATGACAAGAAACAAAAATATAAAAAATGCCGTCCTTTTCATCTTCCTGTAACTCCTTGACTTTGCAAAAACCTTCTTGAAAATTGAGCCTCGGTAATCCCCCTTTTACCAAATCCCCAAAATCGCGCAAACCTAAAATAGCAGAAACCTACTAAGCAGGCAAGTAAAACCCGTCCCCCCACCAGCCGGCTTGACAACACTCGAATATTTAAGTAATCTATCAACAACTTTCTTCTCACCGCGCCGGGGTGGCGGAACTGGTAGACGCGCGGGACTCAAAATCCCGTGGAGCTTGCTTCGTGTGGGTTCGATTCCCACCCCCGGCACCAGCTAAAACTCAATCTTTTCAGTAGCTTCTCTTCGGTGACTTACAGATCAAATCCCTTTCCTTCTGTAAAACCCAATCGCACCTGTATGGATTTTTCAAACATCTGGACCGGGCAAAAGTTGGACGGGATTGGTTAAATTTTGATGCCCTCGTTTTTTACGAAGGCATCAAGGGAACGCGAGAATAAACGAGAAATTTTGGGCGAATTTCACAAAAAAAGGGGGGGGGAGGCGTCTACGAGACGGAAGGCAGGCGGATGGAAATCCGGCGGGAAGACCGGCGTTTCATCCGCCCTCTTTCTTATCTCGCATACTACTTCGCCATCAGCGATTTTGATTACAGGCTTCATTTATATAAAATGGGTGATTTAACTGCAAGGCCGGTAGCAGGTCCCGGCAGGAACAAGCAAGAGAGGGAAACATATATGCCGAAGATCGAAGACATTGACAAGGTTATGATTATCAGTTCGGGTCCGATCATTATCGGTCAGGCCTGCGAGTTCGACTACTCGGGGACGCAGGCGTGCAAGGCGCTCCGGAAGCTGGGATACAAGGTAACCCTGGTGAACTCGAACCCGGCCACCATCATGACCGATCCCGGTATGGCGGACACAACTTACATCGAGCCGCTCAACCTCCAGACCATGATCAAGATAGTGGAGAAGGAAAAGCCGGATGCGCTGCTTCCCAATCTCGGCGGCCAGTCCGGGTTGAACCTTTCCTCCGAGCTCAACCGCTCCGGCGCATTGGACAAGCACGGCGTCCGGATCATCGGGGTCCAGGCTGACGCGATCGAGCGCGGCGAGGACCGGCAGGCTTTTAAAGATACCATGGACCGGCTCGGGATCGAGATGCCCGAGAGCAGGATATCCACCAGCGTGGAGGAAGCCCTGGAGATAGCTTCGGAGGTCGGTTACCCGGTGGTGCTCCGGCCGGCCTATACCATGGGAGGCACGGGCGGCGGCCTGGTCTACAACGAGGACGAGCTCCAGACGGTCTGCGCCCGCGGTCTCTCCGCCTCCCTGGTCGGGCAGGTACTGGTCGAGGAGTCGGTGCTGGGCTGGGAAGAGCTCGAGCTCGAGGTGGTCCGCGACTCCAAGAACCAGATGATCACCGTCTGTTTTATCGAGAACGTGGACCCCATGGGCGTGCACACCGGCGATTCCTACTGCACCGCTCCCATGTTGACCATTGATCCCGACCTGCAGAAAAGACTCCAGGATTACTCCTACGCCATTGTGGAGGCCATCGAGGTCATCGGGGGGACCAACATCCAGTTCGCACATAACCGCGAGACCGGCAGGGTGGTGGTCATCGAGATCAATCCCCGCACCTCGCGCTCGTCTGCTCTGGCATCGAAAGCCACCGGATTTCCCATCGCCATGGTCAGCTCCATGCTGGCGGGCGGCATGACCATGGACGAAATCCCCTACTGGCGGGACGGGACCCTGGAGAAGTACACGCCGGGCGGCGACTACGTGGTGGTCAAGTTCGCCCGCTGGGCGTTCGAGAAGTTCCAGGGGGTGGAGGACAAGCTGGGCACCCAGATGCGTGCGGTGGGCGAGGTCATGAGCATCGGCAAGAACTACAAGGAATCACTCCAGAAGGCCATCCGGTCCCTCGAGACCGGCCGCTACGGCTTGGGCTTTGCCAAGGACTTTAACGAGCGGACCCTGGACGAGCTCATGGCCATGCTGCGCGACCCCACCAGCGAGCGACAGTTCCTGATGTACGAGGCTTTGCGCAAAGGCGCCACCGTAAAGATGCTCCAGGAAAAGACGGACATCAAGGACTGGTTCATAGAACAGATGAAAGAGCTGGTCGAGCTGGAAGAAGAGCTCTTGAAACACAAGGGATCGCTCCCGCCGGACGATCTCCTCAGCCGCGCCAAGAAAGACGGGTTCGCGGACAAGTACCTCTCCATGGTCCTCGGCGTCCCGGAAAAAGATATCAGGCAAAAGCGCAAGTCGCTCGGCGTAGTAGAAGCCTGGGATGCTGTCCCCGTCTCGGGCGTCGAGAACGCCGCTTATTACTACTCCACTTATAACGCGCCCGACAACGTCCCGGCGAGCGACAACCCGAAAAAGATCATGATCCTGGGCGGCGGCCCCAACCGCATCGGACAGGGCATCGAGTTCGATTACTGCTGCGTGCACGTGGCGTTCGCTCTACGCGAGATGGGCTACGAGACCATCATGGTAAACTGCAACCCGGAAACCGTTTCCACTGACTATGACACCTCCGACAAGCTCTACTTCGAGCCGCTCACGGTCGAGGACGTGCTTTCCATCTACGAGAAGGAAAAGCCGATGGGCGCGATAGTCCAGTTCGGCGGCCAGACCCCTCTTAACATCGCGTCGGAGCTCGAAGAGGCGGGAGTTCGCATTATCGGCACTACTCCTCAAACCATTGACATGGCGGAGGACCGGGACCAGTTCCGGCTCATGATGGAGAAGCTCGGCATCCCCATGGCCGAGTCGGGCATGGCGTCCACCTTTGATGAGGCCCTCCGGATATCCGCCCGCATCGGTTACCCCCTCATGGTGAGGCCCTCCTACGTGCTGGGCGGCAGGGGCATGGAAGTGGTGCACGACGAAAACATGCTTCGAGAGTACATGAACGCGGCTGTGGTCGTAAGCCCGGAGCGGCCCATACTCATAGACAAGTTCCTGGACAACGCCATCGAGGCTGAGGCCGACGCCATCAGCGACGGCAAGGACGCCTTTGTTCCCGCGGTCATGGAGCACATCGAGCTGGCGGGGGTGCATTCGGGGGACTCGGCCTGCGTGATCCCGCCGGTGTCCATTCCCAGAAAGCACGTGGACACCATCATCGAGTACACCCGGAGGATCGCGGTCGAGATGGAGGTGGTCGGCCTCATGAACATCCAATACGCCATCCATAACGACGTGGTCTACATACTGGAAGCAAACCCTCGGGCGTCGCGCACCGTGCCCCTGGTGTCAAAGGTGTGCGGGGTTTCCATGGCAAGGCTCGCCACCCGACTGATGCTGGGTGACAAGCTTACGGACCTGAAGCTCACCCGCAAGCCGGTGCCGCACTTCGGGGTCAAAGAAGCGGTGTTCCCCTTCAACATGTTCCCGGAGGTGGACCCGGTGCTGGGGCCGGAGATGCGCTCCACCGGAGAAGTCCTGGGCCTGGCCGACTCCTATGGGCTCGCCTTCTACAAGGCGGAGGAGGCCACCCAGACCGGCCTGCCGGAAAAAGGCACCGTTTTAATAAGTGTCTCCGACCATGAAAAAGAAGCGCTGGTGCCCATGGCCCGAAGGTTCAAGGACCTGGGCTTTCAAATCCTGGCCACCAGAGGCACCCACGACAAGCTTGTCAAGAGCGGAATCTCGTCAGAGCCCATACTCAAAATCCACGAGGGCCGTCCCAACATTGCCGACGCCATCGCCAACAAGGAAATCCAGCTCGTGATCAACACCCCCAGCGGAAAGCTCTCCGCACACGACGACTCCTACATCAGGAAGGCCGCCATCAAGCACAAGATTCCCTACATCACCACCTTGGCCGCGGCCAATGCCGCCGCCCTCGGGATCGAAGCCAGAAGGAGCGGAGAGTGGCAGGTCAAGTCCTTGCAGGAGTACCACCGGGACATCGAGTAGAGCAACGTAATCAAGTTACCCCCTCATCCTCAATTGCCTTTGTTCGTTACCTGAAAAAAACAGGGGAAGTCACCTCCAAGACGATCTTGTCAAAATCTGCGAGTTGCGCGATACTCTTCGGCTGATGATAAGTATATTTTTTATTGTGAGGAGTAGCCGGAAAAGCCATGATCAACGCCGCTGAGATACGGCTTACGCCTTCGGGGCGTCTGCGTTTGGAGGGCACAGAGAAAGAACCGGACTCGCCGGTTTTATGGTCTTTGCGGAAGGCCTTTGATGACGACTGGCGGGAAGGCGTTTTCAAGCTGGCCGCGGAGAAGATCGAGTCGGACGGCTCTCCCACCCTCCGTTTCTGGCAGGAGTTTGCAGGCCGCTACCTTACTCGTCTGTGCCATATTCCGGAGAGCACTGACGCGTTCGAGGTGGAAGCGCCGTCCGAGTTTGAGCTTGCCTCGCTCGCCTGGAAAGCGCCGCCCATGAGCGGTGGGGAGTACCTTTCCGAGGACACACTTGCCGGAGTTTGGGAGTCCCTGGACCAATGGGTGCGGGAGGCTGTTGCTGCAGAGCAGGGACTGGAGGCTTTGCTTGAAAAGCGGGCGCCGAAGTGGAACCAGGTCGGCCGCGTCTGCTTTCACCTGGCGGAAAACAAGAACGACGAACAGCGGCCTTTTGCATTCATGGCGAGTTTTACCACCGGCTTTGGAACGCAAGGACGCCTGAAGTATCTCCCGCTTTCCAAGGCGCTCGACCACTATGCGGGCGAGCGCAACCGGCCGGCCCTTATCAAGCTGCTCTCCCCCGTCCACAAGGCGGCGGAGAACCTGCCCTGGGTCAAGGAGCTGGTGGACACCGGCGAGATATACCGGCCCATGGCCTGGTCAGAAGACCGGGCCTACCAGTTCCTCTTAAGCGTGCCCGACCTGGAGGAGTCCGGGCTTACTGTCCGGGTCCCTAACTGGTGGAAAAAACGCCAGCGGCCCCAGGTGTCGGTAACCATCGGCGAAGAGAAGAAAGAAAGGCTCGGCGCTGACGCACTCCTCGACTTTAACGTAAAGGTGGCCCTTGGCGGCGAGAAGCTCTCGCAGGAGGAGCTTGCCGAGCTTCTCTCTTACGATAACGGGCTGGTCTTTTTCAAGGGCCAATGGATCGAAGTGGACCGCGACAAACTGAAGGAAGCCATTGAGCACTGGGAAGCGCTCCAGCAGAAGTACCGGCAAGGCGAGATATCTTTTATCGAGGGCATGCGCCTGCTTGCCGGCGCCTCCTCCGACTTGAAGCACGAGGAGGAGGCGGAAGAAGAGCGCTCCTGGGTGAATGTGACCGCGGGCGACGCCATGCGCGAGATACTGGCCGGCCTGCGCGAGCCGGGCCGGTTGTCGGCTGTTGAACCGGGCGATGATTTGAAGACCGAGCTCCGGCCCTATCAGCGCGAGGGCCTTTCCTGGCTTAAACTCTTGAGCGAACTCGGCCTGGGCGCCTGCCTTGCCGACGACATGGGCCTGGGCAAGACCATACAGGTCCTCTGCTTGCTTTTGTGCCGGCGGCGGGAAAAAGACCGGGAGCACGGACCCTCTCTCCTGGTGGTGCCGGCCTCGCTTCTCGGCAACTGGAAAAGAGAAGTTGAGCGGTTTACCCCCTCGCTGAAGCTCGTGTTCGTTCACCCCGCGGAGACGGAGCGGGCCAGGCTGGAAAAAATAGCGGAGTCTCCCTCCGAGCACCTTCAGGACGCCGACCTCGTGGTTACCACCTATGCCATGCTGACCCGGCAGGACTGGCTCGCGCAGCAGGACTGGCAACTGGTGATACTCGACGAGGCCCAGGCCATCAAGAATCCGGCAACGCGCCAGACCAAGGCGGTAAAGAAGCTCCGGACCCATGCGCGCATCGTGCTGACCGGCACGCCGGTAGAGAACCGGCTGGGCGACCTGTGGTCCATCTTCGATTTTCTGAACCCCGGCCTTCTCGGGTCGGCAAAGGTCTTCAAGTCATTCGTGGCCAGGCTCCAAAAGCGCGAACAAGACCAGTTCGCGCCGCTGCGACAACTGGTGGGACCCTACATCCTGCGGCGCCTGAAGACCGACCGGAAGATCATCGCAGACCTGCCGGAGAAAACCGAAGCGCCCCGCTACTGCACGTTGACCAGGCAGCAGATAAAGCTCTATGAAAAAACCGTACAGGGAATGAAAGAATCGCTCGAAAAAGCGGAAGGCATGGAGCGCCGTGGGCTTGTACTCCAGACCCTCCTGCGCTTAAAGCAGATATGTAACCACCCCAGCCAGCTTTCAGGGAACGTCGAGTACAAGCCGGACCACAGCGGGAAGTTCCTCCGCCTCGCCGAGATATGCGCAGAGCTTGCCGAACGGCAGGACAAGGTCTTGGTGTTCACCCAGTTCCGTGAAATAATAGCGCCGCTGGCGGAACACCTGGCCGGAGTTTTCGGAAGGGGAGGACTCGTTCTCCACGGCGGGACCAGCGTGAAAAAGCGAAGGAGCATAGTGGAACAGTTCCAGAGAGATGACGGTCCGCCCTTTTTCATCCTGTCGCTCAAGGCAGGCGGCACCGGACTCAACCTGACCTCCGCTTCTCATGTCATCCACTTTGACCGCTGGTGGAACCCGGCCGTGGAAAACCAGGCCACTGACCGGACCTTCCGCATCGGACAGAAGCGCAACGTGCTCGTACACAAGTTCATTACCACCGGCACGGTCGAGGAGAAGATTGACGCGTTGATCCGGGAGAAGCGACAACTGGCGGAAGAAGTGCTTTCAGGGGAAGGCGAGGTGAACCTGACCGAGCTTCCGGACGACGAGCTGATCGAGCTTGTCAGCCTCGATGTAACGCGTGCGGAGATGTAAGGGAGGAAGGCATGGAATATTTCTGGCCCAGGTACGTTTCAGTAGGCGAGCGGCGCGCCAAAGCCAGGCAACTGAAAGACAGGCTCCGGAAAAAAGGCATGGACATAAAGCCCATCGAGATCGAGGGCCGGGCCATAGCGCGGAGCTTCTGGGGCAAGGGGTGGTGTAAGCATCTCGAATCCTTCTCCGATTATGCGAACCGCCTTCCTCGCGGGAGGAGCTATGTCCGCCACCACGCGGTGTGCCACCTGGAAATCCAATCCGGCCGTGTCGAAGCCATGGTCAGCGGGACCGATCTTTATAAAGTAACCATCGAGATCAAAAAGCTGGAAGCCGATAAGTGGCAGGCCATCAAGCAAAGGTGCGCCGGGCAGATCGGGTCCATGCTGGAGCTCTTGCGGGGCAGCCTGTCCAACGAGGTCATGGGGGTTGTCACCGACCGCGAGAACGGTCTTTTCCCCCTGCCGGGAGAGATCACGCTGAAATGCAGTTGTCCGGACTGGGCGGCGATGTGCAAGCACGTGGCCGCGGTGCTCTATGGCGTGGGAAGCAGGCTCGACCATAAGCCCGACCTGCTCTTCCTGCTACGGGGCGTGGACGCGGAGGAGCTCATCTCCGCGGAGATGGCTTTGCATACCGACGAGACGGCTGAGGGAGCAGACATCATAGCCGAAGATCAACTGGGCGACATCTTCGGCGTCGAGCTCGAACAAGAGCCTGAACAGCAGAGCAAGCCGAAGCCTGAAAACAGGAAAAAACCGGGCAGGCCTCGAAAGAAAAGCGCTCCCAAGAAACCGGGACGTCCTCGCAAAAAAACTTCTGCAACCAAAAAACCGGGCAGGCCCCGGAAATCTCAAACCGCCCTGCCCTCCCCTGCGCACGCCAAAAAAAATGCAAAAGAAAAAAAACCTGCTCAGCCTGCGGATAAATCCCCCACCGGAAAATCCGTGGCCCGGCTCCGCCAAAAGCTCGGCCTCTCCGCAACTGAGTTCGCCGAGAAACTGGGAGTGTCCGCAGCAAGCGTGTATCGCTGGGAAAAAACCCCCGGCAGACTAAACCTGCACGAACGCACCTTAAACGCCATTGCCGACCTGGAACAAAGGACATCAAAAAAGTAAAGGGTAATGTTCCCTGGAAAAGCAGCCTTGTCTTGCCGGACCTCAGTCTCACGCCGCAACACCGGAACACCCCTGCCGTCCAGCGCAATGTAAAGCGTTACAACAGGGTCCTGCAAATCTTTGATCGCTGTTAAAAACCCGTCTTGATTTCTAACAGACCCTTTGCTATGGTAAAAATATGAGAATATCTTTAAGCGCAGAGGGTGTTACTAAAGCATGATCATAAAGTGTGACAAGTGCGGCACGAAATTCGAGCTTGCCGATGAAAAGATAGGAGAAAAAGGCGTTAAAGTACGCTGCTCCAAGTGCAAGAACGTATTCACCGTCAAGAAATCGGACTCCGAAAAGGAGACCAAAGCGCCGGAGCAGCCGCCCCCCCAGGAACAGCCGGAGTCTCAATCGGCTGCCCCTCCTCCAAAAACGGAAGAAGACCCTTTCTCCGATTTCTCCTTCAACGACGACCTGGACTTCAGCGAAGGCGAGGAAGACGTGAAGATGGACGACAAACCAGGCGGAGCCAGTGTCCCGCCCCCGCCTCCGGAGAGCGGAGGAGGAGACCTCCTGGATGACTCGCCGGACATCTCGTTCAAAGAAGCGGACTCGAAGGAGGAAGCACCGCCGGAGGAAGACTTTGATTTTCCGGACGCCGACTTCGATTTTTCCGATGACGCCGACCTGGGGGACTCTTCCGAGTCCGCGGTTGCGTCCCACCCCCCGGCGAAAGCCGCGGGAGACTTTGCGGACACCGCCGGGGGAGACTCCTTAGATGACTTGGGAGACATCAGCTTTGACGAGGACAGTTTTACCGAGACCCCTCCCGAGCCCCTGAAAGAAGGGCCGGGGGTAGATGAGTACGGCAACGTAAGTCTTTCCGATGCAGACAAGGAAGCGGAAAAGCCTTCCGGCGTGAAAGGGCTCGACGAGGGGGAAGGCGACTTCCACTTTGGGGCCTCTGCTGAAGGGGGATCGGAAACGGAAGAAGAAGGCATGGAGATGGACCTGGACGATTTTGTCAGGTCCCCTAAGTCCCGGGCTCCTGTGAGCGACGATTACGAGGCCAGCATAGGAGAATCGGAGACCGATGCCGATACTGCTCTTCCCAAGCAGGAGTCCAAGGAACCTCCGCCGCCGCCCAAGCCGGCGGTAAAAAAGCCGGCCAAAGCCAAGTCCCACGGCCTGAGAAACACGGTGATAGTGCTCCTGGTCCTGGCACTCGGCCTCTGCGGCGGCGGGCTGGCTTTTACCAGCTCCAAAGGATGGTTCACCTTTGCCGACCTAACCGCCGGCAACCTGGACAAGCTCCAACAGGTCCCGGACAAGTTCATGATCGAGTACGGGTTCAAAAAGATACCGTTAAAAGGCGAGGTCAAGATAAACGAGGATTCCTTTAATATTGATTATGACGTGGAGCTTCAAGGAGGAGACCGGGCCACCATCATAAGGGGCGAAGTACTGAATGACACCAACAAAATGGTGTCTTCCATCTCCGTGGAAGTGCCTCTGCTGGACCCCCGGACAGAGGAGGTCCTCACCAAGCCCGGCACCAACGAGGCATACAAAATATGGAGCTTCTGCGGAAAGAACTTCAGCAAGGAGGAGTTCAAGAACTACAGCAAAACCGGTATCGAGCTGGAGATGCATGACGATCCCGACAAGACACTCTCGCCCGGCCAGTCCTGCAGCTTCATGCTGGTTGTCCCCAATGTGATAGACGCCATCGAGGGAAACGTGACCCTCTCGCTGGATACGATCAGTATCAGAGAGTGGGATATCGAATCCGATCCAAACCTGTAAAAACGCGCGCTAACGGCCCAGCCATGTCCGCGGAAGACCAAACCGCTCTCGACGAAGAGAAAGTCAGAAAAACAACGGAGAAGCTGATCCGGGACGTAGCCGGAATACTGGACGCCAACCAAAGATTCATACTGATCACCGAAAAACTCCAGAAGATGTCCCCTCCCCTTCTCGTCGAGGTCTTAAGGATGATACTGGACCGGGCCACCCACCATGACCCCCAGTACCAGGACTTCTTCCAGAACATCGTGGACATCAAACGACTGGCCCGGCGGGTGGGCATGGGAAAGATGAGCGAGGTATATACCCTCGCCCGCCGCAAGTCCTATGAAGAGGTCATAAGGTATCTGCAAATGATGCCTCCGGCCAAAAGAGTCGGCGAGGAGGAGGACATCGAGCAGGACGCCGTCATGAAGGACCTGTCTCTCGGCATCAAGCGCTCACTGGCCCGCACCAAGGACCAGGACACCTTGAACCGCCTCTGCCAGGAACAAGACCCCGTAGTTATTGAACTGCTCCTGCAAAACCCCAGGATCACCATAAAAGAGGTCGTAAAGATCGCTTCCAAGCGGCCCACCGGCGAGCATATCCTCTGGACCATATACAGGAACAAAAAATGGAGCAGCCACTACATGGTCAAGATGGCTCTCATCAACAACCCCTATACTCCGCCTTCCATCTCCGTTTCCCTGCTCCACTTTCTGATGGAGAACGACCTGGTGGACGTGGCGGAAAACACCATTCTTCATTCCGCGGTAAGACGCGCCGCCGTGCAGATGATAAAAAGTAAGAGAAAATACGGCAACCAGAGTTAAGCCGCTCCCCAAGGACTGAGAAAGCATGGACCTGCTCGTTATATCCGATACCCACGGCCACACAAAAGACGCCGTGCAAGTGATCTGCTCACGGAACTGGGACCACGTGATACACCTGGGTGACACCGCACTGGACGCTGTCTCGCTGGCAGCCGAGTTGGGTATAGACGTGGTGGCCTTGCGCGGAAACAACGAGTACCCGGACTCGCCTTCCTTTCACGACGAGCTCGTCTTCGATGCCGGCGGAGTAAAGTTCTACGCCATTCACGGCCACGAGCTGGACATAAATCCCTGGGACGGCAACCTGGAGGACTCGCTTCTACAGCTTTCGCAAAGGGCGGAGAAAGCAGGAGCCCGGGTGGCATTGTTCGGCCACACCCATAAGCCCATGGTCCGCGAGATAAACGGAGTGCTACTTGTAAACCCGGGCGGACTGGGCCTGGGCGATAAAAAGAAAACCTATGCCGTGGTGTCAGTGGCGGACACGGGCGAAGTCTATGCCCGAACAAAAGAGCTTTGACAAAGAAGGACCCCTCCTGTACCGCTCTGCAAAAATCATTTAATAAAAAACATACGGTCCTGCCTTCACCAGGCTGCTGTTTTGCTCCTTTGATCCGCTTCTCGAGCGGTTAAAACGGGGGGGGGTCCCGTTGGTTCTTTTTCAGCGGTCATCCGTGTCGTCTTGGTTATCTCTTCCCGGTCTTTTTTTCTTGTGCGGCGGCTTTCGGCGGCCTTCTCCTTTGTCCTTGTCGCCGCCCTCCGGGCCCCTGTAGGGACGGCTTCCGCGCGGCGGCGACTTCTTCTCTTTGTCCTCCTGGCGGGGCGGCTTTCTCGCACCTTCCGGCTGCTGGTCCAGAACGTCTTTCCTGGAGAGGCTGATCTTGCCGTTGTCGTCAATATCCACAACCTTTACGACCACCGGGTCTCCTTCCTGCAAAACGTCGGTGACCTTCTCGATCCGGTAGTTTTCCATTCTCGAGATGTGGATGAGCCCTTCGGTATTGGGTAGAATGGAAACGAAGGCACCGAAGTCCATGACCTTGGTAACCTTGCCGGTGTAAACCTTGCCCACCTCCGCGACCTCGGTGAGGTCCTCGATGATCTTCTTGGCCTTGTCATTGGTCTCCATGTCGGTCGAGCTGATCCGGACCGTGCCGTCGTCCTCCACGTCTATCTCGGCGCCGGTCTCCTCCACGATGCTCCGGATCATCTTGCCGCCCGGACCGATAACATCCTTGATCTTTTCAATCGGCACCTGCACGGTAACGATCCGGGGCGCATTCGGCGAAAGCTCGGGCCGGGGCCGGGAGATCGCCTTGTTCATCTCCTCCAGGATATGAAGCCGCGCCTTGCGGGCCTGCTCCAGCGCCCGGGACATGACGGACCGGTCGAGGCCCGATATCTTGATGTCCATCTGTACCGCAGTCACTCCCTCGGAAGTACCGGCGACCTTGAAGTCCATGTCCCCGCAGTGGTCCTCGTCCCCCATGATGTCGGTCAGTACGTGAAACTTGCCCTCGTCCTCTTTGACCAGGCCCATGGCTACGCCCGCCACCTGGTCCAGAACCGGAACACCCGCGTCCATAAGGGACATGGAACCGCCGCAAACCGAAGCCATCGAGCTCGAGCCGTTCGACTCGGTTATCTCGGAAACCACCCGCACCGTGTAGGGGAAATCCTCGTGGCCCGGCATAACGCGGGCCAGGGCCCGCTCGGCAAGGTAGCCGTGCCCGATCTCCCGCCGGCCGGGCCCGAGCCTGCCCTTGACCTCGCCCACCGAGTAAGGGGGAAAGTTGTAATGAAGATAAAACGTCTTGTAGTAATCCTCTTCCAGCCGTTCGATCTTGCGTTCGTCCTTGCGCGTGCCCAGCGTGCTCACCACCAGCGCCTGGGTCTCGCCCCGCTGGAAAAGCGCAGAGCCGTGGACCCGGGGAAGGAACTCGACCTCGCAGGAAACGGGCCGGACATCCTCGAACTTCCGCCCGTCCGCCCGAGTACCTTCCTCGATTATCATCCGCCGAAGGACGTCCTTTTCCATCTTGTCCTTGATCCGGGAAAAGTAAATCTCCCTGCCCGGACCCAGGTCGTACTCCTCTTCCACCAGCTTGTCATGCACCGAGCTCCAGAGCTCCCGCAGAGCCTGGTGCCGCTCGACTTTACCGGGTATCCGCCAGCTTTTATCCAGCTCTTCGCCTACGAGCTCCCTGGTACGGTCTTTAAGCTTCGGGGGAGCCTCGATGGGTTCTGTCTCCGTCTTGGGCACTCCCACCGCCTCCCGGAGCTCCTCCTGGATCTCCAGGACCGGCTGGATAAACTCGTAAGCCTTGAAAATGCCCTCGAGGAACTCTTCCTCCGGAACCATGGAAGCGCCGCCCTCGACCATGAGGACACCGTTCCGATTGCCGGCCACCACCAGCTCGACGTCGCTCTCTTCCAACTGGGCGTAGCCCGGATTAAAAACCCATTCGTCGCCGACCCGGATGATCTGGGTCGCGGCCAGTGGCCCCTCGAAGGGAATATGAGATACCTCGAGGGCGGCGCTGGCGCCGATCATGGCCAGCACTGCCGGGTTGCTCGCCAGGTCGGAAGAGAACACGGTGGGAATGATCTGGGTCTCGTAAAACCAGTTCTTGGGGAAAAGGGGCCGGACGGGCCGGTCAATAAGCCGGCAACTCAAGGTCTCGAAGTCGGTGGGCCTTCCTTCCCGCTTGAAGAAGCCGCCCGGGACCTTGCCGGTGGCGTAGTACTTCTCCTGGTAGTTCACGGTGAGGGGAATGAAATCGCCGGGTTCGCTCATTCTCTTGTCGGCAACCACGGTAACCAGCACCATGCTGCCGCCGTAACTGACGGTTACCGCGCCGTCCGCCTGCTTCGCTATCTTCCCGGTTTCGATGGACAGTTCGCGACCGCCCCATTGCACACTTACTTTCTTGTACATGGATACTCTGCTCCTTCAAGTGTCCCCGGCCGCGAAAGGGCGGGCCCGATCCACGTCCCGATCCCGTGTTTATGTAAAGCCCGACAGGATGAAACCTGCGGCTTTAAGAACACGGGACCCGGATGTGACCCGGGTCCTGACGCCTTGCGACCTGGAGAGTTCAGTTAGGGGCCCGGGAAACCCGGACCCGCGTTATTACTTTCTCAACCCCAGCCTTTCAATCAACGACCGGTAGCGCTGCGGATCATTCTTTTTCAAGTAAGTCAAAAGCCTGCGCCTCTGACCTACCATCTTAAGCAGGCCCCGCCGAGAATGATGGTCCTTGGGATGAGTCTTGAAATGCTCGGTCAAGTGAGCTATGCGCTCCGTAAGAAGCGCTACCTGAACCTCGGGAGAACCGGTGTCTCCCTCCTTAAGCTGATAATCTTTTATTACCTCTTCTTTTCTGTCCTTAGCCAGCCCCATAATTATCACCTCCTTTACGCCGGCCCCGGGGAATGCGCCCCGGGTCAATATTTAAACAGTAAGAAAGGTAACACAATTAATCCCCGAAGTAAATCACCGGCAAACAGAAAGCACGCCTTCCCTCTTCCCGATCCTCTTCCGGAGCAATAATAACGGAACAAGAGGAACCTTCAAGACGACTTCTCGCAAGATACTCTTAAGGCAGGGAAAAGAATGGCTTGGCCGGCCGGAGCCGCTCGCACACATTACATTATTTTTAAAGAATGATCTTATAAATCTTCCGGCCTCAATCCGGTATGTTTTGCAATTCGGGCAAGCATGCGCGGGCCGATCTCTTCATTATCGTGGAATGCGAACACATAATCAGGCCAGCCGGGCCTCTCCAGCACACGATGAGACGTTCCTGCTTGTCTCTTTACGGACCAGCCGATCCGCAACAAGGCGGAGAGGACTTTTCCGGCTTTTGTTGAGGGCCACTTACTCATTAAGCAACCGCAAAGATTTCCTTCAGGTCGCGAACCTCTTCCCCGTTTTCCAACCGGTCGGCCATAGCTCGCAAGGCCAGGGCCTTTACCCCGTTGATAGCCTCCTCCCTGGTCTCTCCATATACCATCGCACCAGGTATCTCCGGGATCTCAGCTATCCACCGACCGTCTTCTTCCTTTTCAACATCTATTAACAAATTAAGACCTCCTTATTAATTTCTTTATTAATATAACATCTTACAGCGGTCCTGTGTAGTTAAAATTTTGGGGCCCTCCTGAGAGTCTGTGGGGGATGTCAGTTGAACAGGTAGCGTTTGACAAAACAATCCTCCCGGAAAAGAATGAGCACAAAGGAGCGCTTTCAAGAAAACCTTATCTGGAGAGGAGGAGGATAGAAATGTCCGATTTTAAAGACCCGAAATGCGCGGTGTGCGGCATCCCGCTTTTCGAGAAGGCCTGTTTTGTTGACGGCGGCAAAGGACCGGATTTCTGCCCCACCAGGCACGGCGCCGACCTAATCGAGGAGGCCCGCGAAGAGTACAAAGACCCGGGCATAAAAGAGTTCGCTCGGCTCTCCTCCGTGCAGGAGGGAGAGTGTTACCTGGAGAAAGACCGTCAGCCCTACATTCCCCATTGCGGCAAGACGCGCATCCAGGAGGTGTGCGAGTTCGCGGAAAAGATAGGGGCCAAGAAGCTCGGCATCGCCTACTGTATCGGCCTGGCCCGGGAAGCCGGGATGCTCAATGACATCTTCGAACACCAGGGCTTCGAGGTCACCAGCGTGGTCTGCAAGGTGGGCAGGATACTGAAAGAGGAAGAGCTGGGCGTAAAGGACGAAGAAAAGATCATGATCGGCACCGCGGAGACCGCTTGTAACCCGATATTGCAGGCCAAGTTACTGAACCGGGCGGGAGTGGACCTGAACGTGCTCTTGGGGCTTTGCGTGGGCCACGACTCTTTGTTTCTGAAGTACGCCAAGGGCTATACCACGGTGCTGGCGGTAAAGGACCGGGTTACCGGGCACAATCCTCTGGCCGCGCTTTATACTTCGCATTCCTACTATATGTTCATGCACCGGCAGGGGTTTTAGTGCTCGGCAAGATGTGAGTTGCCGAAGTTATCCGGGCGAATGAGTTCGCGACTTAAGTTGCTCGCACCAATAGTAACGCAGTAGAGGAGTAACGCTCATGGACAAGGTCAAGAAAGTAAAAGGACGCGGTTTAATGCTCATGGTACTGTCGGCCTGGCTTATTGCAGGCTCCGGTCTTCTCATGGGCGGATCGGGAAAGGCCGAAACGGTCTCCGTCCTGCAAGGGCCGGAGCTTCGGGCTGAGGTCTCGCGCGGTCCGTTTTCCATGCGGGTGCTGGACCCCGCAGGCAAGGAGCTCTTGCGGACCACCGGCAAGATAAGCTTTACCACGGTAACAAAGCAGAAGCCCTACCAGTTCATTGCCTGGTGGAAGTGGACACCCGCCATCAAAAAGCCCTGGACCCACGCGGACCAGGTGGTGTCCCTTGAAAAAAAGAATGACGAGTTGGTGGTAGAGCTGGCAGAAGAGACCGGCGGCAAGGCGCTGGTACGGCTCCGTGCTTTCTTCATTGACTCCGGCGCTCTGCGGGTCGAGACCCGGGTACTGGACCGTCCCGACGTAAACCGGCTGGTTCTGCGCTTTAGAAAACATTCGGATGACCGCTATTACGGCATGGGCGAGCGGTTCAACTCCGCGGAGCACAGCGGCGAAAGGGTCCGGGTCTGGTGCGAGGAAGGCGGGCTCGGCATTGGCCGGCTACACAAGGTCCTGCCCGGCCTTTCCTTCAACCCGTTCCCCAAGGGAAAGGACATGACCTATTACCCGGTCCCGTTCTTCCTGAACACCAGGGGATACGGCTTTCTGCTCGATGATACCCATTACAGCGCCTTTGATTTCGGAAAGAAGGATCCCGAGGTTGTCGAGATCGAAAACTGGAACCGAAGCTTCGACTTCATGATCTTTTACGGGCCTTCGCCCCTCGAGGTCATCGAGTCCCAGACCGACTACACGGGCAGGATCACACCTCCCCTGCCGTGGGTCTTCGGTGTGTGGAACGTGTGCAACCAGGGCGAGGACCGGCTCTACCAGGTCGCCCAAACGGTGCGGGAAGAGAACATCCCCACCAGCGCCATCTGGGCGGAAGACTGGTGGTGGCGCGAGGAGTGGACCATCGAGCGGGACAGGTACCCGCATTACGAGAAGATGATCGCGGACCTCCACCGGGACGGCTTCCGCTACCTGGGCTACTTTCAACCCAACATAAGCCCGGGCACCAGCGCCTTTGTGGAAGGCGACTCCCGCGGCTATTTCACCAAAAACGAGGAGGGCGAGACTTACCTTTACGACCTGGCAGTGTGGGAAAAGGCCCAGCTCGATCTTACCAATCCGGAGGCACGCGAGTGGTGGAAACAGAGCTTCTTTAAGAAAGCGGAAAGCTGGGGGGTAGACGGATGGATGCACGACTTCTCGGAGTATACCCCGCCGGACTCGGTGTCTTACGACGGCACGGTGGGGTGGGAGCTCCACAACTACTATCCGGTGCTCTGGGCCAAGCTCGGAAGAGAGTTCTGGGAAAAGGCGAGACCGGACGGAGACTGGGTGTTTTTCATGCGAGGCGGTTACACCGGCACTCAGAAGTACGCGCCCGTTATGTGGACGGGCGACCAGAACTCGAGCTTTGGAAAGCTGGACGGCCTTCCCTCCAACATACCTGCCCTGCTGTCGGTAGGCATATCCGGCCATCCGGTCGGGACCACCGACATAGCAGGATACCACTGCGGACTCAGCACTCCCACCGACAAGGAGCTGTTCATGCGGTGGGCAGAGCTCGGAGCCCTCTGCCCGGTGATGAGAAACCACCGGGGACACGAGCCCTGCGACCACTGGAGGTTTGACCAGGACCGGGAAACCCTCCTGCACTATAAGAAGTACGCCAGGCTCCATGCCTCGCTGTTTCCCTACATCTACACCCTGGTGCACCAGGCCGCGGAGCACGGATACCCGGTCATGCGACATCTCGTGCTCCACTACCCCGGCGATCCCGGATCAGCACGACAGGACTATGAGTTCCTGCTCGGGGACCGGCTTCTGGTAGCGCCGGTGTTAAAGGACGGCGCCCGAGTGTGGGAGGTCTACCTCCCGCCCGGAAAGTGGTATCACTACTGGAGCGGCAAAGCATATGAGGGTCCGGGAAAGCAGACCGTGCCGGCCCCTCTCGGCGAGACACCTCTCTTTGTCAAGAAAGGCGCAATACTGCCGCTTTACGACAAAAGGATTGACACCCTGGTCCGGGAAGATAAACAGGACCTGCAGGGCTTCACCGACGCCAACCGGTCCCTCGAGGTAGCGTTCTACGGAAACGGCGCAGACGAGTTAAAACTTTGGGACAACACCCGGATATCCTGTACCAGAAAGCCGGGCAAGAAAGGCTCCTGTAAAGTAACGGACGCGCCCGTCAAAAGGACCTACAGCTTTGACTTCCGGGAATGAAAACACAAGAGAAGAATTGAGGAGCATTTAACTTTGCTCCTTGAACAGGCCGGAAGACAAAGATAAAATAGAAACATGATTTTCTCGCTGATAAGAGCAAGCGGAAAAAACACAGAAGCAGACGCTGTAAAGGACTAAAACATGTATTTCAAGTTTTCGTGTAAAGGGTTTGAAGTTGCATTCTCCGGCGATCCCGCCTACGTGGAAAAACAGATCGAAAAGTACGAGCCTCATATCCTCCAGGCCCTCAAGCACGTGCAGGCCGAGCAGGAAAAGGAAGAACAGATAAAGACCGAGCCGGAAAAGAAGCCGGAGCCCGCGTCCGGGCGGGAGGAAAACGACTCCCGGCAGAAGCATTATTCCGGAAAGCGCAGGAAGAACCATTCCCGGGGCCGTCCGCCGGACAAAAAGGACCAGCGTTCCGGAGGCCATCCCTACCGCAAGGAACAGGAGGAGTCTGCTTCCCGCTCCGATAACCTCCGGCCCATCGCCGAGTCCGAGGCTGCCCGACCGGCAGAAAAGGAGGAGGATGACAGCATCCCGTTTCCGGAAGGGGGGGACGAAAAATCGTCCTCCTTAGACTCAGCCTCGGCTCCTGCAGAAAAGTCCGAACCGGGCGAAGGCCAAGAGTCCGCTTCCCCAAAAGACGCACCGGCCGGTTCCTCCGAGTTCCCGGCCCGACGCAAGTCTCCCCGGATCAAGGGTGAGGACTTGGTCCGGACCATCGAGTCCAAAAAACCCCGCACCCACCATGACCGGGTGATGGTGTTCGGGCATTACATGGAAACCGAGGGCGGAGGATCGGACTTTACCATCCCGGAGATAAAACGCTGCTACCGGGCGGTGAACCAGGACCCGGGCAACAACATCGAGCAGGTCATAAACCACGCCACCCGCTCCGGGTTCATTCTCCGGCATGACCAGGCGCGGACCAACCGGTTCAAGCTCTCCAGCAAAGGCCGCCGCTACGTGGAAGACGGACTGAAGCTTACTTGAGACTTTCTCTGCTTTCGCTTCCTGAATTGGTTTCACGTTCCGGAGATTTTCTGGAGAGAAGCACCATGACTTTTTGCTTTTCCTGCTCCTGGAAAGGCCATTTCTCTACCAGGCGATACCGCTTCCGGAAGCCGGGATCGTCGAGAAGCGTTCGCAGGTGCAGGTACTCGAGATTGGATGCTATAAAGTCCGGCTCATACTTCCTAATAGTCTTCCGGACCCACTTTATGCTGCCGCCCCATTTCTCTTCCCAGCCGTAGCCGGGATGATCTTTCTTCATCCGCTCCCAGTCCCGCTTGCGGAGCCGATAGATGTCCGGCGAGTTTATGCCGGAGCTGTCAATGATCCGGTAGTCCGGAAGCTCGTATCCCAGGACCCCTACTTCGCCCACGAGGACCTTTACCTCTTTTGGATCAAGACTACGCTGCCGGACCCGCTCATCAATCCTCTTGGCCATCTGCTTCAAAGTCTGTTCCTTCTGCCGAAGCCCGTCAAGCTCTTGTCGGCTTGCCAGCAAGGGCGCGACTTCAAAGAGCTGAAGAAAAATCATGGTCCCGGCCAGCACGCCGCAGGCCGCCCGCCGGTACCTGGCAGGAATTCTTCCGGCCAGTCCCCTGCCCTGGTAAACCGCATGGATGCCGTAGGCGGCCACGAACATAAAAAGCGGAACAGCGGGTATCTGGTACCAGGGGAAAGGTCCTACATTGGTGAAAGAAAGGCCGATGATAAAAACCACCGGCCAAGCGACCAGTATGAACGCATGGCGGAAGCTGCGCAGGATGGTCGCCGCTCCCAGGACCCACATTGCGGAAAATATCGCCATGCCCATGGGCTGGGACATGGAAAGGAACCAGTCCAGGTAATGGTCCAGGGCCAAAAACGCGGGGTAGGCGTGGATAAGCCCCTTGGCCGCGAGTGAGTGAGGGACCGGAGTTCCGAAGGTAATAAACGAGTAAACCAGCCAGGGCGCGATTACCACAATACCTCCCGCGGCAAAGGTAAGCGTCCGCTTTCTGTCCGTCCACAAAAGATGGATGAAGACCAAAAGAGGCAGAAACGCGGCGTCCGGCCGGGTGAGAACCAGGAGGCCCGACATAACCCCCGCAGCCAGTCCTTTGCCCCGCAAATGTAATATCATGACCGCCACCGTCAGGCAACCGGCAAGGGTCGTCTCCATGCCCGTGTTCGCGTTAAGCCACCAGCGGGGAAAAAAACATAAAAAAAGCCCGCCAACGAGACCGGCGAACTCCTTGCCGGTAACCTTCCCGAGCCGAAAGACCAGCACGGGGGCCAATGCGCCGCACAAAACGCCGACGGCAAAAGCGGCAGTGGTGATGGAAAATCCCAAGTAGCCGGCCAACGCCAGGAGCAGACAATAAAACGGGGCGGTGGTACCCAGTACCGGCTCTTGATTAAAAACAAACCCCTTGCCGGAAGCTATGTTGGCGGCGTAACGAAAGGTGATGTAAGCGTCGTCATAAAAAAGCTGTCCCCCGTAAAGCGATGCAACAAGCGGTATGCCCGCCAGGACCACTATCCAGGCGGGATGGGAAAGACGGGACTTCTTTTCAGGATCGCTCGACAATTGTTAAACTCCGTTTGGGCTGATACTAGCACGGCGGCCCGTTAACTTAAAACACTTGTATCTTGTGGGTGCGAAAAAACCGGCAGCTCCTCTGCGCTGTTTGAAAAATCCAATCGCCGTTGTAACATATATAAGCAAGCACCGATCCCGGAAGCTGTGTTCCTGTCCCGCTTTCCCTGGACCATACACTTGAAAAGAAAACCGGCGGGACGTTTCCTTCCGGCAGTTTGACGACACCATCTTTTGATCCGCAGGAAAGTCTTTTATGAAAAAGCTTCCCGTACTGATCTCCATTCCTCACGGAGGGCTCGCAATCCCGCCCGAACTTGACGAAAGAGTGGTGCTGGACGAACACGAGATTTTCGGCGAGGCTGATGCTCATACACGGGAAATCTACACCCTTTCCGGCCTGGTCCAAAAGGTCTGCGACTTTGATATCGCCCGGGTGTTCATAGACTTGAACCGTCCGCCCGATTCGCTTCCACCGGAGAAAGAGGACGGCGTCATAAAGGACATCACCACCTATGGGGTAAAGATTTACCGGGGAGGTAGCGAGCCGGACCCTGATATCTCCGCCGCTTTGCTGGACCAATATTACTGGCCCTATCATCGCAAGATCGTGAAGGCACAGGAGGAAGATAGTATCGAGCTTGGCCTGGACTGCCACTCCATGGCGGCGGTGGCGCCGCCAACCGCGCATGATGCGGGATCGGAAAGGCCGCTTATATGTCTGGGAGACGTGCACGGAGAATCCAGTCCGTCAGAGACCACCGAGTCCTTCCGGGAATGCTTGGCGGAGGCGCTTGCCATGGACAAAGAAGAGATCGCCTTAAACAAGCCCTTTGCCGGCGGCCACATCACCCGGACCTATGGAAGCGGAGATGTCCCCTGGATCCAGATCGAAATAAGCAGGGCCCTCTACTTGAAACCGGGCGCTCATCCCTCCAGCATCAATCCCGAAGACAACGGCATTAAAAAGCTGAACCAGGCAATGGAAAAAGCGCTCCGGCTGTTTTTCGAATAAACTTTTTTAAGAGAGAACATGACGGACAAGTTGAAAATACTTTTTCTTTGTACCGGCAACTCCTGCCGGAGCCAGATGGCTGAGGGTTTCGCCCGGCACCTGCGGAGCCAGGATATAGAGGCATACTCCGCGGGCACCGCTCCTTCCACTGTGGACCCGCAGGCCATCAAGATCATGAAGGAAGCGGGGGTGGACATCTCCGGCCGGCGCTCAAAGCACGTCTCCGAGGTCACGGACGTGGACTTCGACTACGTGGTTACCCTTTGCGACAACGCGCGCCAGTCCTGCCCCCTGTTTCCGGGCAAAGCCAAGGTGGTCCACATCGGGGTCGAGGACCCTTCTTCACAGGGCTTTGAAGCGCCGGAACATGAGAAGCTCGCGAAGTACCGCGAGGTCAGGGACGGCATAAAAGAGATGGTGCTTGCCATCCCCGCTGTTCTCGAAGAACATGATGCAGGGTTGATACTGGATGTCGAACAACCATAAAGATACTCCCATTCCCGAGAAGGACCAGGAACAGGACCAGCCGCATGACCACAGCTTGCGGTCGCTCTCCCGCAAGCTCCTGTTCTGGGCCCTTTTTATAAACCTGGTTTTTCTTGTCGTCGAGGTGGTGGGAGGAATAATAACCAACAGCCTGGCCCTGCTGGCGGACGCCGGCCATATGCTTACCGACGTGGCAGCGTTGGCCCTTGCGCTGGTGGTCTCCTTTCTGGCGGCAAAGCCGGCCACCGCGGAAAAAACCTACGGCCTGCTCCGGGCGGAGGTCCTGGGCGCTTTTGTAAACGGGGCCTCCCTGGTCCTTATCGTGGGGCTTATCCTGCGGGAAGCATGGCTCCGGATCGGGACCTCGCCCGAGATTGACGCGCCGCTGATGCTGGGGGTGGCCTCGCTCGGGCTCGTGGCGAACCTGGTCAGCGCTTTCATTCTCAACAAGGGAGACAAGGACAACGTGAACGTGCGGGGAGCGTTCCTCCACATGGTAGCCGACGCCCTGGGATCGGTGGGCGCAATCGTGGCGGGCGTGGTCATCTGGACCACCGGCTGGACCCTGATTGATCCCATCGCCAGCGTAATAATCTCGGTCCTTATCCTGTGGAGCGGCTGGGGCCTTATAAAGCGGACCATCAACATCCTTTTGGAAGCGACCCCTGAGAACATAGACTACCACGAGGTCAAGCAATCGCTCGAGTACCTGGAGAACGTGGAGAGCGTGCACGACCTGCACATCTGGACCATATCTTCGGGGGTGCCTATACTGTCCGCCCACATCAGCCTGCCTCCCCACTGCTTCAACAGCGACCAGTGGTCCGAATGCCTGGCAGACGCCCGTCATCTTCTGCAAGAGAGCTTCGGAATCAAACACACCACCATCCAGGTGGAGCCTCCCAAGTCCGAATCGGAAAAACAGTGCCGGCTCATTAAAGATGATGATCATTGAAAGATTTTTACCTGTAAAGGAAGGAAAGCCATGAACGAAGTCCCTAAGGTACGGCTGTTGCACGAAGTGGATACCGCACGGGTATTGAAAGAAGCGCTCTCGCGCGGCGGGTCCTTTGCGGACCTGTTCGCGGAGGAGAAGGCGAGCACCCTGATCGAGATCGAGGCCGAGCGGGTCGAGCGTCTCATCCGGGGAAGCCGCTCCGGCGCGGGCGTGCGGGTCATCCATAACCACCGGACCTCCTACAGCTACTCCGACCTGCTTGCTGAGTCCGCTCTTCTCGACTGCGCCCGCACCAGCTCGCTCGCGGTAAAAAACGGCGAAGCAGGGGCATCCGTCAAGACCGGTCCCGGTTGGTCTTCACATTACCTCCCGGTAAAAGAACCGCCCGCCGATTGCAGGATAGAGGACAAGCTCGACATCATGTGGAAAGCGGAAAAGGCGGCCCGGAATCATGATAAGCGCATCCGGCAGGTGAGGGTGATCTACTCCGACCAGCTTCGAACCGTGGCGATAGCCGACAACAGCGGCGAGATGAAAACCGACGCAGTGAACTATGTCATCTTCTACGTAGTGGCCATTGCGGGGGACGACACAGGTATCCAGGTGGCCCACGAATCGCTGGGCGGGACCATGGGAATGGAGATTTTCCACGAGCGGGACCCGGAGGAAATGGCGGTAACCGCGGCTCGGCGGGCGGTGGCGAACCTGGAGGCCCGGCCCGCGCCGGGCGGGACCATGCCGGTGGTGCTGGCGTCGGAGGCCGGCGGGACCATGATCCACGAAGCGATCGGGCACGGGATCGAGGCCGACCTTGCCGAGCAGGGTTTAAGCGTGTACTGCGGCCGGGTGGGCGAAGAAGTAGCTTCTCCCCTTGTCACCGTGGTGGACGATGCTACTCTGGCCGGTAAGAGAGGGACCTTCTCGATTGACGACGAGGCATCGCCCGCCCAAAGGACCGTGCTGGTGGAAAACGGAGTGCTCAAAGGATACATGTACGACAAGCGCATGGCAATGAAGTACGGGCTCGAGTCCACCGGAAACGGCAGGAAGGAGTCATACGCCCATCCGCCCATAGTACGCATGTCCAACACCATGATCGAAGCCGGAGAGTCCAAGCCGGAAGATATCATCGCGTCCGTGGACCGCGGCTTCCTGGTCAGGCGCATGGGAGGCGGACAGGTAAACACCGTGAACGGCGACTTCGTGTTCGAGGTCGAAGAAGGCTGGCTCATTGAAAACGGCGCCCCTTCCGAGCAGGTGCGGGGCGCGACCCTGACCGGAAACGGACCGCGCGTGTTAAAGGAAATAGACATGGTGGGAGACGACCCCGGATTCGGGATCGGCACCTGCGGAAAAGACGGTCAAGGGGTCCCGGTAGCGGACGCCCAGCCCACCCTGCGCATACCGGAGATCGTGGTGGGGGGAAGGATAGAGTAGACTTGTAAAAAGTGGTTCTTCCGGTTTTTGGCTACCTGCAGGCAACAGTTCACTCGCCTCCCGATACCCCACACAACTTGTTGTGTGGGCAGGCGCGCATAGGGCGCCTGCAGGTACTCTGTAACCGGGCTTGCATCATTTCTTTCGGCGTTGCTCATGTCAAAAAAGCAAAAGGCCTTATCAGCACAACCTTGGGGCCTCCTCTCCCATGATCTTCGATCCCCACACAACAAGTTGTGTGGACCATCCTTCAAGGAGAAAGCGGTGCATCTATCGAGCATGGATACTCTTACCGAGTTTTCCATTGGCCTCCAATTCATGAGCAGAAAAGGCTGGAGACGAGCTCCTGAAAAATTAAGAGCAGAAAACATATGAAGCTCGTTTTATAACCGCTACCTTGACTTTGCCCTCTTCCGGCTATATCATTATTATTTTTAGAAAATACGAAGTGAAAACTTAATTGATACCAAGGCGGAGGAGTTGTTTCTCATGTTCGAGAACCTTTCCGACAAGCTGACCCAGACTTTCAAGGACCTGCGTGGGCAGGGCAAGCTTTCCGAAAAAAACATGGAGGCGGCCCTGAAGGAGATACGTACGCACCTTCTGGAAGCGGACGTTAACTATGGGGTGGCCAAGCGGTTCTTGAACGACATAAAAGAGGAAGCCGTAGGCCAGAAGGTCATGGAGAGCCTGACTCCCGGGCAGCAGTTCGTAAAGATATTCCACAACAAGCTGATCGAGCTCATGGGAGAGTCGCTCTCCGAGCTTAACCTGAAGACAGCGCCGCCGGCGGTGATCATGCTGGTGGGGCTGCAGGGCTCGGGTAAAACCACCACCGCGGGCAAGATCGCCCGCTTTTTGCGGGAGGACAAGAAACGCTCCCCCTTTCTGGTGCCCGCGGACGTGTACCGGCCCGCGGCAATTGAGCAGTTAAAGACGGTGGCCGGCAAGGTGGAGGTGCCTTACTTTGACTCCAACACCGACCAGGACCCGGTCTGGATTTGCGAAAAGGCCCTGGAAGAGGCCAAAAAGCTCTCCCACGATACCGTGATCATAGACACCGCGGGACGGCTGCACGTGGACGAGACCCTGATGAACGAGCTCCGGAACATAAAAGACCGGGTCAAGCCGGTCGAGACCCTGCTGGTGGCTGACGCCATGACCGGACAGGACGCCGTGGGGGTGGCCGAGGCCTTTAACGAAGCAGTGGACCTCTCCGGCGTGGTCCTGACCAAGCTGGACGGAGACGCCCGCGGAGGAGCGGCGCTTTCCATCAAGGCGGTAACCGGCAAGCCCGTCAAGCTGGTGGGAACGGGCGAGAATTACGACGCCCTCGAGCCCTTCCATCCCGACCGCATAGCCAACCGCATCCTGGACATGGGCGACGTGCTCACCCTGATCGAAAAGGCGGAAAAGGCCTTTGACGAGAAGCAGGCCGCCCAGATGGAACGGAAGATGAAAAAGAACGAGTTCACCCTCGAAGACTTCCGTTCCGCGTTGCGCGAGATGAAAAAGATGGGGCCAATCGAGGACATCATGAAAATGGTGCCCGGCATGGGCCCCCAGATGAAGAAGATAAAGGACATGCAGCCCGCGGAGAAAGAGCTTATAAGGATCGAGGCCATCATAAACTCCATGACGCCCCAGGAGCGCCGGAACCACAAGGTGCTTAACGCCAGCAGAAGAAGAAGGATAGCCGCGGGCTCCGGCACCAGGGTCCAGGACGTAAACCGGCTGGTTAAAAACTACCAGGAAATGAAAAAGATGATGAAGAAAATGGCCGGCGGCAAGGGAAAGATGCCGTTTATGCAAGGGCTGGGAAGATAGAAATCACCGGTCCTTAAGGTACCGGCCTGATAATCGGGAAGCATAAATACTCTGAAGGAGAAGAAAAGAAAATGGCGGTAAAGCTGAGACTGGCCCGCAAGGGAACAACCAAAAGACCTTTTTACTGGATCGTGGCCCAGGACGTAAAGATGGCGAGAAACGGCAGGTTCCTGGAAAAGCTGGGTATCTACAACCCCAGAACCGACCCGTCTTCCCTGGAGATGAAAAGCGACCGGATAAACCTGTGGCTCGACAAGGGCGCGGTGCCCACTCCGCCGGTCCGGGCCCTGCTCCGCCAGTACGGAATTCTCAAGGCCAGGGCCGGAGAATCACCGGAGAAAGCGGAAAGCTCGGAAACCGCGGAAGCCTGAACTCTTAGTTTCTGGGGAATGGATTAATGGAAGGAAACGACTTCATAGTGGACCTGATCGCTTACGTTGCCCGGTCGCTGGTGGACAAGCCGGAAGAAGTAGAGGTCAGCCGTTCGCAAAGCGACCGTTCCGTGGTGTACGAGCTTCGGGTCTCCGAACAGGACCGGGGCCGGGTGATCGGCAAGGAAGGCCAGACCATCCAGGCGTTGCGGCTTCTTATCAAGGCCGCTGCCGGCTCTGACGAAAAACCGGTCCTGGAGATACCCGGTTGACGGATGCCTTTTATGAGGTGGCCTTGCCGTGCAGAACGAAAAGTGGATACCGCTGGGAGTGGTTGGCAGGCCGTTCGGGATAAAGGGCGAAATCAAACTGAAACCCTATAACCCTGATACAACCTGGTTCGATCACGCGGAGGGAGTATGGGTAAGGGAGAACGAGGTCTCCGAGCCGACCTTTTATCCTCTGGTCCGCTCCCGCCGCCATAAAGAATTCATCCTCCTGACACTTAAAGGAATCCACGGCCGCGATGAAGCCGAACGGCTGAAAGGCTCGGAAGCAGTGGTCCCCGAAGACAAACTGGAGCCTCTCTCCGAAGACGAGTATTACTGGTACCACCTTATCGGACTCCGGGTCGAGGACACCGAGGGCAGACATATAGGAGAAGTGGTCCGCATGGAGCCCACCGCTCCAAGCGCAGGCGGCAACGACCTGTTCGTGGTCAGAGGAGATAAAGGCGAGATTTTGATACCGGCCTCTGACCCGCCGGTGAAGGACATCTCGCAAGAACAAGGCAGGATGCTGATAGAACCCGATTATTACACCGGGCCGGGATAATTGGGGAACCATGCGATTCGACCTGATCACCCTGTTCCCCGGAATGATGGAAGGCCCGCTTTCGGAGAGCATCCTGAAGAGGGCCAGAGAAGCCGGGCATATCCGGGTCCATGTTCATGACCTCCGGGAGTGGGCCGAGGGAAAGCACAGACAGGTAGACGACGCCCCCTTCGGCGGGGGCGACGGCATGGTCATAAAACCGGAACCGCTGGTGCAAGCTGTCCGGGACATAAAAGCGAAAGCGCAAGAGAGCAAGACGGTGCTGCTCACGCCGCAAGGCGAGCTCTTTGAACAGAAGACCGCACAAGAATGGTCGAGCCTGCCCGGGCTGATCCTGGTTTGCGGCCATTACGCCGGGGTGGACGAGCGGGCCCGCCAGGCGGTGATAGACCACGAGGTGTCCATAGGCGATTACGTGATCTCGGGCGGCGAGCTGGCCGCCCTGGTGGTCCTGGACGCGGTGGCCCGGCAGATACCGGGCGTGCTGGGGAACGAGTCTTCCGCGGCCCGGGACTCTTTTCCGGGTCGGCTGGAATGGCCGCAGTACACGCGGCCGGCGGAGTTCGAGGGAAGGCCGGTCCCGGAGGTTCTGCTTTCCGGCCATCATCAGAACATCGAAAGGTGGCGTAAGAAAGAAAGCCTCCGCCGGACCCTGTTGCGAAGGCCGGACCTGCTGGAGAAGTATCTTCCCGACGACGAGGAAAGAGAGCTTATGGAGGAAATCCGAAGAGAGCTGGAAGACTGAGTTGTCGTCTGATGTATATATCGGGCTTTTGCATCATCCGGCCCTGGACAAGTCCGGAAAGACCGTTACCACTGCGGTAACCAACATGGACCTGCATGACCTGGCCCGGCTGGCGGCGACTTATAACATCCGGGCCTGCTACGTCATCCAGCCGCTCGAGCTGCAAAAGCGGCTGGTGAAAAAGCTGATCCGCCACTGGCAGGAAGGCAGGGGCGCGGAGTACAACCCGACCCGCAAACAGGCCTTCGAGCGAATGAGGTTGGTTGACTCTCTGGAAGAGGCAGCGGAAGACATAGAAGCCGGACAAGGACAACGGCCCCGGATAGTGGGGACTTCCGCGCGACCGGGGCTTGACACCGTGTCCTTTGCAGCGCTCCGGGAAAAGATGCAACACAAAGGACCATGGCTTGTCCTCTTTGGAACCGGATGGGGAACCCCGCCCGAGTTCCTGGAAAAGAACGCCGACCTGGTGCTGGAGCCGATAAAAGGAGCGGAGGAGTACAACCATCTTTCCGTGCGCACCGCGGCCGCGGTGGTGATAGACCGGCTCCTGGCAGGGGGGGAGAGAAAAGAGACCCTGAAGACTTGAGACCGGGCCGGCCTTGACCCGGACCGGCGGATAAGATAGTTTTTAAAAAGGAGTGAAGATATGTCGCGAGTTCAAGAAATCGAAAAATCCATGATGACGAAGAACCTGCCGGACTTCCGTCCCGGAGACATGGTCCGCGTGCATCAGCTCATCCAGGAGGGTGACAAGCAAAGGATCCAGGTTTTTGAGGGGGCGGTTCTCAAGATTCATCGCTCGGGTCTTAAAAGCACCTTTACAGTAAGAAAGGTGAGCTACGGCATCGGTGTGGAAAAGGTCTTTCCCATGTACTCTCCGTTGGTGGACAAGGTAGAGATCAAACAGCGGGGCAAAGTCCGGCGTTCCCGCCTTTATTACCTCCGCCAGCGCCGGGGCAAGGCGGCGCGGATCAAAGAGAAAAGGTCCACCTGAGCCGGACTTAATCTCCCCGGGGAGTCGGATACATCATGTACATTATGGAACTGGCGCTCCAGGGCGTCAGGCGCTTTGAAAAAAGCAGGAAGTTCTCCCTGAAGTCCGGGTTCGAAGTGGTCTACGGGCCCACGGAGTCGGGCAAGAGCACGCTGGTGGCTTGTATCCTGGACCTGCTTTACCCGGACCGGCTGAAAGAGGACGAGCCCACCCTGGTAACCAGGGGAGACGCGTCCTCCTCCCGCGCCGGGCTCACCATCTCCAGCGGCAAAGAAGTCTACCGGGTCCTCAAGGACTTCCGGTCCCAGCAAGTGTCCCTGACCCAGTATAACCCCGCTTCCCAGAAGTTCGAGAGCATGGCGGAAGGGCCGGCCCAGGTCAGCTCCGCCCTGGCTTCCGCCCTGGAACTGCCCACCTACGAGGTCTTTTATCATCTGTTTCTGTCTTCAGTGGACAGGATGCCTTCGGTCCTTCCTCTGGCGGAAGAAAAAGAGGTATCCATGGAAGCGGAGGCCGCCCAGCCGGGTCAGTCTTCCGGCGAGCCCGTGCAGAACCCTTTTCAACAGCAGCAAATGTCGGGACCGGCCGTTCCCGGAGGAGGAGCCTTCCCGGGAATGCCCGCCATGCCCGGAATGCCCGGAATGCCCGCCATGCCCGGAATGCCGGCGGCGCCTGCCATGACCGCGCCCGGCATGATGATGCAGGAAGATGACGGCATGACCCCCGAGGAAAGGGAGGAGAAGCTTCTTAAGCTACGGGAGGAGCATGAGCAGGCCAAGAAGATAGAAGAAATCCAGTACGAAATAGACGGGCTGCAACAGCAGTTGTTCGAGATCGAGTCCAAGAAGAAAAGCGCCACCCAGTTCGACGAGTTCCTGGAAGAAGCGGAAGAGCAGTTAAACAAGTACCCCGCTCTCAAACGGCTTCCTCAGAACATGCAAGAAAGGCTGGACAGATATAAAGACCTGGGCAGGCTCCAGGCCGAGGAAGTGGAAAAGCATGACCAGAAGCTTGCCGTCTACGACGAACAGATGCAGGATTTGGAGGTCAAGCCCAAGCTGCTGGGAGACCAGCTCTTCCAACTTGCACTGGCGCTCGCCGGGCTGGGAATCATATCCTTGGTCCTGTCCCGGTCGGTAGAATCCCTCCAGTCCATCAAGTTCCTCTTTCTCCTGATCCTCCCCGGCCTGGGACTGGGAGGATGGAGAATATGGACCCATATTGATATAGCCAACAAGAAAGCCGAGCTGGAAGACAAGATCAAAAAGGAAGATGAAAAAAGAGAAGCGGTCATTAAGAAGTTCCAGGTGGAAACCTCGGTAATAGACAAGCTCATGGACGACACCGACAGCGACAACATATCCGAGCTCAAAGAAAAGATAGAGAAATTCCAGGACCTGGAAGCGAAGTACAAATCGGTTCTCGACAGAAAGAACAAGATCATAAAAGACATCAATATGGACGCCCTGAACAAGCAGGAGAAAGAGCTCAAGGAGAAGATCAAAAAGCAGGAAGAAGAACTCAGGAAGTACCCCGCCCTCAGCATGGACTTGAACCAGATCAAAAAAGAGATCGAAAGACTGGAAAAAATCGTAAAAATGACCAACCCCCAATCCAAGGCGCTCCAGGACCAAAAAGCCGCTCCCGCCCAGGAAGGATTCGCCGTGCCCGATTTAGAGCCCGCTTCGGAAGACAAGGGGTCCACCCAGGTAATGGGAGGACAACAGCCGGCGCCTGGAGAAACGCCTCAACCTCAAAAACAGCAAGCTGCCGCGGCGGGAGGTTCCACCCAGGTAATGGGGGGGACTTCACCCGGAGACTCCGGAGTTACCAGGGCCATGCGCATCCGCTCCATAAAACCGGCCATCGCAAGCGAAGCCTATGAAAAGCTCATCCAGAACTCCGCCCACATGTTCAACACCGAAAGAAACAAGCTCATTAAACACGTGCAGCAACGCCTGAACCTGTATGTAGAGGCCCTGTTCGGAAAGCGATACAAGGAGGCGTGGATAGGACCGGACGGTTCTTTCACCCTGCGGCGCTCGGAGGACAAAAAATGGGTCGAGTTTGACGAGCTGACCGCGGCGGCACGCGACACCTGTTACCTGGCCCTCAAGATAACCCTGCTGGAGTTGGCCACCCAGAAAAAGGTGTATCCCATCATCATGGACAATCCGTTCGCACAACTGGACGAAAACGCGGCCGGTATTTCCATGAAAGCCATGAAAAGACTTTCCGAAAGGGCCCAGGTCATTCTCTTTACACCAAACAGCGCTCCCCTTCAGCTTGCCGACCACAAGCTCACCCTGGAATAAAAATGGCGGGAAGCACCGGCAAAAACCCTCTTTTTCCGGAGCTGAAATCATCCTCTGCTCCCGACCTCTCCTTTGAAAACAGGTTCCGGGAAATGGGGTTTCAAGCCATTGCCGGCGTGGACGAGGCAGGCAGAGGCCCGCTGGCCGGGCCGGTGGTGGCGGCCGCGGTGGTCCTGCCCGAAACTCTGCCGAAAAAAAGCCCCCTCTGGAAAGTAAGAGACTCGAAGACACTGGCGAAAACCAGCCGGGAAGCCATCTACCGGACCATAGCGGAAGAGGCGGCGGACTGTTCCTGGGCCATGTGCGAGCCCGCCGAGATAGACAGCATGAACATCCACGCCGCCAGCCTCGAGGCCATGAAAAGGGCGGTCATGGACCTGGACCCACTGCCCCACTTCTGCCTGGTGGACGGAAAAGCGCAAATTCCCGGCCCCGTTCCATCAAGGGCCCTGGTCAAGGGGGACGCCTGCTGTCTCTCCATTGCAGCGGCTTCCGTACTGGCCAAGGTCATCCGAGACTCCATCATGGAAAACCTCCACCATCTCTTTCCCCACTATCAGTTCCGGCTGCATAAAGGATACGGCACCGCGGAGCACAGGAAAGCGCTCGAGAAACACGGGCCCTGCCCCGCCCATCGAAAAAGCTTTAAAGGCGTAAAAGAGTTCCTCTGAAAAACGGCCACCAATCCATCACACCTCAAGAGGACTAATCTTCCAGCCACTGCCGGGCATACTCTTCCGGCTCCACTCCTTTCTTTTCCTGGACCTCCTTGAAAAAATCAATAACCGCTTTCAAGTCCGAGTCCATCTTCCGGTACAGGTCCTCGTAAAGGGAAAGGTCGTGATAGTAAACCACCCGCGAGACCACCACCGCGTTGTCGAGGTCCTTCTCCGGCCAGCTTTTATAACGGTCTGTCTTCATCGCAGGCAGGACCTCATCCCGGAAATGACGCTTATGGGAAGAAAAGACCTCTTTCTTGCGCTCAAGCTTCTCCGCCTTGGAAAGATCGCTCGTGTAAACCGACTCGAGCTCGTGGTAGAGCTTCATCACCTCCCGGCTGAATATCTCGGCATCGTGGTTAGAGCCGGCGGAGTAACGGACCTCGGCCGAGTCCGGCCCGAAGCGCTCGGAAAGGTACTCCAGCGAACCACGGTTGCCCACGAAAAGCGCCAGGTTCTCGTTGAACTCCATCTTCCCCTTGATGAAAACCGTGGAGTGGAGCATCTCGTGCAGGACAAGGTTGGCCAGGTCCGCCTTACGGGCGTCCAGAAGCGAGCTGTAAAAAGGATCGGACACTATACCCAGCATCGAGTAGGCTCCCACCGGCCGCACGTATACGTCATAGCCTTTCGACTCGAGCTCGGCCTTCTTATCCAGCGCGTCCTCTTTCTTGAAAAAACCAAGATACGGGACCTCGCCCGCAACCGGAAAATCCCACCGGACCGGCTCCACGCTCAACTCCGGACAAGCGGTCAGGTTCCAGCAGACAGCCTGCCGCTCCAGCTCCACGTAAACCTCGTAGTTCTCGTTGTCCAAAAGACCGAGCTCCTCCACCCCGTACTCCTTGACGTCCAGCACGAACTCAAGGGTCTTACGGACCTCGGGATCAAGGTCCGGATTGGACAGGACCCTTTCAAAGGGAACCCGCTTTAACAAAAGCTCGAACTGACCCGGCGCCTGCTCCAGAAGGTACTCCGTCTCCTCCTTGTCACACCGGTTCGACAGGCAGCAAAAACCCGCCAGAACCGCCAGGACAATCAAAGCATTTTTACGAGCCGGTCTTTTACTTATCATTTCCTTCTCCTTTCGCTCTGATGCCGGCAGATGAAATCCCACCGCCCTGAAAACCTGCTGTCTTGTCAAGCTTAATATGACGCCTGCTGTGCGAGCGACTTTAGTCGCGATTTTAAGTCGCTCCCACGGAAAATATTTCTGTTGGAAGCAAAAAAACGCTTGACCAAGCAATAGTGTAATCATATTGCCGAGCCGGTTCCACTGTCAAACTGCTTGCCGGTTTGCCATGCTCCCTGTCAAAATGATATAATATCCTTGCAGTTTTTGGAGGCCGGGAAATTTTGCACGGACGCCGAGAAGATATTCTTTGCAAAACATGACTTTTTTAACGGTCCCACAAAGGGCTTGTTGATTTTTTTTCTTTGATAACGGAAAGTTACGATTAAGAAGCTGCCGAGAGCCGGCGCCGGTTTTTTACATATCCGGCAAATTGACAAACACCGTGGAGTTATCTAAAATAAAGTATGGAAACATGGTTTGACTCAGTGATCATCCAGGCGATTGTCCTGGGGGTCTTACAAGGCTTGACCGAGTTCCTGCCCGTCTCGAGCTCGGGTCATCTGGCTCTTTGCAAACAGGTCATACCGGGTTTCCAGGAGCCGGGGATGCTCTTGGACGTGATGCTTCACGTGGGCACCCTGGCCGCGGTGCTCGCATATTACCGGCGGGAGATCGGCGATCTTTTCCGGGTAGCTTATGAGCTGGCGTTCCGCAAAAACGCGGAGCGCGACCCGGAGTCTGCCAGGCTGCTCCTGGGCATAATCATAGCGTCGGTCCCCACCGCCATAATAGGCCTTTTGCTGGAAGAGCGGGTGGAGGTGTTTTCCGCCTCCTTGTGGAAAGTTGGCGCGGCTTTGGTGGCGACGGGAGTAATGCTGATAGCGGGTAAAATGATAAGCGAACGTGTCCGGCAAAGGCCGGGAAACCCCGGTTACCTGTCAAGCTTCCTGGTGGGAATTGCCCAGGGGTTAGCGGTGATCCCGGGCATTTCCAGGTCGGGCGCCACCATTTCCATGGCCCGCGGGCTGGGCACGGGCGGCACGGAAGCGGCCCGCTTCGCCTTCCTGGTCTCCATTCCGGCAATCGGGGGAGCAGCCCTTTTAAAGGCAGTTGAGCACATGGACCGGATAAAAGGGTTCACCCCCGAGGAGGCCGCGGCTTATATTATAGGTCCGCTGGTGGCCGCGATGGTGGGCTATGCCGCCATTGCCGCGGTAATGCGGGAGATCCGGGAAGGCAGGTTCGTTTATTACTCGATTTATTGCCTGGTGCTGGGTTTGAACGCGATTGTTGCGGGGATATACCTGGGAAGCTGACGAGGCCGGCAAGGCCCGACGCTCGAAGCTGAACAAGAGGTGGAAACATTGAAAGCGGAGAAGACGCGGAGAAAGCAGGAGCTGTGGGGCGTGTTATGGGGGTTCGGCACCGCCTTTGTCGCCCTTTGTCTTTTCACTTTTTCTCCCAAGGACCCCTGCCTGTTCATCCGGGAAGGGGCTACCGGGCCGGTCATGAACCTTTTGGGACCGGTGGGAGCGACACTTTCCGGCTGGCTGTTCATGCTGGTCGGGTTCTCCTCCTGGCTGTTGGTGCCGGCCATGGCAGCGGTGGCTCTAACTTACTTCCGCCGTTCCGGCGAAGAGGAATCCCCGGGCAAGCACCCCACCCGCCTGCTCCGGCGGGGAGCGGGAGCGGTCCTGCTCCTGGTGTCCGCAGCCGTGTTCCTCGAGCTGGCCTTCGGCAGGGTCGAGATGGAAGGGGAAGTAATCGGCGCCGGCGGCATCGCAGGCGGCTTTCTGGGAGAGGTCCTGGCCGGCCTGGCCGGAGAGGCGGGCGCGCTTATCATCGGGCTCCTCTTGACCGTGCTGGCCCTGATGGCGGCTTTCGATTTCTCGCCCCGCCGGGCGGGACGGGCACTGCTTAACGCCTTTTTATTCGCAAGGCAAAAGGCAAGCGACTACCTGACCCGAAAGAAAGAGGCCCGCCGCCGCAGGGAGATGGTCAAGGAAAAACAGGAAGAGGAAAAAACCAGGCCCCAGCCGCAGATCAGGATAGTGGAGCAGGAAAAGCCCAAGCCTGCTTCCAAAGCTCCCCCCAAACCCAAACAGGAGAAGCTCCCCTTTCTAAAGGAAGGTGAGTACGAGCTTCCTCCCTTCGAGCTCCTGGACGAGCTAAGCGAGAGCCGCAAAAAGACAGACCACGACAGCCTGCTCATGAACGCCCGGGTGCTGGAGAACAAGCTGCAGGACTTCGGGGTAAAGGGCGAGGTGGTCGAGGTCCATCCCGGCCCGGTCATCACCATGTACGAGTACCGGCCGGCCTCCGGGGTCAAGATCAACAAGATATCCAACCTGGCTGACGACCTGGCCATGGCCCTGTCCGCCATCAGCGTAAGGATCATCGCCCCCATTCCCGGCAAGGACGTGGTGGGAATCGAGATATCCAACACCGACCGCACACCGGTCATGCTCCGGGAAATACTCGAGTCCGACCAGTACCGGAAGTCCAAAAGCATGTTGCCCATTGCACTCGGCAACGACATCACCGGAAACCCCTACGCCTTCGACCTGAAAAAAGCGCCCCACCTTCTGGTCGCCGGAGCCACCGGCACCGGGAAAAGCGTCAGCTTGAACGCCATGATCATGAGCGTGCTCTACCGCTCCCGGCCCGACCAGGTGCAACTTCTCATGATAGACCCCAAGAAGCTGGAGCTGTCCGTGTACGAGGGCATACCGCATCTGCTCCACCCGGTTATCGCAGACCCCAAGAACGCGGCCACCGCGCTGAAGTGGGCGGTCGCCGAGATGGAAAAAAGGTACGCCCTTCTGGCCGCACAGGGAGTCAGAAACATTGACTCCTACAACCGGCTGGCCATGAAAAACCGGAAAGAGAAAAACTCGAAAAAGAAAAAGCCGCCGGAGGAGGAAGGCGACACCGTGGCCATAACCGATCAAGACACCGCGGGCAAGGAGAGCTCGAAAACCGGCCCGCCGGAAGAGCCCATGCCCTTGATCCTGGTCGTGATTGACGAGCTGGCCGATCTCATGATGGTGGCGGCCCGCGATATCGAGGAGTCCATCTGCCGACTGGCCCAGATGGCCCGGGCCGCGGGCATCCACCTGATCCTGGCCACCCAGCGGCCTTCAGTGGACGTGATCACCGGTCTCATCAAGGCCAACTTCCCGAGCAGGATAGCCTTCAAGGTGGCAAGCAGAACCGACTCCCGCACCATACTGGACCAGAACGGAGCGGAGAGGCTACTCGGGCAGGGGGACATGCTCTTCCTGCCTCCCGGCACTTCCCAGTTGATAAGGCTGCACGGCCCCTACGTGTCCGAGGAGGAGATCCAGAAAGTGGTCCAGCACTGGCAGGAGCAGGGGGAACCCGACTACGCGGAAGAGATCATCCAGCCCCGCCCGGAAGATAGCGCGGTCCAGGAAGAAGAGCAGGACGAGAAGTACGTCGAGGCCCTCCGGATCGTGGCGTCCACCAAGCAGGCCAGCATCTCCGGCCTGCAAAGGAAGCTCAAGATCGGATACAACCGGGCGGCCCGCATCATCGAGCGGATGGAGTCCGAGGGGGTGGTGGGTCCTTCCGACGGCGTCAAACCCCGCGAGGTCTACATAGACCCCATGCAACTGGAACAAGAGACCGGATAATAGTATCATAGATACTTGTACAAGCATTTTAATTCCCGACCGGAAAAAGGACTGAATTCCATGAAAACCTGTATTATGAAAGGCTTAGTCGTGATGGCCCTGGCCGCCGGATTTTACATAATCGCATCAGCGGGAACGGCACAGGAAAAAGATAAAGAAGCCTCAGCCTCACCCAAAGAAACCGGCTCCCTGTCCCTGGACCAGGTCATACAAAAGCTCCAGGAGAACTATGAGAAGATCGAGACCTACCAGGCAAATTTCGAGCAGGAAATCTTCAGCATGAGGCAAGGACGGGTGGTTAGCGAAGGCAAGGGAAAGGTCCTTTACAAGAAGCCGGGCAAGATGGTCTGGCACTACACCGAGCCGGAGGAGCATTTATACATCAACGAGGGCAACACCATTTGGGACTACAGCCCCGCCGAGCAAGAGGCCTACCGGTTGCCGGTGGAAGAATCGGTGTACAAGTCGTTTTTGGTGGGGCTGGGGGACCTGAAAGAAGAGTTCGAGATAAGCTTCCACTCCGGGACCAAAACCAACCAAAAGGGATACTATCAGCTCGATCTGGTGGCGCGGAAAAAAGAGGAGCGGCAGGTGCTGGGGACCCTTACCCTGTACGTGGACCCGGAAGACTTCATGGTAAAAAGCTCCGAGTCGGTAGACGCACTGGGCAACACCAACCACGTGGTTTTCAAGGACATCAAGACAAACATAAAGATAAAGGACAAGAAGTTCCAATTCTCTCCGCCCGACGGAGTGAAAGTCATTGACTCGGAAGCGCCCGCCGGCGGCTCGAGATAAAATTTATAAAGCTTCTTGCAAAATCAACCATTCTTATGGTGGGAGCGAGCGGGAGCTCGCGATTATCGAGACCAGGAGGTCTCTCCCACCTTTTCCCGGACTTTTTGCAAGAGGACATCCAAGAAATTTATGGCACGATCCGCGAAAATCGCGACTAAAGTCGCTCGCACGATAAAAGATATATTTCGCATGAAAAACTCTAGTCCGAAGAGGTAAGAATGCAGGAGATAGGCAAGAAGGTAGACGTAAACATCGAAAACGAGCTCAAGTCCAGCTACCTGGACTACGCCATGAGCGTGATCATCGGCCGGGCCCTGCCCGACGTGCGGGACGGCCTCAAACCCGTCCACCGGCGCATCCTCTACGCCATGTACCGGGAGAACATCCTTCCCAACAAGCGCTACTCCAAGTGCGCCGGCGTGGTGGGCGAAGTGCTGAAAAAGTATCATCCCCACGGAGACTCCGCGGTCTACGACACCCTGGTCAGAATGGCCCAGGGCTGGGTCATGCGATACCCCCTGATTGACGGGCAGGGAAACTTCGGATCAATTGACGGAGACGCGGCCGCGGCCTACCGCTACACCGAGTGCCGGCTGGCCGGCATAAGCCTCGACCTCCTCGCCGACATTGACAAGGAGACCGTGGACTTCGAACCCAACTTCGACGGCAACACCATGGAGCCGCACGTGCTGCCCACCCGGGTGCCCAACCTGCTGGTAAACGGAAGCGGCGGAATCGCGGTGGGGATGGCCACCAATGTTCCGCCTCACAACCTGGGCGAGGTGGTGGACGCCCTCACCATGTTGATAGACGACCCGGAAACCAGCACCTCCAAGATCATGAAGAAGCTGCCCGGACCCGACTTCCCCACCGGAGGGTTCATCCACGGCAGGGAAGGCATAAAAGAAGCCTACGAGACCGGCAAAGGCATCGTGCACATGCGGGGTAAGGTGAGCGTGGAGACCAATCCGCGCACCAAAAAGCAGGCACTCATCGTTACCGAAATCCCCTACCAGATCACCAAGACCAGGATCGTGGAAAAGATAGCGGAGATGGTGAACAACAAGAAGCTCGAGGGGATCTCCGACCTGCGCGACGAGTCCGACCGGGACGGAATGAGGATCGTGATCGAGCTTAAAAAGGACGCCAACCCGGCAGTGGTCAGAAACCAGCTTTATAAGCATACCCCCCTCCAGGACAGCTTCGGCATCAACATGCTGGCCATTGTGGACGGAAGGCCCGAGCTGCTTTCTTTAAAACAGACCCTGGAGCTTTTCATCAAGCACCGGAGGGAAGTAGTTACCAAGCGGTCCATCTACGAGCTGCGCCAAGCGGAAAAACGAGAGCACATCCTGCTCGGGTTCAAAAAGGCGCTCGATCATTTGGACGAGGTCATCAAGATCATCCGGGGGGCCAAGACCCCTGCGGACGCCAAGGCCGAGCTTATCCAGAGCTTCGAGTTCTCCGATCCCCAGGCCCAGGCCATCCTGGAGATGAGGCTGCAAAGACTCACCGGGATGGAAAGGCAGAAGATACTGGACGAGCTCAAGCAGGTACAGGAGACCATCAAGGAGCTAAAGGAGATACTGGCGTCGGAAGAGAAAATACTGGGGGTCGTCCGGGAAGAGCTGCAAGAGATCAAGAAGAAGTATGCTGACGAGCGCCGGACCGAGATAGTGGGCAAGGCCGAGGAGATCAGCGTGGAAGACCTTATCACCGAAGAGGACATGGTGGTTACGGTCTCGCACCGGGGCTACATTAAGAGGAACCCCATCTCGCTGTACCGGGCCCAGAAGCGGGGCGGCCGTGGGGCCACCGGCATGGCCACGCGGGAGGAGGACTTTGTCAAGTACCTGGCGGTGGCCAGCACCCACGCCAATATCCTCTTTTTCACCAACAAGGGCAAGGTCTACTGCAAAAAGGTCCACGAGCTGCCCCAGGCCGGAAGGGCGGCCAAGGGAAAGGCGATCGTGAACCTTATTCCCGTCGAGTCGGACGAAAGGCTCCAGGCCACACTTATCATAAAGGACTTTGAACAGGGCCAGAACATAATAACGGCCACCAGGAACGGTCTGGTCAAAAAAACCGATGTCATGGCTTACAGCAACATCCGCTCCTGCGGGCTGATTGGCGTGCACATCGAGGATGATGATGACCTGGTGGCGGTGCGGCTGGTGTCGGACGACCAGGAGATACTGTTGAGCTCGAGGCACGGAAAGTCCGTCCGGTTCAAAAGCGACGCAGTCCGGTCCATGGGACGCGGCACCCGGGGCGTAAAAGGCATGCACCTGGCCTCCGGAGACCGGGTGGTGAACATGGAAGTGCTCTCTCCCCAGACCGAAGCCACTCTTCTGACAGTTACCGAAAACGGGTATGGCAAGCGGACCAGGATAAACGAGTATCCTGTCCGGAACCGCGGCGGCCAGGGGGTCATTACCATCAAGACCACGGAAAGAAACGGCTACGTGGTCGAGTCCTACCAGGTAACCGACGAGGACGACCTCATGATCATAACCAACGGAGGAAAGATCATCAGGCTGAACGTGGCCGACATCTCCGTGATCGGAAGAAACACCCAGGGAGTCAGGTTGATCCACATGGCGGAAGGGGAAAAGGTCTCCGCGGTGTGCAGGCTCATGGAAAAAGAAGACCAGTCGGAAAACGAGCAGGAAGGGGAGCCCGGCGAGCCGGAAAACCAGGAGTAACCCGGTCAAACCGCACCAAATGGATATAAGTATTGGAGTCCCCTCTGCGCCTGAGCGCCTTTGCGTGAGATAAAAAGCTTACGGGCAGCAAAAGAGATAAAATGTCTTCACCGCCTGTATACCTTGTAACCCAGGGAAGCCTTTCGGAAGCGACCTGGAAAAACGAGCCGCCCCCCATAGGCGTGCTCTACATCGGCGCGGCGCTGAAGAAAGCCGGCTACCGGGTCAGGCTCTTCCATCTCCAGGAAGACCGGATGAACCCCGTAAAAAAAGCGGTCCAAGAGGAAAAGCCCCTCCTGGTCGGGTTTTCCAACTTTGTCTCTCCCCTTCTGAAATACGACATCGAGCTCTCCAGGTGGCTCCAAACCCAGGGGGTCAAGGTGGTTTGGGGAGGAGTGTTCGCGACCTCTCTGCCCCGCATACCCCTCCAGTCCGGACTGGTGGACTACGTGGCAATAGGAGAAGGAGAGAAGCTCATAGTGGAGCTCGCCCGCGCCGTCCGGGAAGGCTCCGACCCGGAAGGAATACCGGGCGTCGGCTATTGCAAAGACGAAGAGATAGTGATAAACCCGCCCGCACCCCCGGACAGCGACATTGACAAGTTCGAGTTCGGAATGGACATGATTGACTGGGAAAAGTACATCCTCAAGCTGGAAGGGGGAGAGAGGTACGCCCGCATCCCCTTCTCCCGCGGCTGCCCGTTTCGCTGCTCGTTCTGCTACAATTGCGCCGATCCGGGCCGGCAGAAGTGGAGGGGCCACGGCCCTGAGTACATGAAGGACATGATCTCTTTTCTAAAGGAAAAATACCGGGCAGACCTTTTCTTTTTCGTCTGTGACAACCCGTTTGGAAAAGTGGAAAAAGGCAAGGAAGTGATAGAAAGTCTCGGCGTGACCTGGGCCGGGACCTGCCATCTCAAGACCCTGTCACCCGATTTTATAGACTGGGCGCTGGAGACCGGATGCAGGCGGCTGGGTCTGGGCCTCGAGTCTGGCTCGGACCGGATACTTTCCGCCATGAACAAAGGCTTTACAAAAAACGAGGTCCGGGAACGCATGGGGTGGTGCCGGGACAAAGGCCTTAACACCATCTCCAACTGGATGGCCATGGTCCCGGGCGAGACCACGGAAGACCTGCAAGAAACTTTCCGGCTCATGGCGGAACTTCACGAGACAAGCCCCCGAAACTCCCTGACCTTTTCCATCTTCCGCGCCTATCCCGGCACCCGCTTTTTTGAAGAGGCTTTGCAACTGGGACACTACGAGCCGAAGAACCTGGAAGAATGGGCGGACTATAAAGCCGAGATCAACCGCCTGCTGGGTTTCAGCGACCGGAAGGTGAACAGAATGCAACTGCTGGCTTCGGGGCTCTTCCGCAAACCTGCCGGCCGGAACCCGCGATGGAGCCGGCCCTTGCGAAGAGTGCTGACAAAAAGGTTGACCCGCGCCCGCTTCAGAGGGCCTCTGGAAGATTCTTTCCAGGCAAGCATACGCGTTTACAGAAAGATGAAAAACGCGGCCGGACGAACCTGACCCCCCTACCCTTTTAGCTCCTCCTCCAGCCGGTCGGCTATCGGCTCAATAAAGCTCATATCCTCCGGGGAAAGCTCGAACAAGGAGCTGCCGCGCATGTCCGCGTCCCGGATCGCAGTGGAAAGCGGAATGTGCCCCAGCAGGTTGTAATCCTTAAGCTCGGAACGCAGAAACTCGATGTCCGCGTCTCCCTGCACCTTGGAGCCGACCACCCCCACCTTCCTGATGCCAAGCTCGCCGGCCATACGCTTAATGGCGGACGCAGTCTCCAGGGACCTTTTGCCCGGCTCCACCACCACGATCATCATGTCCACTCCCAGGGCCGTGCCCCTGCCCAGGTGCTCGAGACCGGCCTCCATGTCAAGGATAAGCGCGTCCTTCTCGTTCAGAAAAAGATGGGTCAGCAAAGCCTTCAAAAGACTGGACTCCGGGCAGATACATCCCGATCCCGCGGACTTCACCGTGCCCAGGACCATGAGCTTTACTCCGTCGTGGGATATGGCCAGCTTCGCAGGCAGGTCGTTGACCGTAGGGTTCAGCTTGAAAAAGCCGCCCATGCTGCCCGGCTCCGCTCCCGTCCGCTCGAAGATGAGCTCCCGCATCTCGGCCACCGGCACTATCTCTTCCGCACGGGGCACTCCCAGGGCACCCGCCAGGTTGGCGTCCGGGTCAGCGTCAACCATGAGTGCGGAGTAGCCGCGGTCCCGAAGTGTGCGTCCCAGAAGCGCCGCCAGCGTGGTCTTGCCCACGCCTCCCTTGCCGGTTATGGCTATCTTCATTAATCGCTCCTTTCAAGAGCCGGCATCTCGAAGTTTAGTGGCAAGTGGAAGATTGTCCCACGACGGGCCTTCATGATATATCATGATCTCCATCCAAAGCTCGAGGCAGACCCGCATGTAACTCTTCCGGTCGAACTCGCCCCGGTCGCCGGCATAGTCCCATGCCGCGTTCAGAAAGTTGGCCTCGTACCTCTCCCGGAAGCGGCTCTGGCGAACCTCCGCCCACTTCTTGAGCTCCTTTCTGAACCAGCGACCCGCAGGCACCGCCAGGCCCATCTTGTCCTTTCTTTCCAGCACGTAATCGGGGGCGATCCCCTGCATGGCCTTGCGCAGGATGTTCTTGCCCGTAAATCCCTCCACCTTCAACTCGGGCGGAAGCTGGAACGCGAACTCGATGATCCGGTGGTCCAGGAAAGGGTTCCGGTTTTCGATTCCAAAAGCGGCGGTGGCCCGGTCGTCCAGGGCCAGCACCGTGGGCAGTGCGATGTGAATGTCGGTGTATGCCATCTTGTCCGTCAAGTTCCGGTGCCGGGAGAAAAGCTCCCGCACCCGGCCCCGGCACTTGCGGTCCTTGCCCGGTCCGCGGTTGAGAAGGTCGTAGTAGCGGTCCGCGGGCTCCCCGAACATCTGGGGATGCCAGAAGTAGCGGGCCAGCGGAAGATAGTGCTGCATAACCGGCTCCCGCCCGATGCGGTCTTCAGCCAGCATCATGAGGTACCGGACGTGCCCGCCGAAAAGCTCGTCCGCCCCCTGCCCGATAAGCACCGACTTTATGCCCTCCTCCGCGGCCTTCCCGGAGGCCATGAAAGCTGCCAGGCTGGAAAGACTCCCTACTGGCTGGTCAAGGTGCCAGATCATGCCGGGCAGGTACTCCCGGAGGTCCCGCGGCTTGGGTTGTATCACCTGAAGCTTTATGTCCAGGTCATCAGCAACCCGCCGGGCCACTGAAAGCTCGTCGTATGGCTCGCCCGTCTCTGGAAAGCTCACGGTAAAAGCCTGCTCGGTCCGGGCCAGGCTGGCGATAATCACCGAGTCCATGCCGCCGGAAAGGAAAACACCCGACGGATAATCGCCTTGCAGGCGAAGGCGCACCGAATCTTGCAAAAGCCACCGCAACTCCTCGATGTAGTCGCTCTCCTTGCGGTAAGGACCGTCATAAACCGGGACCTCCCACCAGGCCCGGACCTTTAAGTCCTTGCCGTCGAAGGTTAAATAAGTGCCGGGCATAAGCTCCCGGATGTTCGCAAACAGGGTGTCCGTAAAAAGGGGGGCCTCGAAGTCCCGGAACTCGTCCGTAAAACGCGGCTTGGCTGAGATGTCGGTAATAAGGCTTTTTATCTCCGATGCGAAAAGAAGACGGCCGCCCCGCTGGTAATAATAAAGCGGCTTTTCGCCCATCCGGTCGCGGGCAAGATACAGGTGCTTGCCGTCCCACACGGCCAGCGCAAACTGGCCGTTGAAGCGGGAAAGGCAGTCCGGTCCCCACTCCTCCCAGGCGTGAAGGGCCACCTCGGTGTCGGTGCCGGTCTCGAAACGGTGCCCGGAAGACTCGAGATCCTTTTTTAAATCGGCATAGTTAAAGATGTCCCCGTCCAAGAGAATCCAAAGCTTCTGCGAGCGGTTGGTCATGGGCTGGTGCCCGCCTTGCAGGTCAACCACCGCCAGCCTGCGGCAGCCGAGCTGAACCGGCCCTTCAATGTAAAAACCCATGTCGTCCGGGCCCCGGTGGGAAAGCACCCGGGTCATCTCCTCGATATCGCCCTTGCCGAATATGCCGCAGATTCCACTCATGATCGAAACGCTTTGTATAAAAATTTGAACGCCCGGAAGCGCCGTTTATTAAAATAACTCAACAATCAAGATTTGCCACTTACCAGAATATCCCCAGCACCAGGCCGGCCACCAGCCAGCCGCCTGCGACCCGGACCCACCATACTCCCCAGGCCACGTACCAGAGGGGCCACAATGGAAAGGTGTCCGCGTCGGCCCGAACGTCGAGCTTGTCTTTCAGATCAGCAGGGACCACGTCCTCCGCCCGTGCAAAAGCCTCCACCGGAGAAGCGGGCACGGACTCATTCAACACGCTTATAAAGCGGGCCGCCCGCGGCAGGGACACCAGCGCCAGTATGGCCGGCCAGGGCATCCATCCCTTCACCACCAGCGCCGTAATAATGATATAAAAGCCGAACACCAGAAGCTGAGTGGAGCTCCTGCCCTTTTGATCCCCCAACACCACCGGCAGGGTCTTGACCCCCTTGGCCCGGTCCTTGTCCGCTTTGTCAAGATGCTTGCCCATGAGCACCGAGGTAACCCCGATCCCGTAAGGCGCCGAGGCCGCGAGCACGGCCCAGGAAAGAGTGCCGGCCATGACGTAGTAAGTGCCGCAGATCATGAGCGGTCCCCAGATGAGAAAGATGGCCGGCTCGCCCAGGCCCCGGTGCTTGAGCTTCAAAGGAGGGGCCACGTAAAACACGCTCGTCAAAAGACCGGCCACGGCAAAAGCCAAAACCGGCCAGCCCGCTACAGCGGTAAGGTAGACGGCGATCGCCAGACAAACCAGGTTGCAGACCATGATGGCGATAACCAGGCTCCTTTTTGTCACCATATTGTCCAGGATCGGGTGGGGAGCATAGTTGGCCCGCGGGTAGTCCTCCGTATCAACCCCCCCCAGCACGTCGAAAAGGTCGTTCACCATGTTGTTCGAGGCATGGGCCAGGACAAGCCCGACAAGCACCAGAACAAACAAGCCCGGCCGGAAGTGCCCGGCTGCAAGTGCCAGGAGCCCGCCGATAAGACCCGAGATAAGGGTCATGGAAAACACGCACGAGCGGCTGATCAAAAGCCACTTGCCCACCGGGTCAACCCTGGCCGGGTCCTCGACGTTGCAGGTCCGGACCGCGTAAATCCAGTCTTTAAACATGGTTTTTCCTCCGCAAGTTATTGTGCCACCCCTCGGCCGGGCTGACAAACCGGAAAAATCTTCTTCCGCTCAAACCTTGCAAACCCACGGCCAAACTGGTTATTCTCTGTTAAGGTATCCTGTTGTCAACAAACTTGAAGGAGGAATGTGCCAAATGAAAAAGCCCATAGTCTACCTGGCCCGGCTTAAAGACGGCAGCAGCAACGAAGCCCAGACCCGGGCGGCCCGGAAGGTGATCCACGCCACCGGCTTTCTCGACCGCCTGGACCAACTGGACATGACCGCCATCAAGGTCCACGTGGGGGAGAAGAGAAACGTAACCTATATGCGGCCGGAGATCGTGGCCGCGGTGGCAAGGATGGTTAAAAAGTCCGGCGGCATGCCGTTTATAACCGACACCGCCACCCTCTACAAGGGAGAGCGGGAAAACGGCATCAAGCACATCCTGCACGCCCACGCCCACGGCTTTACTATTGACGATATCGGCGCGCCTTTCATCCCGGTGGACGGCCTGGCGGGCGAGCAGGAGACCGAGGTTACCATAAACGGCGAGCTTAACGAGAGCGTAAAGGTGGCGGCCGAGATTCTAAAAGCCGACTTCCTGGCGGTCATAAGCCACGCCACCGGGCACGTGGCCTCCTGCATGGGAGCGGCCATTAAGAACGTGGGAATGGGACTGGCCTCCCGAGCCGGCAAGATGCGACAGCACAGCACCATGACCCCCCGGATCAAGCCGGAAGTATGCACCAACTGCGGCAAGTGCAGAAAGTGGTGCCCCACCGACGCCATCGAGGAGAGGGAAAGCGTCTCCTACATCATAGAAGAAAAATGCATAGGCTGCGGCGAGTGCCTGGCTGTGTGCCGGTTCGGCGCGGTCAGCTTCAACTGGGGGGTCGAATCCCCCACTCTGCAGAAAGCCATGGCCGAACACGCCGCGGGTGTCGTCCGCAACTTCAATGACAAAGCAGTGTACATGAACGTGATAGTTGACGTTACCAAGGACTGCGACTGTATAAACAAGAAGCAGTCAAAGGACATGCCGGACGTGGGCATCGTGGCCTCGAACGACATGGTGGCCATTGACCAGGCCACTATTGACCTTACGGCAGGCTCTTCCGACAAGGACGCGTTCTCATCCTTTTACCCGGAGCTCGACCCCGCCATCCAGGTAGAACACGCCCGGAAGCTCGGGCTGGGCTCCCGGGACTACAAGCTGGAAACGGTGTAAAAGCTTGTCCGCCCTTCCCTTTTCTGTCATAATTTTTCATTCAAACTCTCTGAGAGCCTAAAGGAGGGCGCATGAGCATACTGGTTGATAAAAAGACCCGGGTGGTGGTGCAGGGACTGACCGGCCGGGAGGGCAAGTTTCACGCCGAGAAGTGCATGGGTTACGGCACCCACGTGGTGGCCGGAGTGACGCCCGGCAAGGGCGGGGACAACGTGCTCGGTGTTCCGGTATACGACTCGGTGGAAGAGTCGGCAAATGAAGCGGGGGCCAACTGCTCGCTGATCTTCGTTCCCGCCAAGGGAGCCGCGGACGCTGTGGCCGAGGCTGCTGCCGCGGAAGTTAAGGTCGTGGTCTGCATCACCGAGGGGATTCCGCCCCGCGACATGCTCCCGGTGTATCATTACTTAAAACATACCGACTGCAAGCTTATCGGTCCCAACTGCCCCGGGGTGATCTCGCCCGGCAAAGCCAAGGTGGGTATCATGCCCGCGGACATTCACATGAAGGGAAACGTAGGCGTGGTGTCGCGTTCCGGGACCCTGACCTACGAGGTGGTCTACCAGTTGACAAAACTGGGCATGGGACAGAGCACCTGCGTGGGCATCGGCGGCGACCCCATCGTGGGCATGAGCTTCATAGACGTGCTGAAGCTCTTCAACAAGGACAAGCAGACCGAAGGAGTGGTCCTGGTGGGCGAGATCGGCGGCCAGGCGGAAGAGGAGGCAGCGGAGTACATTCAATCGGAGTTCAAAAAGCCGGTGGCCGCTTTTATCGCGGGAGCGACCGCTCCGCCCGGCCGGAGGATGGGACACGCCGGCGCCATCATCATGGGAGGACGCGGCACCGCCCGCGACAAGATGAACGCCCTGAAAAGCGCCAACGTAAACGTTGCCACCACCCCCGCGGCCATCGGAGAAGCCATGCAGGAGATGATGGCATAAGCACACTTTAAAACGGACAGACTGAAATGAAGATATGCAGGTATCTAAAAGACGGGAAAACCGGCTTTGGAGCGGTGGAACAAGAAGAGATCAAAGTCATTGCCGGACCGGAAAGACCGAACGAGCAAATCGGTGAAGTTCTCTCGATGTCGGAAATAAAGCTCCTTTCACCAGCGCAGCCAACCAAGATCATCGCGCTGGGACTCAACTACCGCGACCATGCCCGGGAGATGGGAATGCCCATCCCGGAACAGCCCATCATGTTTCTGAAGCCGCCTTCCTCGGTGATCGGCCCTGACGAAGATATTACATATCCGGCGGGAGGCATCACCGCGCGGGTGGATTACGAGGCGGAGCTCGGCATCGTGATCGGCAGGAAAGGAAAGGCTGTCCCCAAAGAAAAGGCCATGGATTATATCCTGGGCTACACCTGCGTAAACGACGTTACGGCGCGGGACCTCCAGGCCAAGGACGGCCAGTGGACCCGCGCCAAGAGCTTCGACACCTTCTGTCCCATAGGCCCCTGGATCGAGACCGAGCTTGATACCTCGAACCTCTCCGTCAAAACGGAGCTGAACGGAAAAACCGTGCAGGACTCGAACACCGCGGAGCTTATCTTCGACGTTCCCGCTGTGGTCGAGCTTATCTCCAAGGTCATGACCCTTTTGCCCGGAGACGTGATAGCCACGGGAACGCCGCCGGGCGTGGGTCCCATGAACGCGGGCGACACCGTGGTAGTTAGCGTGGAAGGCATAGGCGCTTTGCAAAATCGGGTGTCAACCGGAAAGTAGAGTGAACTTCCCCCAAAATTTTTCATTTTACTCTCGCATCCTTTTTGAAAACGCACAGATGCTTCGGGGCTGAACTGAAAATGGAAAAACGCACAAACTGTCGGGGCATGCATGAGCCGCGGACTGTGGTGCAGGCCATGACTCCCTTTCGCAAGCCAGCCCCACAACTCCATCTGCGCTGTGCGAGCGACTTTAGTCGCGACCACCCCCCCCCCCCGCAAGATGGCCCACACAACTACCTGACGATGGCCCACACAACTTGTTGTGTGGGTGATCGAAGATCATGGGAGAGTTCGCTTCGTTTGGTAAAATACACGAAGAAGGCCGGATGGTTTGATGCCGGAGGGGTGCGGCAAACATCTTTTACAATGTACCTGCAGACCCACTTCGTGAGTCTGCCCACACAACAAGTTGTGTGGGCCATCATAGTGGCTTAGTTGTGTACTATTTGACAAAGGAGAGTTGTAGGTGGCCGATTGGAAGCTTAAGACAAACGGTCCTGCTTGCCGGAGACGCTGATGGAGGGAATGACCGGTCATAAAAAACGGGGGAACTTCCCGAAAGTAGAGCACGGGCCAAAAAGATAAACCCGGCTGAAAAGAAAATCAGGGGCTCTTTTTCTCTTTTTTCAGGTACTCCTCTATCTTTTTCTGGTCCAGGATTACTTTTTCGTCGGGATGGGCCAGCACCTTAAAGCTGGACGTGCCCTTGATCAGGGGGGACCCGTCTGACGCGAGAATCTCTCCTTCAAAGTCTATTTTCGAGACCCCGAAGGTGTCTTTTCTTATATCCAGCTCTATCTTGGCGTCCTCGATACTGCGCAAAAATGTCCGGTAGCGGTGCCTGCCTTTGATCAGCTTGATGCCTCGCCGGGGATACACCTCGATCTCGAGCCGGCCGCCCGGATGGTCCGCCAGAAGGTCCTCTTCTATTACCGGCTTGGCTGTTACGTGAATCACGGAGGGGCTCTCCTCGTCCTTCTCCGCCCAGATGTCGTACTTGATCTTCGAGGTGTAAGGCACTTTCTCGCCGGTAGGCTCCGGCATGGTGTCAGCAGGCTCCTTAAGCTCTACATCTTTTTCCTTCTCTTTCTTCTCTTCCGGTATCTTGCAGGATGTCGCCGACAGCGAAACAGCCAGAAGAATTAAAAATACGCAACAAAAAGCCCGGTGTCCTTTATCCATCATTGCCGTCCTCCTTGTTCCAGGTGTCTCGAACGTAAAAACTAAACGCATCATCCCGCCCGCTCCACGTACTCGCCGCTCCTGGTGTCCACCTTTACTACCTCGCCCTCGTTTATGAAAAGCGGAACATGGATGATCTTGCCCGTCTCCAGGGTCGCAGGCTTGCTGGCGCCGGTGGCGGTGTCGCCTCGGACCCCCGGCTCGGTCTCCACTACCCGGAGTTCCACAAACGTGGGGGTCTCGATCCCGATCGGCGAGTCATTATGAAAAAGCACTTCCACCGCGCAGTTCTCCTGCAGGTAATCAGCGGACTCGCCCAGCTTGTCCCGGTTTATCATGATCTGCTCATAGGTTTCCTGGTCCATGAAGTAATACTCGTCTCCTTCCCGGTAAAGGAACTGCATCTCCCGCTCTTCCAGGTTGGGACGCCCCACCTTGTCGCCAGACCGGAAGTTTATGTCCTGGACGTGTCCGGACACCAGGCTTTTTACCCTTGTCTTTACGAAAGCCTGGCCTTTGCCCGGCTTTACATGTTGACACTCAACAATGATATAAGGTTCCCCCTCCATCTCGATCTTGAGCCCTTTTCGAAAGTCATTAGTCGAGTACATCTGTTAACTCCTTCCTATTCAATATAAACATCATGCTGGATGACGGCAATACATTGCTCAGCGCCGGTCATTATAAAACTCGGAGCTCTCCTCCCGAAGATGTCAATACCCGCCGACCTTGGCCGGTTACCAGCACCATGTCCTCGATACGAACGCCGCCCCAACCCGGAATATAAATCCCCGGCTCCACCGTTACCACCATGCCGGACTCCAGCACGCCCTCGCTGGACGGGTTCAAAACCGGCAGCTCGTGGGTGGAAAGACCAACCCCGTGCCCCAGTCCGTGCCCGAAGTAATCCCCGTAACCGGCCTCCTTTATATACTCCCGCGCCGCACCGTCAACATCGCGGCAGGGGACTCCCGGCCGGATGCTCTTTATGGCCCGGGTCTGCGCTTCTCGCACCGTCTCGTAAACCCGGCGCTGCTTGCGGTCGGGAGAGCCCAGGCAGAAGGTTATGGTCTGGTCCGACTGATACCCCTTATACGCGGCGCCGAAGTCCACGGTCACGAGTTCTCCCTTGCGCAATTTTTTGTCCGAGGCCACCCCGTGTGGGTATGCTCCGCGCTTGCCTGATGCAACAATGGTGGAGAAGGGAGGGTACCCTGACCCGAGCTCCTGCATCCGGGTCTCGAGAACCAGGGCGAACTCCCTCTCCTTCATGCCGGCCCGGGCCTGCTCCCACACCTCCCGGAACGCCCGGGCCGCTATATTGGCTGAACGCTTTATAAGACGAACCTCCGGGTCGGCCTTCCTCGACCGCTGCTCCAGCACCCAGTCTCCGGCAGGCACCAGCTTTACGCCCTTTAAAAGCTTTTTCAGCTTAAGATAAGTCCCGTGCGTCATGCCCTCCTTTTCGAAAGCAAGACCCGATATCCCCTTCTTCCTGATGAAACCGGCAAGGTCCTCGAACCGCTTTTTGACCTTTACCATTGTAAAGCCCGGGCACTCCTGCTCGGCTTGCTGCACATACCTGAAGTCGGCGAGAAGGTACTGGGAGCCGCGAGTAACCAGAAGCGCGGCTTCCGTGCCGGTAAACCCGCTGAGATACCGGAGATTGGTCATGTCCGTAATCAGCATCGCTGTGGCGCCGCCCTCGCGAAAGCGGACGCGAAGCTCTCTCAGCCTTGACCGGTGCGCTTCCGGGAGCGGACCTCGCGACATGGCCTCAGCCCTCCAGTTGCACGGACAGCCGGTATCGCTTGGCCGGCTCGGTAACCGGCCTGCCAGAGGCATCAACCTCTTCCGCCGCCTGCATGACCGAAATAAAGTGGTTCTCGGTATTGTCCAGGGTATGGAGGTACTGCACGGCCTCCTGCACGGTCCGGGTGGGGTAACAATGCAGAAGCTCCCAGAAAAAGTGGTTTTCATTGTAGGACTCGATGGTGTACTCGTCCGAGGAGCTCCTGCCCGGCGTAAGTTTTTCCGGCAGCTCATGACGGAGGAAAACCTTGGAAAGCTCCTCCCTGCCGGATAACTTGCGGGTTTGCGGCGCGATCTCCGGGCTCGGGCTCAAAAGCTCGTCATGGATGGACTTGACCCACATGAGCTTTTTTAAGTAGCCCTCCTTGTAGCTTATGAACTTGCCGCTCCGGATCAGTGAGAAGTAAAGTACCTTGTCTTCCAGCGACAGGTTGGAGCGGTTCAGGAAAAAGGACAGCTCCCGTCCGCCGTACTCGTCCATGATGGTCTCGTGCCTTCTCTTGCTCCGGTTGGGGATGTGCTTGAAGTAATCCGAGTAGTGGTTTTGTTCGAGGAACTCCTGCAGGGTTACGCCCTGGTACTTTTCCATAAGCTTCTTGGACGCTTCATACCCAAGGTAGGACAAGTAGGACTGGAGAGAAGCCATGCTGAGAAGGAGCGAGGTGGTCCGCTCTTCCAGGAGCCTGGTAAAAACTTCCCGGTCGTCTATCTTGATGAGGTCCCCCTCACGGGGACACGACATCAGGCAATCCTCGAAGCGCCGCTCCGAGCGCTGGGCCATGAACAGCATGTGGACGGGCAGGTAATCGGTCATACAACTGACGGTTTCCATTCTTTAAACCTCCGAGTTTCAATAAAGATACTGCTTATGGCTTATGATGTTATGGCGAGGCCCCCCGGGTGTCAAACAGGAGAAGGGAAATACCAGCGTAACGGCATTCTTGAAAGCAGGTGGTTTCTTCCCGCCCGCTTTTTCCCTATAATAGCTCTGACAGTTCTACGGCTTTAGCCGGAAGGGAGTTTGGAACATGGAGCCGGACCACGATTTCCTGCTGATAGTAAAGTCAAACCTGCTAGGCGAAGGAGAGCCCGACCTGGGAGAGAAGCTCATAACCGCTTTCTTCAAGATGCTCCTGGAAGCGGAGGGCCTGCCGCAGACCATAATCTTCATGAACTCGGGAGTCTTTCTCACGACCGCCGGCTCGCCGGTGCTGGAAGAGATAAAGGAACTGGAGAAAAGGGGAGCGTCAATTTCCTCCTGCGGCACCTGCCTGGATTATTACGGAAGAAAGGACAAGCTGGAGGCCGGCGTTGTCGGCAACATGCGGCAGACGGTTGACGCGCTTGTCTCTCATAAAAAGGCGGTAACGATTTAGAACCGGCGCGGCCGGCCGAACGGTTTTTTTACTTATGGCCTGTCTTGACATCAAGGGCCGCTCGTGGTTACATGAAATCGTGAAGGACAAGTTTTCCGCGACGGAGCTTCATCTTTCCTTCACACTCCGCTCGGGCGTTACAGTATTGACTGATTAGTGGTAGTACAAAAGCACGTTTCTCCCTTCAACAGTTTCCAGCCGCGCAAACATGACATGCCGCTTGCGGAGCTTGACACGTCCGGCGGAAGGTTTTTTAAATAGTTTCCAGCGACTGCAAGGAGTACGATATGTCACAACCCGCCCTTTTTTACAAACCGGAGGAATCGTGTTCTTTCGCCCGGGAGCTCATGGACCGGTCCGGCCAGAACCTGGTGGCCTGCTACCAGTGCCGAAGGTGCGCGGCCGGCTGCCCGGTGGGAGACGAAACCGGGATCACCCCCGACCGGCTCATCCGGTTGGTGCTCCTGGGCGAGCGGGAGGAGGCCTTGAACAACCACCTGGTCTGGCAGTGCGTGTCCTGCTATACCTGCGGAGAACGCTGCCCGAACGACATCCAGACCGCGCGCATAAACGAGACATTGAAGCAGATGTCCAAGAAGGAAGGGAAAAAGCCCCTCCACCCCAAGGTGGCCAACTTCCATGCTTCCTTTGTCGAGTCGGCCATCCGCTGGGGCAAGGTCAACGAGGTCGAGTTCATGGGGGTCTACGAGCTCCGGAACACGCTCGACAACGTAAAAAAAGGCGACTTCAAGGAGATCGTAAACGAGCTTATCTCCCAGATGAAGTTCGGGCTGCCCATGGTAACCAAAAAGCGCATGCACGTGGGCTTCATGACCTCCAAGGGCAGGAAGGAGCTCAAGGCTTTAAAGAAGAAGTCCAAACAGAAAGCAAAGGCCGGCGCCTGACACCGGCCGGGAAATGCGCGTTCCCGGTCCCTGCTGGAAGCGCTGTCCGGGTCCGGGAAGGATACGAGGTGTAAAACATGGAAATAGCGTACTATCCGGGATGTACCCTTAAATCGTCGTCCGCGCTCTTGGAAGTGCAGAGCATAAAGGTCCTGGCCACCCTGGACATCCATCTTCGGGAACTCGAAGACTGGAGCTGTTGCGGGGCGACCTCCGCGGGCAAGACCGACGACTTCATGGCCATGGCCATGCCCGCCAGAAACTTAGGCATTGCCTGCCACTCCCCCCACTCCGAGTTGGTCATACCCTGTTCAGCCTGCTACTCCCGGACCCTGGTGGCCCAGCAGAGACTCGATCGCGACCCGGACCTCAAACAAGAGATCAATAGCGAGCTCGAAAAAAAGGTGGACGGAGATATCAAGGTGTCCTCCCTGCTCGAAGTCCTGCTCCCTAAGGCAGAGTCCGGAGAGCTAGCACAAAAAGTGGAAAAACCGCTGACCGGGCTGAACCCCGTCTGCTACTACGGCTGCATGCTGACCCGGTTCCCCTGCGACGTGCCGGTCCCGGACGATGTAGAGAACCCACAAGGCATGGAGACCGTGCTCAAGGAGCTGGGGGTCAAAAAGCCCCTGGACTGGAGTTATAAAACCGACTGCTGCGGCGCGTCCGCGGCCATGAACGACCAGGAGACCGCTTTCCTGTTGATGTCCAGGATCATGCGGGACGCGGTGGACCGGGGAGCCAACTGCTTTGTAACCACCTGCCCCATGTGCCAGATGAACCTGGACGCCTACCAGGACCTGTTCTGCGACAAATACGGCATCTGCGAGCGGCTTCCCGTCTACTTTATAACCGAGCTTTTGGGAGTGGCCATGGGCTTCTCTCCCAAGGAGCTCCAGATAGACAGACATATTATTGATGCAGTGTCTTTATTAAAGGAGTGGAACCTGGCATGAGTGAGACTGATAACCGCGGCAAGAAGAGAGGTTCGGTCCTGATAGCGGGCGGAGGCATCGGAGGCATGCAGGCCGCCCTGGACCTGGCTGACTCGGGTTTCAAGGTCGAGATACTGGAAAAGGAAAGCTCCATCGGCGGCACCATGTCCATGCTGGACAAAACCTTTCCCACCGGCGACTGCGCCATGTGCATGATCTCGCCCAAGATGGTCGAGGTAGGCAGACACTTGAACATAGACATCACCACCGACGCCGAACTGGAAAAGCTGGAAGGCGAGGCAGGGGACTTTACCGCCACCATTAAAAAAGCGCCCCGCTACGTGGACCTGGACAAGTGCACCGGCTGTGAGCAATGCGTGCAGGTCTGTCCCGTACAAATGCCCTCGGAGTTCAACCAGGAGCTGGCCCCCCGGACCGCCATAAGCCGAAGGTTCGCCCAGGCAGTACCAGGCGCCGTGGGCATTGACAAAAAGGGGACTTCGCCGTGCCGGGTGGACTGCCCGGCAGAGGTCAACGCCCACGCCTACGTGGCGCTCACCCGGGCCGGCCGCTACAAAGAAGCATTGGAAGTGGTGCGGAGAACAAACCCCTTTCCAGCCAGCATCGGCAGGGTATGTACCCATCCGTGCGAGAGCGCCTGCCGCAGAAAGGACCTGGACGAGCCCGTGTCCATATGCTCCTTGAAGCGATTCCTGACCGATTACGAAGACGCCCACGGCGGGTTCGAAACCCCGCACCTTCCCGAAGAAAAGCTGGAGAAGGTGGCGGTAGTAGGTTCCGGTCCCGCGGGCATGACCTGCGCCCGCGACTTGGCTTTGCAAGGCTACCGGGTTACCGTGTTCGAGAAGCTGCCCGTCTCCGGCGGCATGCTTCGGGTGTCCATTCCCGAGTACCGCCTGCCCGCGGAGGTCGTACAAAAGGAGATAGACCAGATACTCTCCCACGGGATCGAGCTCAAACTGAACCAGTCGCTGGGAAAAGACTTCACCATCGAAAGCCTGAAACAGGACGGCTTCAAGGCGGTGTTCCTGGCGCTGGGCACCCACCGGGCGCTCAAGCTCAAGATCGAGGGCGAGGAAGATTACGAGGGTGTGTGGGATTGCATCGAGTTTCTCCGCAAGGTGAACCTGGGCGAAGAGACGAAGCTCGGCAAAAAGGTCATCGTGATCGGCGGCGGCAACGCGGCCATAGACTCGGCCCGCACCGCGCTCCGGCTGGGCTCGGAGGTGGACATAGCCTACCGGCGGACCCACAAGGAGATGCCGGCCAACTCCTGGGAGATCGAGGAGGCGGAGATCGAGGGCGTAAACATCCGGAACCTGATGGCCCCCGTCAAGATACTGGGAGAGAACGGCAAGGTCACCGGAATCGAGCTTATGAAGATGGAGCTGGGTGAGCCGGACCAGAGCGGCCGCAGAAGGCCGGTACCAGTTGAAGGCAGCAACTTCCAGGTCGAGTGCGACGCCGTGATCGC
>JAWOBU010000080.1:0-3606 GCA_046484135.1 bacterium
CTTATGCTGAGCCCCATGTTGATACCGGCCATATTCTACGGACTCGGAGTGCTGATCTGCCTCATTCAGGCTTTCATCTTCACGGCCCTCACCATAGTCTATTTCTCCATGGCCGTGGCGCACGAGGAAGGGGAAGAGCATTAATCATATAATTACGGCGTTGCCGTAATCAGGATAAAGACGGGTTTTTATCAAAACAGACTGAAGATAAAAAACGAACAATAAGCTGGAAAGGAGTAGGAGTAAATGAGAAAAAAGGTTCTTATGATGTCGGTTTTCGCTTTCGTGCTTTTCGCGGCCACAGCGGCTTTCGCCCAGGAAGCAGGCCACGGTGCGGAGGGCGCCAAGTTCTTTGACTATGCGCTGCTGGCAGCCGGCTTCGGAATGGCGCTGGCCACCTTCGGCGGCGCGCTCGCACAGGGCAGGACCGCGGCCGCGGCCATGGACGGAATAGCCAGGAACCCCGGCGCTTCCGGGAACATGTTCCTTCCCTTCATTCTGGGACTGGCCCTGATCGAGTCCCTGGTCATCTACTCGCTGATCATCATGTTCATGATCCAGGGCAAGATGTAGAAGAGCTTCAAGCTGAAAAAAAGCCCCGGCCGGGTATTCTCTCTGCCGGGGCTTTTTCCGTCCGGCAAACCGTGACAAGGAGGATTAGCCATGGAAACCATTGATGTCAAGAACGCGAAGCAGGTCGAGAACCCCCATAACGTAAAGGTGAAAAAGCTCTACGATACCGAACACGCCCAGGCTGTCCACATTACCCTCGAGCCGGGGGAAAAGCTCAAGAAGCATATCACTCCCGTAGACGTCTTCTTCTATGTGCTGGAAGGAAAAGGAGTGGTGGAAATCGGAGACGAAAAGAAAGAGGTCGGGCAAGACACTCTGATAAACAGCCCGGCGAAAATTCCTCATTGCTGGTACAATGAAAGTGAAGCGGTGCTGAGGATTCTGGTGGTGAAAGCGCCCCGCCCCACCGAGTCAACCAAGATACTGTAGCGCCGCCCGGAAGAGCTTTTTGTTTTATGCAAAACTGCCGCCAGCGCCGAGAGTTCGAGGGCGGAGGCCATGAAATCTGCGGCGGAAAATAGTTGAAGGTTTCTTTATATGCAGAGGAAGAAGGAGACAGGGATGAAGAAAGCGGGTTGGTTTCTGGCTTTATTAGTAACGGCAACGGCACTGGCAGGTGCTTCCCTGGGGATGTCGTTATGGGAACGGAAGGACGTGAAAACGCCTTCCCCTTCTCTCGAGGTTCGAGGAGCGTCATGGGAAGACCACTGGGAGAGCGGCTTCGAGGCGGTCTACGACACACTTTTAAAGAACCTCCATGGACCCAACCCGTTCTTTGAAAACAGGTACGCCTATCCTTCGCCCACGTTCCGGGGAGTGTACCTCTGGGACACCGCGTTCACCTCCCAGGTCTGGAAAATATGGGACGTCAACACCGCCCAGGAGATCAACCGGACGGTCATGAACGCCGCGGCCGAGGGCGGCAGGCTTCCCCACTTCCACGGCCTCTACTCCTCGAGCGACTACACCCAGCCGCCGGTCATGACCTGGTCCGTATGGCAAAACTACCTCTGGAGCGGCGACCGGGCTTACCTCTCCCGCGCCTATCCCGTGCTCAAGCGCTACAACGAATGGCTCTACCAAGAGCGACGCCATGAGAGCGGTCTCTTCTGCTGGCTTCATCCCTACGAGTCCGGCATAGACAACTCGCCCCGCTTCGGGTCCGCGGACGAATCGAAGGTGGCGGACATGGACAACCTGGCCGCCGTAGACCTGAACTCCTACCTGGTCCTCCAGAACCGCATCCTGGCCCGAATGGCATCCGAGCTCGGACACCCGGACGAAGAGCAAATCCATCAGCGCCGCGCCCTCGAGCAAAAAAGACTCATGAACCAAAAGCTGTGGGACCCCGACACCGGACTGTACTACGACCGGGACATGAACGCTGATGAGCTGGTCCGAATAAAAACCATAGCCTCCCTTTTTCCCATGTTCGCCATGGTGCCGGACAAAACCAAAGCCGGGAGAATGCTCGAACACCTCATGGACCCCAAGGAGTTCAACACCGCCATTCCCCTCCCCTCGGTGGCCCGGGACGACCCGCGCTTTGAAAAAGACTGCTGGCGCGGACCGGTATGGATAAACACCGCCTACATGGCCGTCATCGGCATGGAAAACTACGGCTTTTATAAAGAAGCCTCCCTGATCTCCTTCAAGCTCGTCAACGCGGTGTATAAAGTGCATGAGAACACCGGCGACCTGGTCGAGTTCTATGACCCCGACCGCTTCGACTTTAAAAAGCTCCACCGCAAAAAGGGGAACCTCTATAAGCAGATAACCCTGGGTGGAAAGCCCCGGCCCAACTTCGTGGGATGGACCGGCCTGGTCAACACCCTGGTGGTCGAACACCTGGTCGGGTACCGGAAAGTGCCGGGCGAAACCTGGCTCCAGCCCCGATTTCCAGAGCAGGCCGCGGGCGCCAAACTGGTGGTCCGCATCCCCGCGGATGAGCTGGTGATAAAGATCGAGGTCAAGGACCAGGGCCGGACCGCAGGAGAGATCATAAAGCAAGGGGAAACGCAGTCGTTTGAGCTTGCTTTCAACCAGAAGCTCATGATCCGGCAGACGAGAAACAAGTAGAGTCTGCACGCCTCTCGAACCGAATAAAACCAGCAAGATCAAAGAGGAGATATGCCTGCTCCGCTCTTGCCGGCCGCGGTGCAATTTTCGACCCCCATCCGGCCCTGAGAAAAAATCGGAGCCGCCTTTTACACAAGTGTTCCATGTTTCCGGTAACTTAACCATTACATCGCCCCCCGGACCCTGTAAAAATTGGGGGTCAAAAACTGTATCACAGAGGGGCGATTTCGCTCCGTCTTGGGGCGGATTTTGTCCCCCCCGACGGACAATTTCTGACCGGGCTTTTATACCGACAAGAAAGCCTATTATCACGCAAAGTCGCAAAGACGAAAAGATTTTTATATTTATTTTTAAAGACTTAGACATTTAGATTCCTTTCGGTACCCCGGATAGCTCGACTATCCGGGTGCCATTGGCACAGGATGGATTTAAACGCCACGCGCCGGGACCGCCAGGCGGAAGCCCGGCCCTAAACGCAACGCCGCAACGATTTTTTTGCTCAAGATGACTCCCGTGCGAGCGACTTTCAGTCGCGATGAATCCTGCTTCCATAAGCTGAAAATCTCTTCCTCTCTTCCCTTCGCCTCCGCGCCTTTGCGTGAGACCCTCTTCCTTCGTAGAGAAGGGGTCAGTTCTTTACAATTAAGTTTGTGTAGGTCTTGAGACGCAATACTTTAGAACAGCAGCAGTTATCTTTGGGAGTGCGGTGGCTTGCCGCCGCTTTGTGTCAGGGAGCTTGCTCCCGTTATGGTGGAGACTGGCGCTAGTGTTCATATACATGCAACCAAGACGGGAGGCCAAGACCGGTTAGCGAGCTTGCCGGGGAAGAGAAAGCGCAAGCAAGCTTTCCTGTCTGCCGTGTCCGGCACAGGCAGGCGCAGTCCAAAGGTGCGCCATTTTCCCGGGGTTATCGCCCCGGGCTATAATCCTTCGTCCCTTTGGGACTTGAAAAGC
>JAWOBU010000177.1:0-20935 GCA_046484135.1 bacterium
ATGAGCCTGAGGTGGATAAGGGAAAATGGACATACTGCGGAATCTGTATAAAGGCATGCCCCCACACTCCTTCAAAGTTGGTTTTCTATGCCAGGCAAACTTTTCGTCAAGGAGAAAAGTTCGGTCTGGGTGATGACTTCTCTTATTACATATCTTATGACAATGATTTGGAGGCTCGCTTGAAAAGCTCTTCAGGAGGAGCTTTGACTGCTGTTTTAAAGCATCTTCTCGATTCCGGTGAAGTAAAAACCGTTGTGGCTTCCAAGCCTCTTATGGCTCCATTCGGAAGACCTCATTATCAAATTGAAAACTTCCATACTTCCAGTGAATTGGAAAAAAGTCGTTCATCTCATTATCATCCTTTAAATTACTACCCTGCTTTGAAAAAAGCTACTGAAGCAGGTACTTGTGCCGTTGTGGCTCTGCCTTGCATTGTTCGCGGTCTGAAGAATCTTCCTGACCGCATATCTAAAAATATTAAATATTTTCTAAGTCCGGTTTGTGCACATAATGTAAGCGGGGCTTTCGTTGATGTTTTAGCAAGATTAGAAAATATTCCTAAAAAAAAATCTTATACTGCCAACCTACGTGATAAAGAGGGAATAGCTGATGCTGGTAATTATAATAACTTCTTTTTATGGAGTGATGGCAGTATCAGAAAAAATCGTTTTGAAACAGGCTTTACTAGGATGTGGAGGAACTATTTCTTTGCCAGGGAGTGCTGCCTTTACTGTCCGGATTTTTTTGGCGCGGAGTCCTCTCTTTCGGCAAAGGACGGATGGGGAAGACTAAGTAAGGACCCTTTAGGACTTTCTCTGTTAGTGGTGAGAGATAAAAATATGGACGCTTTGATAAACGACATGGTGGAGGCGGGTTCCCTTTATGCTGAAGCTTGTGACGAAGATGAAGTGCTTAACTCTCAAAAAGCCACCGCGATTTTCAAACACGTGGATGTGCATCAGCGAATAAATTGGCACTCGGGGATAAGAGACTCATTGAGGGAGGAGGGAACTGCGGGGAGGGAAATAAAACGTTCGCTTGACAAGGCCTCTTTACAACATTTTAAATATCTTTTTTTTGCGCGGGCGTCTTCCTTGCTTTACAGGAGAGGAGGGGTAAGGCCGGTCAAATTATTATTGCACACATTGACATTTTTTGAAAAAATTTCCCATCTCCTGCAAATTCCTTTTTCAATAATTTCCCGATCTGCCAGAAAAGTGGGACTGCTGACCGGTATCGTAAAAACGCAGTCTCCCCCTTCGCCTACATTAAGGGTGCTGGTGTCAGGAGGATATGGTTACGGAAATGTAGGCGACGAGGCACAGCTTGCCGCCAACCTTCAACTGTGGAGAAAAGAGGAGCCCGCCTGCAGACTGACCGTTTTATCGCCTCGACCGGAATACACTTTATCTGTTCATTCTATATATGATATTAATGTTGAAGCTGCGCCTCGGGACGTTTTCTTTTTCTCAAACACAAAAAAGTACTACGGCAATTCCTCTTGGCACTTTAAGCTGTTGTATTTATTGATTGTACCCCTTCTGCTCGGCAATGTTGCGCTCATAAGGGCCGGCCTTCCTGTATTCGGCATAAGCGGGAGACAGGCAAGGCTCCTTGACGTGATAAGGAATTCAGACGTTCTTTTCCTTTCCGGGGGAGGATATCTTACTGGACGGACACTGAGTCGGCTTTGGGACAATATGCTTATGGTAAGAATTGCAGCCGGCTTTGGTGTTCCGGTTATAATGTCTGGACAAACCATAGGTCTGTTTAATGATAAAATCAGTCGTATTCTGGCGAACCTGGGTTTTAATAAGGCGGAGCTTATTTATACCAGAGACCCTTACGACTCGATTAAATGGCTCAAATCTATAGGAGTTCCGGACGAAAAAATAGGGAGCACGTTTGATGACGCCTTGTTTTATGAAGTCCATGACCAAGATAAAGTTCATAATGCATTGACTTCGGCTGGAATTGAACCGGAAAGTCCCTATTTGGCAGTCCATGTGCATGGTTGGGGACTCGCGCAAGAAAAAACCAAAAAACTTGCAAAACAACTGTCGGCCGCCTTAGATAGAATAAGAGCGGAAAGCGATTTAAAGATATGCTTTGTACCTATGGTAAAATCGGATGAAAAAACCATTTCTTTGGTTGCAGACGGTATGGAGGAGGATTTTCATATTGTTAAAAGTGGCCGGGACATAGACGTAACAATAGGAACGATCCGCTCGGCAGAGCTTTGCATCAGCATGAAACATCATCCCCTTATATTCGCAATGGGAGGAGCAGTGCCAGCTATCGCTTTGGCCATGGAAAATGACGACTATTATCTCCACAAGAACAAGGGAGCTTTGGAAATTTTTAATCAGCAAGATTTATTGATACGATGCGCCCTTGAAGAAGTTAATGATATGCTTTATTCAAAGGTCATGGACACTCTTAAAATAAGAAAAGAAAGGTCGTGTCAAATTGAAGAGCGTCTTCGTATCTTAGAAAGCCGTAAAGGAGAGACAATAAAATTATGGATTGAAAGGTTTAAGAACGAACAAGTGCAGACATGAAGGAATTCTCCCTTTTGTCTGTAATGTGTTTATTTATATGAAAGTGCGAGTAAATAGAAGCCTTGATCGTGCCCAAAATGACGCCAAACATGTATAATAATCAAAACAACAAAAATCTAATCCCCAGAAGGATTCTTGCCTTTTCTTCCAAGAACCCTTCCGTAATTGATATATATGACAAGTTAGCGGGATTTCTGGAGCGGGAGGGATTCAAGTTAATCTTCCTGGTACCCTTCCCCAGCGTCAAGATGGAGTTCTACAAAAGGGGACTGGAAGCATACTCGCTTACCGAGTTGGTCGAGTACACGGTGGGCACTGCCCCTGTCAAGTTGAATGAACATACCGCCCGCAAGCTTTACGACTATGATTTAAGGGTGGAAAGAAAGCCCAAGCTTCCCGTGGTGGATCCTTTCAATGCCAAAAGCGCGGAGTACTATCACTGGGCCGCTGAGCAAATGTACAAAGCCATCAGAGAGCTTTTCCAGGAGTTGGACCCATGTATGGTATTCTCCTGGAACACTTGTTCTTTACCGAGCAAAATCCTGTCGCTACTGGCAAGTGAAAAAGGAGTGCCAACGTTTTATCTCGAGCGCGGTCTTCTTCCCGACACTGTTGTAATAGATCCGATGGGCGTTAATTACGGCAGCCATGTTGCCGGCGAGAGATGGAAAGGTGTGGACGCGCCCGTTCCGGACGAAAAGGAGAATGAACTGGCGGACCGATTTTGTCGTTACTGGCGGGAAAAGGGAGCAACCATAGTTCCCGGAGGCAGAGGAGTTTCCGATGACGACATTTATCGAGAGCTGGGCATACCCCCGGATGCATCCGTCCTCCTTTTTCCGCTCCAGATAGAGAAAGATTCCAACATAATCAGCTACTCTCCTTTTTATAAATCAATGCCCGAGATAATCTCCGACCTTGCCGAAGTGAGCGAAAGGATTGAAAAGCTTTATGTGATAATCAAACCCCATCCGGAAGACAGGGACCGTCTTGAAGAGCTCAGGAAACTATGCTCGGATAAAATGCTTATAAGCCTGGATTACGGGCTGCAATCACTCTTTAATGTCACGGACGTGGTGATGGCGGTGAACTCCACTGTGGGCTTGGAGGCGTTGACCCGCCGCAAGCAGGTTGTCATTTTGGGAAATGCCGTATACGGAGAAAAAGGGTTCACCTTTGATTTAAACAGCCCTGAAAGGCTGGAACAAACGATACGCGAAGCCTTGGAATGTGCTGAAAAAGGTGTCTTTAATGAAAAGGAATTCAAAAGGTTTCTTGTCTACCTGTTAAAGAGGTGCCTGTTCTCTTTGCTTGAGGAAGACCCTTGGCAAAGTCGAGCGAATATTCTTGCCATGATGAAAGACTCAATTGGAGAACGATCCATTCAGTCCCCACCGGCCTCGAAGCTGACCAAAGATTTGTCCCAAAACCGGGAATGCGTGGAGAAGCTTTTTAAGAAGTTGGAGAAAAAACAAATAAGCGGGAATGATATATTAGTTATAAAACCTTACGTATCGTTTCTTGCCTACGAGGGAAGTATTTTTAAATATAATCCGAAAGTTATTGACCGGCGCAATTTACTTAGAAGGTTGCCAGGCATTCTGATGAAAAAACATGAGTATGTAATTTGTGTTGGAAGACGGACCCGAAGGGTTAAAATGTTGATGAAGATACTTCGGACTAATAAAAAGATTTCGCTGCCTTGATCCACCCCCCTGATTAACCGTCAAGCCAGCTCTGCCAGCCGTTTTCAAAAACACGGCTTTCAAACTCGCCGTAGTTGGATATCAACTCTTCGAGCGGCCAGGTGTTTATCCTCCTGTAACCGGTTTTTACCTGCCTGTGTTCCAGGCAAAGGTAATCGAGTATCCTCTCTACTGTCTCCTGGTGCTTGCCTGCGTCCTCAAGGTCGTCTTCGTAGACCACCTGGTGATATTCAATGTCAGCCAGGGCTTTTCTTTCGGCTTTCTCGAAACGTATCCTTTCCTTTACAGATTCGACAAACCTTTCGCAATCCACAACCACCTTGATCTCCTCTTTTTCGTCATCCCGCTTGAAAGGGTCTCCCCGCTGATCGCGGATGATGTTTGAAAGCGCATGCCTTACCTTGTTCCTTCGCTGCAAGTAAATGATCTTCCAGCCCTCCCTGTACAGCGTTTCCAGAAACCAAGCGGCATCAACGGGACGCTTTCGATCACGGGTCAGATGATAGTTCTTTACATGAAATATGAAATGCCTGTCTGATTGGCGCTTCGAGAGTCCCCGCACAAACCGCACCGGAAAGAGCACTTCACCTTCCCTGGTCCTCAGTAGCTCCCCGTGTTTATGGAAATGCCCAGTGGAGAAAACCAGGTCTTCAAGGAGAGTGCTGCCTGTCCTGCCTTGCGCGAAGATGACCGCGCGGACCTGGTCTTGTGGCGTGTGCCCGGCAAGGTCATAAAGATACGCCATTGTCTCCCGCTTGCGATGTAAAAGGGAGGTTTTCAGTTTTCTCAAGGACGATCTCATGAGCCGCTCTTAATCTCGACTCCCTTCGATTATGCCGGGGCCACTCCACGCCGGCAAGCGAAAACCTTGCGCTCCGGCTGCACTATTTTCGGTCCAGGCGCTTTTTCAATTCGAGGCGCCATCCTTTAGCAGAGGACCGGATCATGTGGGATGTACACCAGGTTGTCTCCGCATTTTCAACAAGCGCGGTCTGCTTTCTCTTGTTCATGGAAAGTTGGTTACAAATCCTACCTGGTGGCCCTGCTCGCAAAGTCTTCCCGCCACCTCCACGAAGCGGGGATGGAGAGTGGGCTCCCCGTGGCCGAACTTGGTGTGCCATCTTCCCGGCAGACCCGACGTCATCTCCAGAACGCGTTCAACGAGATCGTCGGGCATCATGCCCAGATGGGGACGGGAGGGGTCAAACTGCCGCTCGCAGCAGTATTCGCACCGATAGTTGCAAACGTCCGATATATGCCATTCCAGCCCTGGTATCGGATCGGTTCCGGCACCGGGAGCTCGCCGGTCGTCAACTTCGGAACTCTCCTCCGTATTATGAATCGAATCGCTTTCTTCGGATACGGACATGGTAAAAAAAGTATCACGACCTCATGAGGCTGTCAACCAGGGACTCACAGTTAAACTACCTCAAAATCCGCGCTTTGATTGTTCGTTCTCAGGGGGGAACACTAAAAGCATGATATGAGCTGCCACCTGTTCTTCTACTTGTCGGCAAGACTCCTTTGCAGCTTTTTCAGCTCGCCTGCATGGTCCGGGTTTCTCCTCATCCATTTCGCCAGGAAATCGAGGGCCTCGTCCTTCCGGTTTTGCTTCGCCAGAAACAGCGCGTATTGTTCGGCCCTGTCCGCCCGGACCGGAGGCGCAAAGGCCGCCCGCTTTAAAAATTTGCCCTCCTTGTCCTTTTCTCCTTGCTGAAAATAAAGCCGGGAAAGCTGGAAAAGCACCTCCCCAATGGCGCTCCCGCACCTGGCGGCGTGCTTTAATACCCGCTCCGCCTCCTCATACTCTTTTTGCATCATAAGCCATTTGCCGAGCGTCAGGTTCAAGCCCATGGAGTTGGGGTACAAAGCCACCGCCCGGCGGAACATCTCCTCCGCCCGGGCCGGCTCGCTTGCCGCGAGAAGGTGGCCGTAATACTCGTGCAGGAAGGGCTGGCGGGGGTTAAGGCGGATGGCCCGGCGCAGGGCGGCGCGAGCACGCTTTAGGTTTTGGGTGTTTTCTCCGGCAAAGGCCAGCGCCCGCGCTTTCAGGACCAGCATCTCCGTGTCCGCCGCTCGCCACTCCAGCGCCTTTTGCGATGCCGAGAGCGCACTGCTCCACTCCCCCGGCCGCGCTTTTTCCCGCGCCTTCTGCATGAGCTTCGCAGCCTGCATGTGATAAAGGCTTGCCCCCCCACTGAGAACCAACGCCGCAAAAGCGATAATTACCGCAAGCCTTCCCTGCAAAGACGAGGGCTTTTCTTTTATCTCTACGCTTTCGGGAGACGCCAGTAATCCCGCAACCAACCAGAAGATAACCGAAGCCTCCGGGACCTGGAGACTGAAGTCCATAAAGGAATGAAGCAGCAGGGCAGCGGCGCCCGCAAAAAGCCCCGAGCCAAGCCGGCGCGTCTCCAGGGACCACCCCTCTACTTCCCGTCGGACCTTTGACAAACCGCGTCGGAAAAAGCCGATGAATAAAAGGAGAAGCCCGATAAAGCCCGGAACGCCCGTCTCTGCCAGCGCTTCCAGAAGAGAGTTGTGAGCGTGCTGGGCCTCGTTGCCGCCTGCGCTCCGGTGCTTCAACATGGCGAGGCCGTACTCGCCGGCGCCGGCGCCGGAGGCGGGAAACTCGGAAGAGACCCGGGCCGCGGCCGCCCAGTTGTGGAGCCTCATAACCAGCGGGTTGTGGCGATCATCCAGTTCCAGGAAATGGCCCCCCCGGCTTATAACAATGGCCGCGCTTCCGGCGACCACCACTAACGCGGCCACGGCAGCCAGCTTCTTCCAGTGCCGGCGGAAAAAGCTCTCCGGCTCTGCAAGAGCGAGCAAGAACACGAAGATGCAAATGCCTGCGCCCGCGGCCAGCCATCCCCCCAGCGACCGGGTGAGAAAAAGCACGTAAAGAAATACCAGGAAGATGGCAATAAGCACGCCGCTACGGAATCTCTTCCAGTATTCCTTGCTGGAATTCTCCCGCCGGGCGCCCGGCAAGAGCAGGGAAAAAGCCACCGGCAGAGCAGCGGCAATGGTTACGGCCAGCATGTCCGGAGACATGGTAAGGCCGAAAACCCTGCCTCGCTTAAGCGTGGTCCGCGCGTAATCCGAAAGCCCGGAAACCGCCAGCGTGTTTTCAAACCCGCCCCAGTGCTGGCGCAGCGCGAAGCCCGCCGAAACCAGACATGCGAACAGCAGCGCCCATGTAAACCATTTGACCCGCCTGGCGCCGAGACCGGCGGCCACCAGGAATATAAAGAGGTCCCCGCTCTGATACAAGAAATGGTGCAGGCTTTGCCGGGGAGCCAATGACCAGGGGATGGTGAAAAACGCCGACCCGAAGTATATAAAGGCTCCCCAAACCATCAGGCGGTCCCCTGCCGTCGGCTTCGACGGCGTCTTCACCAGCACGTACAGAAGAAGCAGGGCGAGCGCCGCGTTTTGCAGAAACCCGGCCCATTCATGTACTGCGGGGGCCAGGCATATACGGAGGAAAACGAGGAAGGCGAGAAGGACAGCCTCCATCTGGCGGGAATCGGGGGGTCTCTCTTCACTCATGGCCGCATCAGAGGAAGTCTTTCTTTTGGAAGACGGCTATGGCAATGAGAAGGAAGAAAGCGGTCCAGAGTACCCCCTTGCCGATGATGGAAAGAAACAGGAGTCCCGGAAGCGGTTCTCCGTACACCGCGTTCTCAACCTGGACGAAGTCGGTAAGGTTGGGAACCACGTAGTAAAGCACTATTCCTCCCCACTTGAACACCTCTTCTTGGGCTTTTTCCGCAAACTCGTAGATGCCGGCAGTGAACCTTCCTATCACCAGGAAGCACAGGGTAAAGATGGCGCTCAGGGTGGCGGTGGAAAAGCTCGAGAACACCATGGCCGCCGCTATGATAATCGAGACCTCGAGGTAGATCAGCAACAGCGCCTGGAAGAGCGCAAAGTCAATGGGCCATACCAGCTCCCGATGGATGTAGCAGATGATGAACCCGAAAGCCGCGGCCATGATCAGGATATTGAGCCCGATGGTGAGCATGAGCCCCAGGTACCGGCCCAGGATGAAGTAATACCGCGGCACCGGCTTGGCGATCAGGGTATACACGGTTTTTTTGTCTATCTCCTTGTTGATGAGCCGAATGCCGAGAAAGACCGCCATTATGAGGCTGAACACGGACACCGTGGTCAGTCCCACGTCAACGGTTATCCGCTCCTGCTCCGTAAAAGAGAGCCTCCCGAGCGCCATGGACAAAAGGATCATGAACACGGCGAACACCAAGAGGTTGTAGAGTATCCGGTCCCGGACCGTCTCCCGGAAAGTGTTGAAAATGATGGCCCACAGCTTCAATTGGACTCCTCCTTCCGGTCTATCTCCCGCAGGAAGTAGGACTCGAGCGTCTCCCGTTGCGGCTTCAAGCCCACCAGTTTGCCCCCGGCGCCGCGGCCGGTCTCTTCAACGCGGTCGGCCGCCTCCCAGGTCGGAGCGCTCACCACGACCAATTTGCCCTTGGAGATGACCCGCAACCCCGGAAACTCTTCACAAAGAGCCTCCAGCTTTTCCGCCCCTGCCAGGTCCAGCCCGCTGAAATGGAGGTCCACGTGTTCCACCGGAGCTTCCAGGATGTCGGCAAGGCTGCCCGTGCCCCGCACCCGGCCCCGGTGGATTATTACCACCCGGTCGCATATCTCCTCCACGTCCGGAAGGATGTGGGAGCTGAAGAAAATGGTCTTGCCTTCGTCCCGGAGCTGGAGAATGATCTCCCGAATGTCCCGCCGGCCTATCGGGTCCAGCCCGGACATGGGCTCGTCCAGGATCACTATGTCCGGGTCCCCTATGATGGCCTGGGCAAGACCGATCCTTTGCAACATCCCCTTCGAGTACTTGCGAAGGGCAAGGTCCTTTGCCTCTTCCATGCCCGTAAGCTCCAGAAGCTCGGCCACCCGCGCCCGGCGAGACCTGCCCCCCAGACCGTGGAAGCGGGCGTAAAAGTCCAAGAGCTCCCCCCCGGTAAGGAACTCGTAAAAGTAAGGATGCTCCGGCAGGAAGCCGACCCGGCTTTTTATGTTCACCTCCCCCAGAGGCGCTCCCAGAACCTCGCCGCTGCCGCTGGTGGGATATATAAGACCAAGGATTATCTTGATGGAGGTGGTCTTGCCCGCGCCGTTCGGGCCCAGAAAACCCAGGATCTCGTTCCGGCGCGACTCGAAGCTCACCCCTCGCAACACCTCGAGCCGGCGGCGCAAAAAGCCGGTATGGAAAACCTTGTAAAGGTCTTTTACGGACAAAACAACATCGTTCCCTGAGGATGACATGACACGCTCCTTTATTTTTGCTTTTTGACCTTGGATTCATGTACCTCGACTTGGACCGGGGGCTCGCTTCTTATACGTTTTTCTTTTTCATCGTAGACGAAGTGATACTTCCGGGAGTAGCGCTGCATGGGGTTTTCCGGCATTTTTTCCAAAAAGCCCGCCCGGATAAGATCATGGATGCCGGCCGGGTAACTCCCGGTCTCTTGGCGGTACTTCTCCAGCACCCGGTTAAGCTCCTTCTCCATCTGCCGCGTCCGGATCTCCGCCATCCTCCGGCGAAACTTTTTCCTGGCCATTTCGTCCTCGGTATGCCGGAGCATCTCCTCCAGGAAACTCATGCTCGTCTCCAGCCGGCCGGTCTCGCTACGGATGCGGCTCGCCAGAAGCGCGAAATAAGGCTTGTCCTTGAGCCGGGCGGCGATCTCCATGTTGTCCGCCGACTTCTCCGGCTCGTGAAGGTAGAAGTAATATAAGTAACCCAGCAGAAACGGAGGCCGGTAGTCTTCGGGGCAGTGCTTTTTTCCCTTCTCCAGGATCCTTATCACTTTGTCGGCCTCTACTCCTCCCAGCATCATGTTCTGGCCGGCAAAGTAATAGGAGACACAGAAATCGGGATCAAGGTCGGTAATGAAGTCGGTGAGAGGGTACAGGTCAACCGGAGGAACTTTCTTGTTCACGCTCTCGGAGTAGTACTGAATGGCCCGGAGCCAGTAAAGGTCCGCCACTATGGTGTGATACCCCATGGAAGCAGTCTTGACAATGGCGGAGTTGGGGGGAGTGAACCCCCTCTTCTGACCCGCATCCAGCTCTTCGGACCGGCGGTCAATCCACACCTGGAGCACGAATATTAATATCCCGAAAAGCACCAGCGCCGCTATGAGACGTTTGACCATCGTCTCTCTCCACTAAAGGAAAATCCTTTCTCACTCCGGAAACCGAAGGACCGGCGGAAACTCCTTGATGCTCTTACTCTATTATAATCACTGTCCATAAAAAGTCCCGCGTTTGCGATTTCAATCCGCTGCCGGCTCCGGTCCGCCCTGCATCCTCGAAAGCGCCTGGTAAAGATTCCGGTCGTAATCGGACCGCCGTTGCCGATAGGGGGTTGCAAAAGCTCTCGAGTCCTTCTCTTCCGCCTTCTTTACCTCTCGGCGGCGGCGATGGAACTCTTCCCATTGCTCTTCGGCTTCCCGGCGCCGGTCGGCCTGGTAAAGGGCCTTAACAAGGCGCAGGCGGGCGCCGAGGTCATGGGGCTCGAGCTCAAGCGCTTTTCTAAGATGGCCGAGCTGTTCCCCCCGGTTTTCGGCAACCTTGTAAGCCTCCGCCGCCAGCAGGTGATAGTCCACGTTAGAGGGCGCAAGCTCAAGCGCCTTTTCGATCTTTTCGAGCGCCTCTTCCAGAAGCGGTCCATGGCCGGTGTTCCGGTACATGAGAAAACATGTCCGGGCCTCCATGCCCCGCGCCGCAGGGTCGGCCGGGTTCCGGTCTACCGCCTCCTTGGCCGCCTTCCATGCCTTTTCCAGATGTTTGATGTTATTGCTCGCCTGATACTCCGCCAGGAGATATCCGGCAAGGCTCCGGAAGGGCAAAGCGTTTCCCAACGAGTGCCGGCCGGCGCGGTGGGCCAGGAACACCGCCTTGCGCAGGTCCGTGGCTTTCCGGGCTTCAAGGTTCCGGCCAAAGCCGCGGGCCAGGGCCAGGTAGGCGGGAGTACCCAAAAGTACGGCCAGTAATAAGACCAGGAAAAGACCCCGCCGGGCCCATCCGCCCGGGTCCACCGGCACGGTCCAGCCCTCCCATAGCCCGGCCAGTTCGCAAACCAGCAGGGCCGAAAACACCGCGGCCAGTACGGCAAGCGACGGGTTATGAAGGTTCGAGTCGAAAAAGGCGTGAAGGGCCAGGCTCAAGATGCCGGCGGCAAGTCCCGTTATTACCGGGCCTCGCCCGGAGCGCCGGCCTTTCCTTACTGCGCCCATAAGAAGCAGAACCAGGGCGAGCAAAAGCAGGACCGGGGCAAGCACGGACATCTCCGCGGCCAGGTGAAGATACTCGTTATGGGCGCTGTCAGCGGTGCGTTCGTATCTTCCGCCGATAACGTTCTCCACCGGGAACTTGTAGCGGTGCGAGTAGTACTTATACATTCCAAGGCCGACGCCGAGCGGATGCTCCTTTATCATCTTAAGGCTCGAGGCCCATATCTCCGGCCTTTCAAAAGCGTACTTGTCCGACTCGATATTGAGGACCCTCTCCCGCAGCGGATTGGGAAACACCGCCAGCAATACCGCCCCCAGCACCAGGGCCGTGCCTGCCGCTGCCGCGCCGGCCCGGAAAGAACGCCGCGGGCTCATGCCGCGCGACTCCAGCACTCCTTGCAGGCCGGGGACAGCTACCAGGAGCAGGGGCACCGGCCAGATGATGAGCGCCCGGCTCCGGGTAACCAGCGCGCCCGCGGCCAGCACCAGGAAAACAAGGGCGCCGCCTCCGAAAAGGACGACACCCCTCTTACCGGGCTTTTGCAAAGCCCGGAGCGACCGGGCGAGAACATAAGGACTGATCGCCATGAGGTATCCGGCGAGTAAAGCCGGGTTATAGAACCCGCCGGCGCCCCGGTCACCCTCTGCCAGGTATTGAGATACGGCCCAGGCCGACTGGACCAGGCCGGAGAACACCACCAGCGCCATGATCCCATCGCCCCGCTTTTCGCGTCTGCCCTCCTCGCCGGCGAACTGGACCAGGACGTAAAATAAAATGATACAGGTCACGATGTTAAGGTGCCAGTACAAAGAGATATAAAAGTAATCGCTTTTAACGAACGCGTACGCTGCGACAAGCCAGAAAAGCGCCACAACAAGGTCCAGCCGTGTACGGAGAAAAGCGAGCTCCCGCTCTCGCATGAGCTTGTATGCCCAGGCCGCGGCCATGAGAAGGACCGTGCTCTTGAGCGCGGTAACCGGCACGTAATGGGTCCCTCCGTGCATGGCGGGAAGAACCGCAAGGACCAGGAACCACAAGGGCCACCACAACAGCCGGGGACGGCGCCGGAACAGCAGATACATACATAGTGCGAGGCCGACAAGGCTCACCGCCAGTCCGGCGTAAAAGGAGAGAGGACGGTAGTAGAACTCCACCACTCCGCCCGACTTGTCCACCGGCACGGCGCGGAAGAAGCCGTTGGCCCGGTAGAGGGGCAGCTCTTCTCCGTTCATGCGGGCGTGCCAGCCCGGCATGAAGCTGTCGAGAAGCACCAGGTAACCCGGGTGATCGGACTCGACCATGATGGCCAGGTAATGGTTTTTCTCCTCCAGAATGGACGCGCCCCAGAAAACCGGTCCGGCGCCGGGCATCCGGTATGACGGAGGCTCCCCCTCCAGGACCGCGGTCTCTCGGGGGTCGAAGGACTCCGACTGGATACGTTGAAGGGCCTTCTCCCGATTTTGAACGAACTCGACCTGGGGGGTTACATAAGCTCGGGGAAGGGCATCTTTTATTTTATAGGGAGGCGCTCCCGGCCGGATGACCCATTTGACGCCCGAGAGCGCGAGTATCCGCTCTTTTTCCGACTGGCTATTCTCTCTGAGAAGCGAAAGCCAGCGGTCCGCGTCGGCAGGATAAAAAGAGCTCTTGGCGCCGGTGTCCCGGAGCTTGAGCTGCAAGCCGGTAAAGGGCTGCACCCATTGGCGCTGGTTTTTGAAGAACTCTTCCACGTTGTCCCCCGTCCCCAGCCACCGGTCGGGCTTATCAGGTGAAAAAACCGCCACCCGGTCGCCCTGGGGAACGCCTTCGGCGATGTTGTTCTTCAAGGAATAGAAGCCGGGCTCCGTCGCGGGGTTCACGTATTGGTGAGCAAGGAACAGGTCCATGAGGATAATAAGGCAGATCATGAAAGCCGCGACCGTCCGCTTGAGAAAGCGAAGGCGGGCCAGAAAGAACACTGCCAGAAACAGGGCGACCACGCCCGCGCTTTGAATGATAGAGGCGGATATGAGGTCCAGATGATACTGTTGAAGCGCTTCCGGCCCGGATGCCACGGAAGGGGCCTGGCCTGCTTCAAGAAAGTAAGAACGCAAAACCGCGATGATCCCTGCCGCAAGAAGAAGGAAAGGCAAGGCCCGCCGGAGTACTCCGCCGGAGCCGTGGTCTTGGTCCGTTTCATCCTTTGACGCAGCGCCGCTTACGATCTTGTCCGTTCCTGCGGCACACAGGAGGCTTAAAAGCACGGCGAACCCGTATAAGCACTTCTCCGGAATCCGGAAGCGGTCGAAGCCGGGCACGAGGTGGTAGAAGAGCCGGTAGAGCAGGCCGTAATCACCGAGGCTGAGAAGCAGAAACAGCGCGGCTCCGCCGGCCAGTATCGCGCCTGTCTTTCTGTCCTTTACAATCCCGACCCCGGCAAGCAAAAGCACGACGATACCGGGATAGACGGAAAGAAGGTAAGGCAGCTTGGCCTCCAGGTTGAAAAACCCCAGTACCCACAGCCGTCCCTGGGACGGGTCCAGGATGTTGTTGGGAAAAAGCAGGGTAAACAGGGAGCCCGGCGGCAGGGACCACTTCAGGGCCGCCTGGTAGTCCACCCCTCCGGCACGGTTGGACAGGCCCGCCATGTCCAGGCTAAGGGACCATTGCACCGCGGACAGGGCAGCGGCCAGGACGAGACCCGCGCCGCAGATGTAGAGGCATCTTGTAAGGTAGGCCCGGCCGGAGAGCTCTTCTTCCTTTTCCAAGTAAAGAGCCGCGCAGAAAAGGGCAACTATTATGGCGGTAAGGAAGGCTATCTCCGGCTCTCCTCCCATAACCTGCAACGCCCAGAAGATGCCCACTCCCGCGACAAACACCGCCCGCCCGGTGCGGATGCCCTGCCGGACCGACCATAAAAGCCACATGATCCAGGCCGCGGAAGAGAGGACCACCACCTGGACACCCGCGGAGATAAAGAACCCACCGTAAGCGAAAGCCAGCGCACCGGCCAGGGCCGCGGCCCACGACCTGCCAAGCGATCTCATAAGAACATAAGCGCCGGAAAGGGCGACAACATAGTGGAAGATTATGTAGAAACTCACCGACCGGGCAGCCGAGCCCAAAAGAAAAAAGAAGTTGAAAGGATAAAACGCGGCCCACTGCGAGTTGGCGGCCAGGGGAAGGCCGAAGAAGCCGTAGGGGTTCCAGAGCACCTCTCCGCCGGAGCGCGACAGGAACCAGCGCTTGGGAACGATCTCCATGCACACGTCCCGGAAGTAAAACACCTCACCGGCAAAGATCACCGGCGCGAAGAAAAGGAAAAGGGAGGCAAGCATGAGTGCTGCCGCCACCCAGTCCCGGCTGCTCGGTGCGAAGCCGGGGAATCTCTCCACGCCGGTCGGCAAAGGCTTCTGCGGTTTCCTCTCCTGCATCAGGTATATCAGGCTACCTTGTTTGTTCTCGTATCACAAACGCGAAAAGGCGCGGCTAAACGCGATAGCGAAGGCGGTTTAACTGCCGATGATTTGACGGACGCGTTCGCGGGCGCTCGCGTCCGCTTCTTTGGCCTGCTCAATGGTGGAGACCGGGCCGGGCCGATGGTTCAGAAGGACCTCGGCGATGATCTCGACTATGCGGCTGAACTTTATGTTGCCGGAGAGGAAAGCGTCCACCGCCTCTTCGTCCGCGGCCGCGAACACGGCAGGCGCGTCTCCTCCCATGTCCAGGGCCTTGTAAGCCAGTCCGGGAGCGGGAAAGCGCCCGTGGTCCGGGTTGCGAAAGCTCAAGGTGCCGAGCTCGGCAAGTTCGAGAGGTGGAAGTCCTATGTCCGGTCGCTCCGGGTAGGAGAGGGCATAAAGTATGGGGAAGCGCATGTCCGGTACGGACATCTGGGCTATAACTGACCCGTCCTTGAACTCGACCAGTGCGTGGACAATGCTTTCCGGGTGGATGAGAACCTCGATGCGGGAATGCTCGATCCCGAACAACCACCTGGCCTCGATGATCTCCAGGGCCTTGTTCATGAGGGTGGCGGAGTCTATGGATATCTTTTGCCCCATGGACCAGGTGGGATGGGAGAGCGCCTCTTCCGGCGTCACGTATTCCAGGTCTGCGGAAGCCGTGTCCAGAAACGGCCCGCCGGAAGCGGGAAGGATGATGCGCCGGACCCGCTCGATCGGCCGCTCCGCCAAGGCCTGGAACACGCCGCTGTGCTCCGAGTCCACCGGCAGGATGAGAGAGCCGGACTTTTCCGCCTCGGACATGAGGAGCTCGCCCGCCATGACCATGCACTCCTTGTTGGCAAGCGCCACCGTCTTTCCCGCCCGCACCGCGGCCAGTGCCGGCGCAAGCGCGGCAGCGCCGGAGAGGGCGATAAGCACGGTGTCCGCCTCCGGCATAGCCGCCATCCGGCACAGGCCTGGTTCTCCTTCTTCCACCCGGGGGGAGTAGTCCGTAAAGGTCTGGCACAGCTCGGGGGCGCGCTCTGCGCATATCGAGGCCATGAGGGGCCGGTGCCTGGATATCTGCTCGGAGAGGCGCTGGTAGTTGCTTCCCGCGGCCAAGGCCACCGCCTGGAATCTTCTCGGTTCCGCCTCTATCACCCGGAGGGCGTTCTCCCCGACCGAGCCGGTGCTTCCCAGCACCGCCACCCGCTTCACTTGAACTTCCTCGCTTTCTTCCGGCCTTTCTTTTTTGAAGAGGACCCGGTGCGGCCGAACCGCCGCTCCCTGCGGTAGAAGGCTTCAATGGCCCGGGAGAGGTGCTTCCCCGTAAAGTCGGGCCAGAGCACGCTGGTAAAGTAGAGCTCGGAGTAGGCCAGTTGCCAGAGCAGGTAATTGGAGATGCGCTGCTCTCCGCCGGTGCGGATAAGCAGATCGGGGTCGGGTATGCCCGCGGTGTCGAGATGTTCGGACAGGTTCTTTTCCGTAATGTACTCGGGAGTGCCTTTTTGTGCTATGGCGCGGGCCGCCCGGGCGATCTCGTCCCTGCCGCCGTAGCAGATGGCGAGGTTCAGGGTGAGCCGCCGGCCGCCGGAGGTCTTCTCTTGCGCCTGTTCGATCTTGTCCCGGAGGTCTTTGCCCAAAAGGTCGCGGTTGCCGATCACCCGGAGCTTCACGTCGTTCTCGATAAGAGAGTCAACCTGGTTGTCCAGGTAATCGCGCATGAGGACGGCCAGTGCGTCCAGCTCTTCTTGCGGCCGGGACAGGTTCTCGGTGGACAGGGCGTAGAGGGTAAGATAGGGGATGCCGCGTTTGGCAGTGGACCGGGTTATGCGGCGGGCGGTCCTGACCCCCTGCTGGTGGCCTTCCGAGCGGGACAGCCCCCGCTTCTCGGCCCACCTGCCGTTCCCGTCCATTATTATGGCAACGTGGTTCAGTGTCATAAGCGGAAGCTTGGCGGATGGTAATCAAATCTCCATCAGTTCGTCTTCTTTGGCTTTTACGATCTTGTCAATCTCTTCAACTGCTTTGTCCACTTCTTTCTGGACCTTGTCCATGCCCTGATGAAACTCGTCCTCGGATATCTCCTTGTCCTTCTCCGACTGCTTGAGCTGGTCCTTGGCGTCCTTGCGCACCTGGCGCACGGAGACCCGGTGGTCCTCCGCTATCTTCTTCACCTGCTTGGCCAGGTCTTTCCTTCTCTCTTCCGTAAGCTCAGGTATGGTCAGCCGGAGCACCTTTCCGTCATTATGGGGATTGAGTCCCAGGTCCGCGGCCTGGATGGCCTTTTCTATGTCCTTCAGACAAGAGGGGTCATAGGGTTGAATAACCATGAGCCGGGGCTCGGGGATGTTTATGTTGGCCATGTTGCGGAGAGGAGTCAAGACCCCGTAGTAGTCCGCTTTCACGTCATCGAGGATGTTGGGAGAGGCCCGGCCGGTCCTTATCTTGGCCAACTGTTTTTTCAAGCTCTTTTCAATGTTCTGGTTCTCTTGTTTCACGTCCTCCACTACCATGTCAATAATTTCGGACATCCTTTCGTCCTCCTTTGTTCCGGGTGCCGGAGAAGTCCTGTAACTCGAAACATCGGCGATTATGCAATGTGCGAGAGGCCTTGATCGCGACTAAAGTCGCTCGCACCTATCATGATAACATTCATCAGATTTACTTCGGCCACGCATTAGAGCATCTCCGGGTCCACTATCACCCTGGTGCCGATCTTTTCGCCGGTGAGGACCCTTTTTATGTTGCCGGGCACGAGAAGGTTAAACACGATGATCTCCAGGTTATTGTCCATGCACAGGGTAATGGCGGGCGCATCCATGACCCGGAGATTCTTGGAGATGACCTCCATGTGGGTCAGCTCGTCGAACCGGGTGGCGCTCGGCTCCACTACCGGGTCGGCGTCGAACACCCCTTCCACCTTGGTGGCCTTGAAAATGGCCTCCGCGCCGATCTCGACCGCCCGGAGCGCCGCTGCCATGTCGGTGCTGAAGTAGGGGTTCCCGGTTCCCGCGGCGAACACCACCGCCCTTCCTTTTTCCATGTGCCGGATGGCCCGCCTTCTGATGTAAGGCTCGCAGATCTGGGGGACCTCGATGGGGGACAGCACCCGGCAGGAGAACCCCTCCTTTTCAATGCTGTCCTGCAAAGCCACCGAGTTCAGGATGGTGGCCAGCATGCCCATGTAATCAGCGGTAACCCGGTCCAGACCCTGCTTGCTGGCGGGCACTCCCCGGAAGAAGTTGCCGGCGCCCACCACGATCGCGACCTGGACGCCCAGCTTAAGCACCTGTCCGATCTCTTCGGCAAACCGGTTCAGCGCCGGAAGGTCTATCCCGAACTCCTGCTCTCCCTGGAAAGCCTCGCCGGAGAGCTTGAGAAGAATCCGCTTATATGCAGGCTGCTCTTCCTTCACTCCTCTTCCTCTGGTTCGGAAAGCTCTCCCACCTGGAAGCGGGCGAAGCGGCGGATGACCATCTTCTCCCCCGTCTTGCCGATCATGTCGTTTATGATGTCGTTGATGGTCTTGTCCTGGTCCTTGACGAACTGCTGTTCGAGAAGGCAGTTCTCGCTGAAGTACTTCTCGAGCTTGCCTTCCACTATCTTGTCAATCACCTTCTCCGGCTTGCCCGCGTCCAGGGCCTGGTTCCGGAATATCTCCCGCTCCTGTTCGAGAACATCGTCCGGGACCTCCTCCCGCGAGATGTAGGAGGGGTTACTGGCAGCGATGTGCATGGCCACGTCCCGGGCAAAGGCCTCGAACTCCGCGGTCCGGGCCACAAAGTCGGTCTCGCAGTCAACCTCGACCATGACCCCGATCTTGCCGCCGGGCCGATGAACATAGGTCCCGATCAGTCCTTCCTTGGCGGACTTGCCCGCCCGCTTGTCGGACGTGGCCTGGCCCTTGGTCCGAAGGATGTTCACCGACTGGTCCAGGTCGCCGCCGGTCTCCTCCAGGGCGCGCTTGCAGTCCATCATGCCCGCCCCCGTCTTCTCCCTCAACTTCTTTACCAGCTCCGCTGTAATGGCCAACTTCTCTCCTCCCTGAACGTATGGTCTGTTTTTAAATTTCTGATAGTCTGCGTAATAACAAAGCAGTTCTCACTGCTCTTCATCTTGCCAGGCCGGCGACTCTTCTTCCGCTTCGGTCTCCTCGGCAGACTCTTCTTCCAAGAACTCTTCTTCCGGCTCGCCCTCTTCTTCGACTTCACCGATCTCCTGGCTTATAAGGTCAGAGAAGTGCTCCACCACCGGACCTTTCTCTTCCGCCTCGCCCTCGGCGCCGGCGATCATGGCCGCTTCCATGCTTTCCGGCTCGGTGCGAAGCATCTTCTGGTGCATGTCCTTGCCTTCCAGGCAGGCGTCCGCGATCTTGCTGGTGAAAAGACGGATGGCCCGGATGGCGTCGTCGTTTCCGGGGATCACGTAGTCAATGGGGTCGGGATCGCAGTTGGTGTCAACCACGGCCACCACCGGGATGTCCAGCTTGTTGGCCTCGGCCACCGCGATCCGCTCCCGCCGGGGGTCTATCACGAAAAGCGCGCCCGGCAGGCGGTTGATGTTCTTGATGCCGCCCAGGTTCTTCTCCAGCTTGGTGTAAACCCGCTGAATGGTGAGCACGTCCTTTTTGGGAAGCTTGTCCAGCTTGCCGTCCGCGGCCATCTCCTCGATACGCCGGAGCCGCTCGACCGAGGTCTGGATGGTCTTGAAGTTGGTCAAGGTGCCCCCCAGCCACCGGCTGTTGACAAAGTGCATGTTGCACCGCTCCGCCTCTTCCTGGATGGCGTCCGCGGCCTGGCGCTTGGTTCCAACGAACACGATCTCCTCTCCCCGGGCCACCGTGTCCACGATGAACTGGTAGGCCGTCTTGAAAACCTTGACCGTCTTTTGCAGGTCCACGATGTAAATGCCGTTTCGCGCCCCGTAGATGTACGGCTTCATCTTCGGGTTCCATCTTTTCGTCTGGTGCCCGAAATGAACGCCGGCCTCCAGAAGCTGCTTCATGGTTACCACTGCCATAACAAAATTCCTCCTTGTCGGGTTTTTTCCTCCGCCGGCCGTGAAAATCGCCCCTACCGGAAACCCGGCACCCCGGGACGACGGTCCGGCGTGTGTATTAGTTAACCTAAATAAATTAGCATGTATCACCGAAAATGACAAACCCCTTTTTCCCTTTTTCCGGAAAGCCCTCCAAATTGGCGGTAAAAATTTACCTTCTTCTGGTAGGAATTACTCCTTTTACAGTTCAGCAGTTGAAGCCCGGTTCAGCGGTGCTTTCTTACTTCCTGTAAAGATTGCCGAATCAAGTTTCTTGCCGCTACCCTCAATTCCGGCATGCAGATTGCTTGATAATAGGGGCAGGAGGTATGAGCAATGGAAAATTGTGAAAGGAACCGAGAGGCGGTAAGTTCGGTGGGGGACTTGGTGGAAGCCCTTTACATGGAGGTTGCTCCTCTGCCTTTGTCGGATGTGTCCAAGAACGCCCTGGTGATGGTGATGCTGGGGGACATCCTGAAGCGGGAAGGGAATCACGTTTTTTTCCAGTATCCTGTTGACCTGGACAACACGCCGGTTGCGGCCTGAGCGGGCCTGACTTTCAGGTTTCTGCTTTATGAATGCTCTCTTGTGGCGCAATCGGTTTCTTGTTCTGTTTTTAAAATGCAGGGCGGGACTTGATTTTTTAAAGAGCTCTTTTTGAGCGCCGGCCCGGCCCGGCTTTAGCGGGTGCTCGTCCCGGTTTTTCGCTTTTTTTCTTCTTTTATCTTGCCTTTTATAAAGCCTGTTTAAAAATACCCTATTGCTGCCGAATAAACTTCAAGCTGCCTCTCTGTGAGAGGCTTATGAACCGTGTCGGTGGTTAGAGGTTGTATTTTTTAACGAGAGCGGCGCTTGGTTTATTAGCGATTTGCAAAGGGTATTGCGTTTTAGCCGATACTCTTGCAGTGCGCTCCGGTTTGTTCACCGC
>JAWOBU010000216.1:0-13171 GCA_046484135.1 bacterium
GTGCAAAGAGAAAAACATACAGCACAAAAACGGAGAGCACCGCCCATATATTCAAGGAGGGGGACGCACCCCAGACAATCGAGCGGACGTTGAAAAAGCGGTCATAAGCGTCAGAGCTTTTATAGTGCATGAGGACCACGGCCAAAGCCACGACCAACACGAACACCAGGACCCAGGAAAAGCCGAACCGGGGCCGCTGGTCCGGTTCGGGCCGGGAAACTTCCGTATTTTCGTTGGATTTTTTCCTTCTAAACATTGAAACCGGCTTTGTTCGATCTTTGAGTAAGAATTATGTCCCAGCCCGCGCACAGAGTCAATCAACGCCTTATGCAACGCCCGCCTTCAGGTTGCGCATGAACTCGAGGGAACGCAGTGGAGAGCCCAGTTGGTGGGCGGCAAACACGAACAGCAGTTGCTCGGCCTGGACGCGGCTGCGGCGGGTGAAATCGAAACGAGGCAGTCGGTCTTCCCGGGCCTCCAGCACAGTGTTTATGGTATGGCGTGTGTCAACGGACACGGTCATGATGTCCTGTTCGGAGACGCCCTTCCTGCGACAGCCTCGGCATACCAGTCCTCCTTCGGCGGGACAGAAAGAAGCGGCACGTTTTCCCGCCTCCCGGCCGCAGCCCACGCACCTTTTAAGCTCGGGAGCCTGGCCTGCGAGCGACAACAGCCGGAAGGAGTAGAGCAGGGGCCACCGGTCGGAGTCGGGGTCTTTTTCGAGCAGGGACAAGCCGGTCTCGACCAGGCGATAGGGGCCGGGCGAGTATTGATACATGGGCACGGTAAGAAGCGCGGTTTCGAGAATAACCGAGGCGCGGCCGAGCCTTAAAGGCCCGGACCGGAGTGCGGGAAAAGGCTCGATGATGCCGGCGTGCTCGATAAGAATGCGGTCCGCGGTGCCGGTGGTCATGAAGCCTGCTTCCATGATTTGGGGAGGCTCGAACCCGCCCATGAAGCGGCGGGCGGACCGAAGCCCTCCCTTGGCCACCGCGGAGAGTCTTCCCCGGAGCGGCGAGAGAAAATCCACCCGGCAGTCCGACTCCCCGAGCGGCGCCCGGCCGGTAACTATCACTCTCGAGTTGAAGCGCGTCATCAGGATATGAGAAAGCTGGCCAGGGTGAGGTAGATCAGGATGCCGACTATATCGCAGGTCATGGAAATGATGGGCGCGGTGGCGATGGCGGGGTCTACCCCGATCTTCTTGAAAAACATGGGAAGAAAGGCCCCCACCAGCGCGGAGAAGCTTATCACCGCGGCCATGGCAAGGCCGATGATAAGACTGTACTCGTAGGTGGAAGGTCTGATGTGGGCAAAGGCCGCAGTAAGAGCGCCGATGAGCGCGCCCAGAAAAAAGCCGATCCCCAGTTGGCTGAAAAAGAAGTGGGTCAGGCCGCCGTAATCTATCCGGCCGGTGGCGATACCGCGCACGATAATGGTCGCCGACTGGGTGCCCACGTTGCCTCCCATGGCCATTATGATGGGAATGAAAGCAGACAGGACCACCATGGCCTCGGACATGGTCTTGCCGAAGTGGCCCATGATAAGCGCCGCGGTAATGCCGCCGATCCAGGTGATAATAAGCCAGGGAAGCCGGGCCACCACGCTCTTTCTCACCGACAGGTCCTCGAGCTCCTCCTCGCCCGCGCCCGCCATTAAAAGGAAGTCCTCGTCTACCTCGTCCTCCAACGCGCCCATCACGTCGTCAACCCAGATCCGGCCCAGCAGGCGGTTCTGATCATCAACCACCGGGATGGAAATCAGGCTGTACTTCATGATGAGAGAGACGACCTCCTCCTGGTCCGTGTCCACCCGCACCGAGATGACCTCCGGGCTCATGAGCTCCGAAACCCGGCGGTCGCTGTCTGCAAGGATAAGGTCCTGAAGATCGAGCACCCCCTCCAGCCGCTTGTACTCGTCCACCACGAAAACAAAATGAAGCCGGTCAACCTCGTTCCGGTTCTTACGGATTTCGTCTATGACCTCGCCCACCGTCGCGTCCTTGACAACTGCTATCAGCTCCGTCTGCATAAGCCCGCCCGCGGTGTCGGGCTGGTACTCCATCAGGCGACGGAGCTCCTCCGAGTCGGAAGGCTCGATCCGCGCCAGGATCATCCGTTGCTGACTGCTCGGAAGCTCGGCCAGAAGGTCGGCGGCGTCGTCCGTGTCCATCTCGGGAACAAAGTCGGCAATCCGCTCATCAGGCAGGAACTCCAGCACATCGCCCATAACGTAGTCCTGGATTTCCGGAAGGACCTCTGCCGCGGTCTTGTCCGGCAAAAGGGAAAAGATGCGCTCGCGTCCTTCTTCGTCCACCTGCTCGACAAGGTCGGCTATGTCAGCGGGGTGGAGAAGACGCAAGAACCCGGCCAGCTCCGAGTCGCTTCCCTCCCGGACCAGGAGCTCGAGGTCGGTGGCTTCAATGTCCATTGGTCCTTCCATCATAAAAAAAACCCGTCCAAAAAAGTGGAGAGACAACGGGCTAAACACTGATTCTACACCGGCAGGCGGGACAGTCAACCAAGCTCATTGCGGTCAACAATCAAGCGGCCATGACCCCTTTACACAATGCCCGGCTTAAGGTACACTTAACCGGTAAGATTTCAGGGGCCTTGCTGCGGCAAGGCTTATCCTCATGGGGAGAGTAAAGCGTATGGGCGTTTATGAAGATATAGAGACCATGGCCAGAAAGGCGCGGGAGGACTCGCGGCTTTTGGCGAGCCAGGGATGTGATGTCAAGAACGCGGCCTTGCTTAACATCGCCGATCTTTTGCAGGAGAGAGAGTCGCATATACGTTCGGAGAACGAGAAGGACCTTGAAAAAGGCCGGGAGGCGGGGCTGGCCTCTGCCATGCTGGACCGGCTCGAGCTCACTCCTTCTCGGATCGAGGCCATGGCCGAGGGCCTCCGGGAGGTTGCGGCTCTGCCCGACCCAGTGGGCGAGGTCACCCGCATGTGGCGCCGTCCGAACGGTTTGTTGATCGGGAGGATGCGGATACCGCTGGGGGTGGTGGGCATTATTTACGAGTCGCGGCCGAACGTGACGGTTGACGCCGGGGGTCTTTGTTTGAAGTCCGGCAACGGCGTTATTTTGCGGGGCGGCTCCGAGGCCATCAACTCGAACCGGATACTGGGCGAGATAATGAAAGAAGGCGCGACCAAGGCGGGCGTGCCGGAGAACGCGGTACAGGTGGTGCCGGTGACGGACCGGGAGGCGGTGGACGCCCTGCTTTCGCAGGAGGAGTACATAGACCTTATCATCCCGCGGGGAGGAGAACAGCTTATCCGGACGGTGGCCGGGAAATCGCGGATTCCGGTGTTGAAGCATTACAAGGGAGTGTGCCACGTTTACGTTGACGCTGACGCGAACCCCAAGAAGGCGCGGGACATCGTGATGAACGCCAAGACGCAGCGGACGGGCGTATGCAACGCCATGGAGACCCTACTGGTCCACGCGGGGATCGCCGAGGATTTTTTGGCCTCGGTGGTTCCGCTTCTTTCCAGGGCGGGGGTCGAGATACGTGGTTGCCCGGCAACGCGGGAGTACATACCCATGGCCAAGCCGGCCACTGAAGACGACTGGTCCGCCGAGTACCTGGACCTTGTGCTTGCGGTCAAGATCGTGGACAATGTGGACTCGGCCATCGAACATATCCGCACTTACGGCTCGAACCATACCGAGTCGGTGGTAACGGAGAACTACACGGTGGCGCAGCGCTTCCTGAGGGAGGTTGATTCGAGCTCGGTCATGGTCAACGCCAGCACCAGGTTCTCGGACGGTTTTCAATACGGTCTGGGTGCGGAGATCGGCATCAGCACCAGCAAGGTCCACGCTTACGGTCCCATGGGACTTGTCGAGCTTACGACCACCAAGTTCATCGTGTACGGCGACGGCCAGGTCCGGGAGTCGTAAGGGAGGAGTAATTGAATATCGGCATTTTCGGAGGGACGTTTAATCCGATCCACCTGGGGCACTTGCGGACCGCGCTGGAGATACTCGAGCGGTACCGGATGAAACAGATACTTTTTGTTCCCTCTTCCATCCCTCCTCATAAAAGCAAGAGCGAGACTGCCTCGGCCATTCACCGCCTTAAAATGGTGAACCTGGCCATCACCGGCAACCCGAGCTTTGCGGTGTCGGAGACCGAAATCCACCGGCGGGGCAAGTCCTACTCGATTGACACCATCCGGGGGCTGAAGAAGGAGTATCCCGACGACAAGCTGGCTTTTATCATGGGGATGGACGCCTTCATGGAGATCAACACCTGGCACAAGTACCAGGAGCTTTTCAACGAGTGCGACTTTATCGTGCACAGCCGGGGCGGCATGGCCAAGGTGGGATGGCAGCAGGCCATTCCTTCCGAGCTCAAGTCCCGGTTCAAAAAGAAGGGAAACTCGAAACAGTTCACCCATTCCTCCGGCAGCACCCTTACCTTTTGCGAGGTCACCCCTCTGGGCATTTCCGCCTCAGCCATCCGGGAGATGGTCAGGGGAGGGCACTCCATAAGGTACCTGCTTCCCCGCCGGGTCCTGGAGTACATTCATGAAAACAACCTGTATAAGTGAGGTTTAGCCCGACCCCATGACTGAATCCCAACGCGGCAGGAAGTCCACTCCACCCGAACTCTCCAGCAGGGAAATGGCTTTGGCGGTTGCGGACGCAGCCAGGGACAGCAGCGCAATTGACGTTACAGTCATGGAGATGGGGGACCTCGTCAACTATACCGACTACTTCGTTATCGCATCCGGCAGAAGCACTCGGCAAGCCCAGGCAGTTTCCGACGCCGTTCTGCACACCATCAGCAGTTACCGCTCCAAGCCGCTGGGAGTGGAAGGCGAACGGGAAGGCAACTGGATTCTCATTGACTGGGGCCAGGTGGTCATACACGTCTTTTACCAGCCGGTGCGCGAGTTCTACGAACTCGAGAAGCTCTACGCGGAAGCGGAAAGCATCTACCCGGAAGAGGAAGAGTGAAGAAATCAGGAATCCGCCTTAATCCTTGCAGGCAGAGGGTTGTCCTCATCCTTGCCGATTCCGTGTTTGCTTGACAGTTCCGGTCCTTCATTCTACTTTTACTTTAAAATGTGCTCGGTTTGAATAAAGGAATCGCAATGACCATAAAGAAGATGTGCCGCCTTTTTATATCCGCCTGTTTTTTTCTGGTGCTGTTTCTTTTCCTGGCTGTTTATCAGTCGGACGGGCCCGTTGCCGCTGAAGAGACCGCCATCATGCCGCTGGAAGAGGTCGAGCCGGGCATGACGGGCTACGGCCTGTCGGTATGGCAGGGCACCGAGGTCGAGCGCTTCCGGGTCGAGGTGGTGGACGTAGTACCTAACTTCGCCAATGACAAGCCCGTGATCCTCATGACCTGCAAAGGCCGCGGCCTGGAAAAGACCCGTATCATCGCCGGCATGAGCGGCAGTCCCATCTTTATCGAAGGCAAGCTCGTGGGGGCGCTGGCTTATAGCTGGGCGTTTGCGCGGGAGCCGATCGCGGGCATTACTCCCATCGAGTACATGCTTAAGGTAAAGGACAGGGGAAAGCCGGCAGTTCCGGCAGAGGCGGCCGGCCTGGCGAGTTTACAGTCCGGCACGCCGGAGAAGAGCTCCCGCCGCGGCCGGGTGGTCCCCATTGCCACGCCGCTCATCACCTCCGGCTTCAGCCGCCGGGCCATAAGAGAGCTGGAAGAAGAGCTCGAGCCTTTCAACATGGTGCCGGTAGCCGGCGGTGGTCTCGGCACGGCAGAGCTGGACCCGGAAGCCGCGCGCAAGCTCGAGCCGGGCTCCGCCCTGGGAGCGGCGCTTATGCTGGGGGACCTTTCCATGGTGGGCACCGGGACCTTGAGCTACCGCCAAGGCGACCGGGTGCTGGGTTTCGGACACGCCTTCATGCAGGGAGGGGCGGTATCCGTTCCCCTGGTGGCTTCAAAGATTCATACCGTGATCAACTCCCAGGAGATATCCTTCAAGCTGTCGTCTCCCACGGCAGTGGTGGGGGAGATGACCTATGATCACCAGGCGGCCATATCCGGCGAGCTCGGCAAAGAGCCCTCCATGACGCCTTTTGATATCAATATCGAAAACCCCGAAACCGGCTTCAAAAAAAGCTATAACATAAAGATGGCCAAAGTGCCGGCATTATTGCCGACTTTGGTCAAGATAGGACTGCGCGACATCATAAGGTCAGCAGTGCCGAGCCTCGATCCCACCACCGTCCGTGTCCGCTCCCGCATCCGGCTTAAGGACTACGGCGAGGCAGAGTTCGAGAACCTGTACGCGATAAGGCAGAGAAACTTCACCATGGGCTACCTGGAGCCGGTGCTGTTCCTGGCCCGGAACCCCTTTGCCAGGGTCGAGATGGAAAAGGTACAGATGGACCTTACCGTGGACAACGACCTGGGAATAGCGGCCATCGAGTCCGTCCGCACCAGCACTGACGAGGTCAAACCCGGCAGCACGGTGGAGGTCACGGTTACGGTAAAACCGTATGACTCTCCTTCCAGGGACTTCCGTTTCCAGGTGTACGTGCCCGACCATCGTCGCTTGAAAGAGATGAACCTCATCGTGGCCGGCGGCAGCCGGGCTCCGCCGGACGCGGCCCATCCCCGGAGCGTGCCCGACATGATCCGGTTCATGAAAAAGGTGTATCCTGCCGACCGGCTGGTGGTGTTTTACAAGGTCCCCGGCGCAGGGTTGGACGTGCAAGGCCGGAGGCTCGACAACCTGCCTCCCAGCGCCGTATCCATGCTCCAGCCTCCCAACGCCAAGGCGGTGGCCATGTCGGGGGAAAAGATGTACTACTCCCAAAAAGTTCCCTACGTGGTCATGGGCTCGCAAAGGATAAAGCTCAAGGTCGCGAGGGAAGACGAAAAGAAAAGGTAGAAAGCGGCTGCCACTCAAGGAGAGCTGATAAAACATGAAGTTAATATTAAAGAGCAAGGCGGTTTCCGCAGTTGTTACGTTTCTGGCGCTTGGCATGTTGGTGACGGTTTATGCCTCTAACACCGGCCGGTGGGACATCGAGAGCTTCAAGGACTGGAGCAGGGGCGAGTTCCAGGGTGTGGAGATATCCAGCAAGGGCGAGATAAGACCGGCGGGGTCCTTGCAAGAGTACGAGGTGTCAGCGGAAGGCGTATGGTCGCTGGCCCGCGGCGAGCACGGCGCCGTTTACATGGGCACCGGGAACAAAGGCCGTCTCCTGCGACATCATCGGGGCAAAACCGAGGAAATCTTCAACGGCGACCACGTGGCCATAACCCGTATCCGCAAGGACGACCAGGGAAGAATCTGGTTTTCGGCATTGCCCGGCGGCGCCATCTACCGAAGAGACCAAAGCGGCGAAGTAAAGCGGATCGCCGAGACCGGCGAGGAGTACGTGTGGGACTTTATAATACACCAAGGCCGCATACTTGCCGCCACCGGACCGCACGGGAAAATACTCTCCCTCTCGTCCTCCTCGGGAAAAGTAAAGGACGTTATAGAGACGGGCGAAGAGCACGTCATGTGCCTTACCAGGACCAACGGCAAGATTTACGCGGGGACCTCCGGTGAAGGCCTGGTGATCGAGCTTAAAGGGAAGGAAAGCTTCCGGGTGGTTCACGATTTCGAGGAAAAGGAGGTCAGGCGGCTTTCCTGGGTAGGAGAAGGTGAAGAAGGGACACTGGTGGCCGCGGTCAACCAGGACGTGGGCAGCCGTCCTGCCGGCAGGTCCTCCCGGGTGTGGTCCGGCTCCAAGAAGGACAAGAACTCGAATAATGACGATGAAAACGGAGACGACAAAGGCCCGCGGGTGAAGATATCCGCGGCCGCGGTCTCCGGTGGGGAAGGCAAGGTCAGCGGCGCTGTTTACGCCGTCTCCGGCACGGGCACCGCGCGCAAGCTCGTCTCCCTTTCCAAGATAGCCGCGGTGGACATGGCGGTGTCCGGAAAGGACGTCTACATCTCCACCGACCAGGAGGGCAAAGTATACCGGTGCCGGCCGGACTCGCCCGAGTACTCCATAGCTTTTGACGTGGAACCCGCCCAGGTGCTGTCCCTGCTCGCGAACCAAGACGGGCTCTCCTTTCTGGGGACCGGCTCGCCCGCCGGCCTTTACAAGGTAAAGCCCTGTGGAAACTGTAAGGCCCGCTACACCACGCCGGTGCTGGACGCAGACTTTCCCGCCCGGTGGGGCAAAGTGGACTGGGAGGCCACCGGCCTTCTCAAGATCAAGACCCGCTCCGGCAACATCGAGGACACCTCGCGTGGCTGGTCCGACTGGAAGCTCATATTGAGCCGACCCGGCCAGATCAGGAGCGAGGACGCCAGGTACCTACAGCTCCGGATCGAGTGGCCCCTGGCGTCGGACGCGGTCATGAAGAACATCTCCATCCCCTACCGCATCCACAACCAGCCTCATTACGTGGAAAAGGTGGCGGTGGACGACAGCGAAGAGGACAACAACAACTCGAACAAAAAGGTAACCATTACCGTTACCAAGAACTCCGGCAAGAAGTCCGGCGACACCGAGAGGAAGATCAAGTGGAAGACAAACAACCCTGATGAAGACCCGCTTCTCTATCGGCTTTACTTCCAGCCTGAGGACGCTGACACCTGGATACCTATCGAAACCAGGGAACCGCTGACCAAGACCATGTTCGAGTGGGAAACCGAATCCGTGCCCGACGGGTGGTACCGCATCAAGGTGGTGGCCACTGACACGCCGGTGAACCCGCCCTCCCAGGCCCGGAGCGCGGAAGGCGTGTCCGAAAGGTTCCTGGTGGACAACCACGCGCCCGAGATAAAAATGCTCGCCGTAATCGGCAACAAGGTCACCGGCAAAGCAAAGGACAAGGTAAGCGCCATCACCGTCATCCAGTACTCCATAGACGGCGGACCATGGACCGCGGTTGCCGCAAGCGACGGTGTACTGGACACCCGCTCCGAGTCCTTCTCCTTCGAGCTGCCCCCAGACCTCGAACCCGGCTCCCACATAATCGCGATAAGAGCGTGGGACCGGGCCTTGAACCTCGGGTCGGAGCAGAAGAAGTTCAAAAAGTAAAAAAGCAAAAAGCCGGACGGATAATATCAGCGAGCGCGGGCGGGTTCGTAGAGCGGAAGGCTGCATTTCTTTGCGGCCTTCCTGAGGGACGCCTCCCGGGTCGAGAGGGACAGACCTCCTCTCATGGCAAGGTCCAGGTAAGAAGCGTCATAGGTGGAAAGATTGTACTTGCGTGCCAAAGAAACAATCTCCTTCAGCATCCTCTCGGGGGTTTCCTGCTCGACATTGATGGGCAGACCGTCCAGGAGTGCGAGAAAGCGGATCGTCGAAGCCTCGCTTAGACGCTTTTTCCTTTCCGCGGCGAGCAGAACGTTGCCCACCTCAAGGGGCCAGATCGAGGGCACAAAAGCCTCTGCCGTCTCCAGGCTCTCAAGCACCGCATCAGCGTAGTTGTTTCTCTCGTCCTCGAAACACCACGACATCACAACAGAGTTGTCCACTACAAAACGACCGGACATCAGTGTCGCCCCTCCTCGATCATCTCGCGAAGGGAAAGACCGTCAAGGCGGTGTCTGCTGCGAAACTGCTTCAACTGGTCAATGACCTCTCCTACAGGCGCCTTCTTCGAGGAATCAGAAGGTTGCAGGACGGCCACCGGCCTTCCGTGCCTGGTGATGGTGATCTTCTCCCCCTTGGCCACCCGCTCGAGAAGCTGGGCGAGATGGGTTTTCGCTTCATATGCTCCAACGCTTTCCATTAAGCCACCTCCTGTTTAAACCAGTCTAAGACCAGTCTAGCATAGACCGATATAAAAACAAGCCGAAGGGTTCATCTGAGGCATTCTTAACGGTCCCTTTTCCACAAAAAGCTTTCCCAGACGTCGGCTTGAACAATAATACGAACAAGCGAGACACAAAAGACCGGCACAACAGTGTTTTGTCGTTAGCAGGTAACAAATGGAAAGAATAAGAGAAGTAAGTTTTACAAAGTGCTCCTATTTTTCCGGTAATCCGGATACTTGTGCAGGTGCATGACGGCAAGGATATATATGCGGCCCGGTTCTATGCTGTAAAGAACGCCAGAGGGAAAGCGATTGACGAGGCAACGGCGGATTTCTTCTTCTACATTAGGCCAGGCCCGAGGATATGATAATATGTTCTCTACCGTTAAATAGTGCCTGTTGCGAAAGGGAGGTTTTGCTGGCTCTGGTGCGCCACTTTGGACTGCGGCAGCCTGCCTGCGCGTGCTCTCACGCAGACAGGGCAGACAGGGAGCTCTCTCCCACCAACGGAGCCTGGCAGGTCTCTCCAAACATCTACTCCTGTCCTTTTACAAAAGCCCTCCTGAAGAATATATGTGCACGGAGCGGATAGCCGCCTACTCCACCCTCGGCTTGTGCTGATGGCAGGTGGTGCACAACGGAAGGTCCGGCTTGTTCTTCTCGACCGCCTTTTCTTCATGACAGGAGATGCAGTTCTCGTGCATGGCCTCCTTGTAGCTTAAGGCCTGGTAATCAACCTTCTCGCTCTCCGCGGCCTCGGGCCACATGTCGGCGTGGCACTCTACGCACGACTTGGCGTTCTCGGGCGCCTTGTCCTGCGGATGGCACTCGATGCAGCCGTCGTTTCCGCCGAACTCGTCCTGGTGCATATCATGGTCGAAGATGCTGGTTTGGAGGTACATGTCGGAGTGGCACTGTGCGCAGCTCGAGGCGAAGGCCTTGGGCAGGGACATGTGGTGGCATTTTACGCAGCCCTCTTTGCCGCCCGCTTCTTCCACGTGCTTTTCGTGATTAAACTGCACGCTTTCGCCGGCGAGGTTCCCGTCAATCAACATGAACTCGCCCCTGGTTTCCTTGTCCAGGCGAGCGGAGATGACCTCGGTCCGGTCCGGCCTGAACCCGAATATGGACTCGACCGGCAGTATGGCCGCGGTCGCCGCAATTGCCAGGACCACGATCATGGAGTACTTGCGGATGCCCGCCTGGAGCGGGTCTCCGAGCCATGTCCGGGTGGTCTCGGACAGCTTCGGTTTCTGGAAGGGGTCCTCGTTAATGTACCAGCGTTTCAGGAACAGCTCGACCGTGCCGGTAACGATCCCGCGGGGAGGTTTCTCTGATTGTTCTATAACGTCGTCCGCGGTCTCGAGCTCGCGCTTTTCCCCTTCAGCCATGGCTTCAGGGAACACGTTCAGGTTTTCCACGAAGTAGATGAATATAAGCGCCATGGCCGAGACAATGCCGATGCTGACCATGAACTCGACCGCGGAAGGAAAGTAGGACATGCCCGGCCACTTCTCCACGGTGATGATGGCTATGTCCAGCCGGTAGAGCACCATTCCGATGACCACCATGAGCGCGGCCGTAAACAGCGCCTTGCCGCTCTTTCGAAGCCGCGGCACTCCAAGCAGGATCGCGGGTATCACTGCGCTGATGCCGATCTCGAAGATGAACATGAAGCTCTGCCACGACCCGTCCATGGCGCCCGGCAGAACTCCGCGATAAAAAAGGTCTCCGACACGGAGCACGACGTACAACCCCAGTACCATGGAAGCGGCCAGCGCCAGGCTGGACAGGGCGTTGCGCCTGGGCTCGTGCTTATACATCCACGCGGACACGAAGTGCTCGAAGGTGACCATCATGAAGCCGAGAGCCACTGCGGACACAAAAAAGTTTACGGGAAGCATCATACCCGGGCTGTACCAGAGCGGATGCACCCGGTGGGGCATGATCACGAACAGGGACCCGAGCGAACTCTGATGCAGGGTCGAGAGCATGATGCCGAGGATCACCAGCGGGATGGTAAGGGCCTTCAGCACGTGGTAGATGCGAAGGAAAGGCCCTCGCTGGAACAGCTTGTGTTCGAGGGCCACCGGCGCGAACTCGAGGCCCAGTACCGTAAGATAGAGCATCACGCACATGGCGACCTCGAAGAGCACCGACTGGTACTGCCAGTAGATCATGGGATGCCAGATGTTCCAGGGAATCCCAAGGTCGAAAAGCAGGCCCACCGCCACCGCAACGTAGCCCAGGAACGCGGTCAGCACCGCGGCCCGCAAAAACGGCCGGAGCCTTTCGATCCGGAAGATGTAAACGGCCGCGGCCAGCACAAAACCTCCGGCCGCAAGCGCCACACCCGCCATTACGTCGAACCCTATCCAGAATCCCCACGGGGTCGAGTCGGACAGGTTGGTGGTCGCTCCCAAGCCCCTGGTGAAGCGGGCCACCGCCACTACTATGGCCATGCCGACCAGGACCCACAGGATGTTCTTTATTACGTTACTCCTCTTCATCTCTGCTCACTCCTTATCGCCCGTGTCAGCCGCGCTTTCCTCGGCGGACGACTCTTCCTCTTTACCGGCCGGCTCCGCCTGCGAGCTCTGTTTGGCCTCTTCCGCTTCCGCCACCTTGGCCCGCCGGCCCGTGATCCAGTAGATGCCGGCCATGATCGCGCCTACTCCGAAGAACTCGTAGGGAACTTTCTTGAGCACCTTCCAGGTATGCTCGGGAAGCGGCTTCTCGGGCAGCTCTTTTGACCAACCCAAAAAGTCCAGGGACACGTCGGACAGATACATGACGCCGGTGCCTCCCACCACCTTTTCGCCGTACACCTTGGGAAGGTAGCGGTCCGGGTTGTTTTTGATCCGCTTCTTGGCTTCTTTTAAAAGCTCGTCCCGCTCGCCGAAGACGGTGGCTTCTTTTGTGCAGGCCTCGGTGCAGGCCGGCTGTTTGCCTTTTGCAAGCCGGTTGTCATAGCAGAGCTGGCACTTCCTGATGTAGTGGTACTCTCGGAACGACCACCCCTTCTCTTCGGCGGTCGAGAGGATGGCCTCTTCGGTCTGTTCGAGCGTGATGAAGACAGTCCGTTCGCCATTTTCGAGTGCTTCGTTTAGAAACTGGAGACCAAATGTTGTCTTTCCAGTCCCGGCCCCGCCAATGATGCCGATAAGTGACTGCTGGGGGACGCCGCCGAGGATCATCTCATCGAGACCGTTGATTCCAAGATCGATCCGGTCGAGATCAGAATCGAAATCCTCGTCGTCGAAATCTTCGGGACTCGATGGACTGGGTGTGTTGTCTTCCCCACCAAATTCGACCTCATTATTACCGTCACTGCCCACTCCGCTGCCACCACTGTTACTAAATCCGAACGGATTATCCGATGATTCATCGTTAGCGTCGATTGATTGCGC
>JAWOBU010000064.1:0-4245 GCA_046484135.1 bacterium
ATTACCTTCAGGGAAGCGCTGGCCCTGCTCGGCCTGAAAACGGTCCTGGCAGCCTGGCAGATATCCCTTACCTTTGTGGCTTTCAATATCTACGGCATCGAGCTTTCCCCTTTCGAGCTCTTCGCTTTCATGCCGCTGGGAATTCTGGTCAGCAGTATACCCATAACCCCCGGCAGGCTCGGAACCACCCAGTGGTCGTGGACCTTTTTCTTCAGCTACGCCATCAGGCCGGCGGTACTGGTGGCTGTGAGCCTGCTTCTACAGTTCCTGCTCAACGTGGCCAGGTGGATACTGGGAGCTGTCGCCCTGCCCTTCATATACTCCGAGCTCGTCGGCAACAAAAAAACGACTGATACCGATCTCCCGGAAGAGCGCAAACCATAAAACCCTTTGACCGTTCCGCGCGTTGTGTTAATAATAACTATAGTACCGGGAACCCGGTCAACGCTTAAATTTACAAAACAAGGAAGGTCTTAAATGGAGCAGGTCCCTCCACATAACCTGGAAGCAGAGCAATCGGTCCTTGCCGCCATCACGCTGGACAACCAGGCCCTGGTTACGGTCATGGACATGCTTCAGCCAGAGGATTTCTATGCCGGTGCCCATCGGGTGCTTTTCACCGCCATGCGGGAGATGTTCGAGAAGGGCCAGCCCATGGACCTCATCACCCTGACCGACCACCTTCAGGCCACCGGCAGGCTGGAGCAGGCCGGAGGACCGGCCGCCATCTCCGACCTCACCGGAAGGGTCAGCACCGCGGCCAACGTCGAGTACTGGGCCAGGATCGTCCGCGAGAAGTCCCTGCTCCGTAAGCTCATCATCAGCTCTACCGCCATCATGACCGAGGCTTATGGAGAGCCCGAGCAGGTCGAGGAATTCCTGGACCGAGCCGAGAACAAGGTCCTCGAGGTCGCCAGCCGCCAGACCCGGACCTCTTACCAGCCCATCAGCTCCCTCATCCAGCAAAGCTTCAAGATGATAGAGGACTTCGAGGCCCGCAAAGGAGCGGTAACCGGTGTGCCCTCCGGGTTCAACGACCTGGATAAACTGACCTCCGGGCTCCAGAGAGCCGAGCTCGCCATACTCGCCGGCAGGCCCTCCACCGGCAAGACCGCGCTGGCACTCAACTTCATGCGGAACGCCGCCATTGACGCCGAGCACACCGTGGCTTTCTTCTCCCTCGAGATGGCGGCCACCCAACTGGTCATGCGGCTCATCTGCTCCGAAGCCCGCATGAACTTCGAGAGGCTGAGGAGAGGCGAGTTCAAAAAGTCCCATTGGATGACCTTGACCAATGCTGCCGACGCCCTCTCCCGCGGACCCATCTACATCGAGGACACCGCGGTGCTGTCCGTGCTCGAGCTCAAGGCCAAGGCCCGACGCATAAAAGCCGAGTACGGGCTTGACATGGTGATCGTGGATTACCTCCAGCTTCTGCAGGGGCTCGGGACCAAGAAAAGCAAGGACAGCCGCGAGCAGGAGATAGCCGAGATTTCCCGGTCCCTGAAAGGCATGGCCAAGGAGCTTGACATACCGGTGCTGGCCCTGTCCCAGTTGAGCAGGGCCCTCGAGCGCAGGGAAGACAAGACGCCCATACTCTCCGACCTCAGGGAGTCCGGATCTCTCGAGCAGGACGCCGATCTTATACTGTTTCTCCACCGGCCCGGCATGTACAAGAGAAAAAGCAAGGACAAGTCAGGCTATAACCCTTATGCAGAAGAAGAAATGCACGACTCGGAAGAAGACGACAGGCTGACCGAGCTCATTATAGGAAAACAAAGAAACGGGCCCACCGGCATCATCAACCTCACCTTCTTGAAGGAGTATACAAGGTTCGAGCCCTATGAGGGAAGATACGACGAGTCGGCCCGGCCCGACGCCCGTTGATCGCGGACCAAGGAGATTTCATGAAACCAGTTGCTTCCGAAAAGATTAAAAGCACGGCCCGAAAATGGACAAAAGCCGCTGCTGTTGTCGTGTCCCTGATCTGCCTGACGCTGGGCACCGCCGGCAACGCCCGGGAGGACAGGGACTGGATTCGCATAACCAGGAAGGTCTCTCCTTCCAAGGTCGCCGTGCCCGGGTTCCGGTCATTGAACGACTCGGACCGGGAACAAAGTATCAACAAGCTCCTGATTCGCAAGATGCGAGACACCATCAACTTCACCGGGCTCTTCGAGGTGATAGACCCCGAAGAGTACCCCGCCGTCATCTACCGGCGCAAGGAAACGGACTTCGAGAGGTGGCAGGAGATGGGGGCCCAGTTCCTGCTCAAGGGAAACGTGGCGGACTTGGGAGACGGAAGATACCAGATCGAGCTTCGCTTTTACGACGTGAACCAGCAAAAGATGGTCCTCGGAAAAAGGTATACGGGAGAGAAGGACCTTTTGAACCGGATGGTCCTGCGATTTGTGGACGAGATGATCGGATGGCTCCACCCCAATAAAGGGAAAGGAAACCTGGACGCAAGGATAGCTTATGTCAACAAGAAGTCCGGAAAAAACGAAATTCACGTCATGGACACTGACGGTTCCCACGACCGGGCCATTACTGCCAACCGGACCCTGAACCTCTCACCCGCATGGTCTCCGAACGCCAGGTACATCATATTTACCGGCTACCAGGACAGGAACCCGGACCTCTACCTCGCCAACCTCAACCAGGGCAGGAAGTGGAAGCTATACGGCAAAAGGGGACTGAATCTGGCCGGCGAGTTCAGTCCCGACGGAAACATGGTCGCCTTTACCAGGGAAAACTCCGCCGGCAACATGGACATCTACATCATAGGCACCGACGGCCGGGGCTTGAAAAGGGTTACAACCTCGCCATCCATCGAGATATCCCCCACCTGGTCCCCGGACGGCAAGCTACTCGCTTTTGTCTCCAACAGAAGCGGCTCGCCCCAGATATATCTTCTGGACCTTACCAAAGGGGCGGAAAGCGCAAGGAACCGACCCATCAGGATCACCCGGCAGGGACGATATAACACCTCGCCCGCCTGGTCCCCCGACGGCAGGTACATCGCCTACTCCGGAAGGGTCGGAGGGCAGTTCGATCTCTTCCTTATAAGCATGAGCGGAGACACCGCCTCCCACGTGAAAAGAATCACCAGGACCAACGCGGACGAGGAAAACCCCGCCTGGTCGCCGGACAGCAGGTTCATGATCTTCGACTCCAACAAGCACGGGAACTACGACATCTTTATAACCAGTATCTACACCGGCTCTCCCAAGAGGATCACCAAAAGCCGGGCTGATGAAAAAATGCCGTCGTGGTCGCCCCGCATCGAGCTGGAATGAAAAAAACGCGATTGGAGCGAAAATGAGTTATGATATAATAGTCTCAAACAGAAGAACCAGCGCAAGGAGGATGAAAATGAAAGGGAGCAAAGCAAAGTGGCTCGTTGTTTTTATGATCTTATACATGGGCACCGCGGGCATGAAATCCTGCGGCAAGGACGCCCAGGAACAGATAGGCTCTGCCAAGTCGGTGCTGGAGCAGGCCCGAGAGGAACAAGCGGAGCAGTACGCCTCCGACGAGTTCCGCTCCGCTGAAGAAAGCCTGCTTCAGGCCCGGGAGCAGTACGACAACTACCGCTTCAATAAAGCGGAGTCCTCCGCTCTCCAGGCGGAAACCAGGGCCAGGCTTGCCCTGGAGAAGGCCCTGGAAGAAAAGACCCGCCGGAAAGAGAAGGAGGAAAAAGAAAAGGAGAAAGAGAAGGAAGACGAGGAGCTCGCCTATAATGTCTCCAGCCTCTACTCCGAGACCGTACTGGAAGAACCGCCTGAAGAGGAACAAGCGGAGGTCGCCCTCCACGACATCCACTTCGAGTTCGACTCCTCCGCCTTATCCGAGCACGCCAAGACCATCCTCGACATGAATGCCGAGTGGCTGGAGAAACATCCTGATATCAAAATAGAGATCGAGGGCCACTGCGATGAAAGAGGGAGTGAAGAGTACAACCTGGCCCTCGGCGCAAAGAGGGCTCGCAAGGCATACGAGTACCTCGTAGAATACGGGATCGACCCCGACAGGATGCAGACCATAAGCTACGGAGAGTCAGTGCCGCTGGACCCTCGACACAACGAAGAGGCCTGGGCCAAGAACCGTCGCGTACACTTCGCAGTAATACAGGATTGACAAAAGCTCGCGTCAAATGAGTTTTACGGGCGGTCTCGAGAGGGGGCCGCCCTTTTTATTTCCTGACGGGTCCCCCCACCGGCTCGCCCGTGATCGGGTCCTCTG
>JAWOBU010000197.1:0-16881 GCA_046484135.1 bacterium
CTTTTTTCCCGGGCAGACTGCTGGTGTTCCGCCACGTCGTACACTGCGAGCGCCATTCGCCGCGGTGTTCCGTAGGTATTTAGTTCGCCGTGCTTGATGCGGTTTTTTTCCAGCTCCGCCTGTGCCTTTTCCCGGAGCTGTTTCAGGGCGGGTTCCAGGAAGCGGGCTGGTATCTCCTCGCAGCCTATCTCGAAGAGCAGCTCAACCGGCATTGGCCGCCTCCCCGGCGTTCTCCTTTTCCGCCTCTTCCCGGCCGTACATTTTCCGGTAAATTTCAATCCAGCGGGCCCTTTCCTTGTCGTCCTTTATGAGAGGGAATCCTAGCTCGTATCTCTGCTTGTCCCATACGCGGGCGCATTTATTGGCCAGGTTCCGGACGCGGAGAATGCGGTTTACCCTCTCGGTTACGCTGATGGCGCTGCGGGCGTCGAGCAGGTTGAAAAGATGGGAGCATTTGAGGCAGGCGTCATAAGCGGGCAGTGCCATTTCCAGGTTTGCGAGCCTTTCGCTCTCTTTCTCCCAGTCCTCGAAGTGGCGCAGGAGCATGTTTACGTCGGCGTGTTCGAAGTTGTAACGGCTCCATTCCACTTCTTCGGCGTGGTGGATGTTTCCATAGGTGTAGTCGGAGTTGTAGGCTGTTTCATAAACGTTGTCTATGTTCTGCAGGTACATGGCGATACGTTCGAGCCCGTAGGTAAGCTCGACCGGCACGGGCTTCAGGTCGAGTCCGCCGCACTGCTGGAAGTAGGTGAACTGGGTTATTTCCATGCCGTCGAGCCAGACTTCCCATCCCAGCCCCCATGCACCCAGGGTGGGCGATTCCCAGTCGTCTTCCACGAACCGGATGTCGTGTTCGAGCGGGTCAATGCCCAGGGCCCGCAGACTTTGCAGGTACTCTTCCTGCACGTTATGGGGGGACGGCTTCAAAAGCACCTGGAACTGGTAGTAATGTTGAAGGCGGTTGGGGTTTTCCCCGTAGCGGCCGTCGGTGGGCCTGCGGGAAGGCTCGGGGTAGGCCGCGTTCCACGGCTCGGGGCCGATGGAGCGCAGGAAGGTGCCGGGGTTAAAGGTTCCCGCTCCTACTTCCAGGTCATAGGGCTGAATTAAAAGGCAGCCGCGCTCCTTCCAGAAGTTTTGCAGGGCCAGTATAATCTCTTGAAATTCCATGAGTTTGGTTCGCAACTCGTAAAAAAGCAGCCAATGCTTTTAAAGAAATTATGTTTAACATTCATTTGCGGGCTTGTCAAATATTTGCAGATAAAAAAGCCGGGCATAAATGGCGGTTTTGGAGAAAAAAGCGCTGATTTTTAATGAGTGTTCTGCTCTTAATTCGATTCAGGTGTAATCTCAAGAACTTAGCCTTTATGCGGCGAAGGGGGTGAAGCGGCGAGAGGAGGTTTAGTTGTCCAGGACCATGGAGGCATCCATGCCCGGTCTTGGTTTGTTGTCGTCGCGGTCGTCTTTATCATAGTTCTCCGGGAAGTCCACCGACGGTGGGCTTTCTTTTTCGGGCGCTGTTCCTTTCAAAAAGGGGTATGTTTTCCACCTTTCGGTATACTCGGATTTTCGGAGTCCGGTATCCAGGTCTATTTTCACCCATTCGATACCGGGGGGCACGGAGAAATCCACCACCTTTCTGTTTTTGAGGACCTCTTTCATGTAGTTCATCCAGATGGGAAGAGCGGCCTTCGCCCCGCTCATCCCCTTTCCGAGGGAGTACTCGTACTTGTCGGCCCCGACCCACACTCCGGCCAAGAGCTCGGGGGAGTAGCCCAGAAACAGTGCGTCCCGGTAGTTGTTGGTGGTGCCGGTTTTTCCGGCGAGCTTATGTTTCAGCCGGTTGGCGGAAGTTGCGGTTCCTTCCCTTACCACGTTCCGGAGTAGGTAAGTGGTAAGATAGGCTGTTTGTGGGGTTATGACCTGTTTTCCCGCGGCAGGGGTGTTTGCCGGCGCGAGCCAGCGGTGATCCTCGGATTTTATTTTTTCAAGATATTCTTTCCATCCCGGCTCTCCGAGCTGACCGGGGGGCACGGGCTTACTCAGGAGGTAATGAGTGGGACGAGAATGGGAAGTGGTTGCCGACCCGGCGGTGAGGTTTTCTTCGGTAAAACCTTTTTCGGGGTTCTTGGTATTCATTTGGGCAGATGTGCTTTGCTTGTATTCTTCGGGTCTTTTTTCATACTCGAGGAGGTTTCCGTCCCTGTCGTAGACCCTTGTTATGTAGACGGGTCGGACTTTTTTTCCGCCGGAAGCAAAGACGTTATAGGCGGTGGACAGCTCTTCCAGTGTAACCTCAGAGCACCCGAGAGGCAGGCAGGGCAGTTTATCGAGCCGGCTCTGGATTCCGAGCTTATGGGCCCTCTCGATGACGTTGGATATGCATATGTCCCAGCAGATGCGTACGGCGATGGTGTTGATGGACAGCGCCAGCGCCCTCTGGAAGGTGTGTGGTCCGGTAAAACGTTGGTTATAGTTCTTGGGCCGGTAGGGTTCGTTAATGACCACGTCGCACGATGAGCTTCCCTTGTCGAAGACCATGGGGGTATCAATAAGCATGGTGGCCATGGTGTACTTGGGCTCTCCGTTAGGTTTTCTGGTGTCCAGGGCGGTGGAGTAGACCACTGGTTTAAAGGCGGAGCCAGGCTGTCTCTTGGCCTGGATGGGCCTTATGAACTCGCTTTTTTCAAAGTCGAGCCCTCCGCATAGCGCCTTGACGTGCCCGGTACGGCTGGACATGGAGAAGACGCCTCCCTGGATGACCGGCTCCTGTCGAAGGGAGGCCCGGTAATAGGGGTCGCCGTCCGAGTCCTTTTTCTTTTCCATGATCTTGACCTTGATCTGGTCGCCCGGTGATAGAATCTGAGAAGGGTCCTCCAGTTCTTCAGGCTCCCTGCCTTCGCGGTATGGTCCTGCCCATTTCATGTCTTTGCCGTTGATCCTGGCGCGGGAGTGGCCGATCAGGACCCATACTTCGTCCTTGGCATCGTCCACCTTGGCCACTATCGCGGCGTACTGGTTTCCGATCTCCAGCGGCATCGGGTCCGGAACCATGACGATGTCACCGAAGGGCGCCGGCGCTACGATTGCGCCCGCTCCTTCCAGGTCTTGTGGGTTTATCTCTTCCTGGTAGAAGGACGGCCGTCCTTTGCCCTGGGCCAGGTACTCGCGGGTAAGGTCCCGTTTCCATTTTTTTGCCAGCTTTTGTTCCTGCTCTTTCTGGGTCTTCTGCACTTGCTCGGGGGAGAGGTTCGGGATTTCCTCTGTTCGGAAGCCGATGTTGTTGTCCAGGCCGCCGGGCCCCAGTATCCCGGACCGGAGCGCTTTAGACGCGGCCCGGTCAGCTTCCAGGTTCACGGTGGTAAATACCTTGAGTCCTCCTTTATACACCTTGTCCCAGCCATAGCGCTCGCCCAGGGTCTTGCGCACGTGCTCGACAAAGTAGGGAGCGGCTTCCCCCCGGGGCCCTTTTTCAGCGTACACCTTTATTTTCTCTTCATGTGCCTTCTCGATTTTTTCTTTCAGCTCTTTGACCTGTTTTTTCCCGCTCACGAGGTTCCCGTCTTCGATGGCTTCCTGCATGGCTTTCAACACCAGCTTCTGCTTGAGCTTGGCCAGGTCGAAGTTGGCCACCGGGTTGTAGCGGTTGGGAGCCGGCAGAACTCCCGCCAGCATGGCCCCTTCCGCCATGGTGAGTTCCTTGACCGGTTTGTCAAAGAAGTAACGGGCGGCCGACCCGATGCCGTGATAGCCTTTGCCTAAATGGACCTGGTTAAGGTACAGGTAGAGTATCTCGTCTTTTTTCAGGGACCGCTCGATCCGGAGCGCGAGAATGGCTTCCTTGAGCTTCCTTTGAAAGCTTTTCTCCTGGGTGAGAAAGAAGGTCCGGGCCACCTGCATGCTGATGGTGCTGGCCCCCTCGGAAAGCCTTCCCCGCTGGACGTTCCTGACAAAGGCCCGAAGGATGCCCTTGAAATCCACCCCTTCGTGCTGGTAGAACCTTTTGTCCTCGGCGGCAACGAAAGCGTATTTCACGTATTCCGGGATGTCCTCTTCCGCCACCAGCCTTCTCTTCTGTTTGGCGAACTCCGCGATCAAGGTCCCGTCGTCGGCGTAAACCTTGCTTATTACCGGCGGGCGGTAGCTTCGGAGGGAATGAAGTGGCGGCAGGTCCCTGGCCAGGTAGAAGTAACCGGCCACTGCTCCCGCTACCCCGAGCAGGAACATTATGAAGGCGATGCGCAGAATCCAGGTAAAAAGGTTCAGGAAGCTTTTTTTAGCGGGCTTTGAGGATTTATTACTCATACACCGCTATTATAATTTAATGTGGTGGCCGGTTCAATCCGGTTTCAATGTTTACAACGTTATTGCTTGACATATCGAGTTAATTCCTGTTAAATTCATGTTGTTGTCGGGAGAGGTAATTAAACCATAATTGATCATGTTTACGGGGTAACCAATGTCCACGGACTGGCTTTCCAGGAACAGCCTGCACCACACCCAGTTTTCCGATATTGATGATTTGCTCGGCCGCAAGCGGGAGCAGGGCCTTACGATCAGCGTAGCGTTTCCCGCTTTTAACGAGGAGGCGACCATCGGCTCCGCCATACGTGTCATCCGGGAGGAGCTGGTGGAGCGCTATCCTCTGGTGGACGAGATAGCCGTGATAGACGGCGGGTCTTTCGACGGGACCATTTCCGAGGCCCGGTCGGCGGGAGCGGAGGTTTTTTCCAGCGCGGATTGTCTTGCCCGGCTGGGTCATTTCCCGGGCAAGGGCGACAACCTTTGGAAGAGCCTTTTCCTTCTTTCGGGGGACATCCTGGTATGGCTTGACGCTGACATCAAGAACATGCACCCGAAGTTCGTGTACGGGCTGGTGGGCCCGCTTTTGCACCACCCGGAGATCCAGTTCGCCAAGGCGTATTACGAAAGGCCCCTGCACCGGCCGGAGGAGACCGACGATTACGGGGGCGGCAGGGTCACGGAGATACTGGTGCGGCCGCTTTTCTCGGCCTTCTTTCCGGAGCTGGCCCAGTTTTACCAGCCCTGCTCCGGCGAGTGCGCGGGCCGTCGGGAGATACTGGAGTCGCTGCCCTTTTGCGCGGGATACGGCATAGAGACCGGGATGCTGATAGATATCCACCACAAGTACGGCTACGACGTGATCGCCCAGGTCAACCTGGACAAACGCATCCATCGCAATCAGCCCACTACCGCCCTCGGCAAGATGGGCTTCGAGATATTACATACCTTTATGTCGCGGCTCAAGAAGATGGACAAGGCCAGCTTCGAGGACTCCCTTTTCGAAGCCTACAAGCAGTTGGTGTGTTCCCCCTCGGTGTACAGCCTGGAGGACGTTCCCGTCCAGTTAAGAGAACGCCCTCCCATGAGCACCGTACCCGAGTACCGGCAAAGACGGGGGATAGACCGACAAGCGGAGCTCGAGCCATAACCGAAAGCTGCACCAAGAGCACCGTAATAAAAGAGACCGGCAGTTCGGCGCCGGCCATTTTCAGGGAGAGAGAGTGATGAGTTCGTCCCAGAACGTACAGGAGCTCCTGGAGAAGGGTTTATATCATTACGGCCTGGGCGAGGTAGACAAGGCCCTTTCCTTTTGGCGAGAGGTTCTTGCACTCGACCCCGACAACGAGACGGCGCAGGAGTACATCGAGATCGAGACCGGCCGGGAGCAGGAGCCTTCACCCTCGCCCTCGCCGGCGCCGGAGCCTTGGTCCGAAGTTGCTGAAAGTTCTGAGGGTCCTTCTATATCGGTTCCGGATTCCTTCCTGGAGGGGCAGCGCCACCTGCAGAGCTATGAGTGGGAGAAGGCGATGAACGACTTTCTGGAGGCCCACAAAAGCCGTCCTTCCCAGCTTTACTACTGGACCCACGTGCCGCTTGCCCGGGCCGGCCTGATAAAGGACGTTATGGCCAGGCTGGGGGGAGACAACAAGTACCTGAAGCTTAAAGAGTCCCTTACCGAGTTGAGCCGTCGCAAGCGGTTCAACCAGGAAGAGGGGTTCGTGCTATCGCTCATCTCGGGCGAGATGACGCTGGAGGACATCGTATCTTTAAGCCCCATTCCCCGTTTTCAGACCTTCCATATCCTGTATCGGCTCCTGGAGGAGGGCCTGATCGCGGTCTCCGAAGGTTGAGGGCCATGAGCACTTTAGGGGACAACTTTACATTTGAGGAACACACTCTTCTTTATTACCTTGAAGACCCGGCGTTGGTGTTGAGCCGGGGCGGCAAGATCGCTTATGCCAATCCCGCCTTTCGAAATCGGTTTAACCTCGAGCTTTCGGAAATTTTAAAGAGACCCTTGCAGGAGATACTTCCTTCCTGGTTCCGGGAGCCGGTCCTGGACCATCTCGGCTGTTTAAGGGACAAGGAGACTTCGGGCCAGTTCCGGCTCGGGGACAACGCTTCCTGCTTCCAGGCGCGCATCCGGAGCATAAGCCGGAACGGCCGGGACATCGGGGCCCTCCTGGTTTTAAAAGAGGAAACCTGGAGCGAAGCCTCCTCCCGCGGCAACCTGGAGCTATTCCAGACCATGCTGGACGATCTTCTCTATCCACTTTCCGAGACCAGGTCTTACCTTTCCAGGGAAGGCCCCCTGGAGGAGTCCTTGAAAAAGAGCGCCTCCAACCAGCTTATTACTCTGGAAGAGGGGATCTCCCGGATGCGGAGCTTCGGGGAAATTTTCTTCGGCATGGTCCGGCCGGAGCGGAGCCCTTTTTATCCCGGCCGTATTCTCACCATGGCCCTCAAGTCCCTGCGGCCGGCAGCGGAGCAGAAGAAGACCAGCTTGATGGACGGGTCCTCCCGGGAGCTACCCATGGTCCTGGGGGCCCCGGGCCTGTTGAGCCGGGTTTTAAGCCTGCTGGTGGATTACATGATTCAGGAGTTCAGAAAAGGCGAGCTGGTAGTGGTCTCCGCGGACCTTATAATGGACGAGAAGGGGGCCTCCTGGCTGGCTTACTCCATCAGCGGCACCGGTATAATCCGGTCGGACCTGGCCCTTTCGGGTGGCGAGTCGGCGCTGTTGGAGAACTTTTCCGCCCTTCCGGAGGAGAGAAAGAGAATGCTTTTGCGGGTTCTCCTGGCCAATAAACTGGTCTCGGCCATGGGAGGGGCAACCACGGTGGCAGCTCATGAGAGCGTGGGCATGACCATCAACGCTTCCGTGCCTGCTGACATCTACTACCAGCCGGGCGGCTGAGGGGCTTGTTTATGCCTCGTTCTCCATTTCGTCTTCCCTTTCAATCCCCAGTTTTTCCAGCCGGTATCGAAAGGACCGGAACGAGATGCCCAGAAGCTCGGCCGCGCGTTTCTTGACGCCGCCGGTTCTTTGCAAGGCTTCCTCGATCAGGTTTCTTTCCACTTCTTCTATGTACTTCTCCAGCTCCATTCCCTCGGGCGGGATGGAGGTCCCGGAAGCCGGGGTAGGCTCGGTTTTTCGGGGAGAGAGATTATCGGGCAGGTTGTCCGGCATGATGGTATCGGAGTAAGCCAGGCTGATGGCCCGCTCGATGGTGTTCTCGAGCTCCCTTATATTGCCGGGCCATTCATACTCCTGGAGAGTGGCAAGCGCTTTGTCGGAGATACCGGAGACCTCTTTTCCGATCTCGTCTGCGAAGCGGTTTATGAAGTGTTCCACCAGCAGGGGAATGTCGTCCTTTCTCTCCCGCAAGGGCGGCATGGTCATCTGGATAACGTTCAGCCGGTAGTAGAGGTCTTCCCGGAAGTCGCCGTTTTTGACGCTCTCCTGCAAGTCGCGGTTGGACGCGGCAATAACTCTTACGTCCACGCTTACGTCCTTGACCCCTCCCACCGGCTTGAAGGTTTTTTCCTGTATGGCCCGGAGCAGCTTGACCTGGATATTCAAGGGGGTCTCTCCCACCTCGTCCAGGAAAACGGTGCCTTGATGGGCGACCTCGAAAAGCCCCTTCTTGTCCTGGTAGGCCCCGGTAAAAGAGCCTTTCAGGTGGCCGAAGAGCTCGCTTTCCAGAAGCTCTGCGGGAATGGCCCCGCAGTTCACGGTCACCATGGGCTTGTCCGCCCGGGTACTGTTGTAATGGATGGCCTTGGCGGCCAGCTCCTTGCCGGTGCCGGACTCTCCCAGTATAAGTACGTTGGCTTTGGTGGGAGCGATTTTACGGATGAGATCGTACACCTCCTGCATGGGCCGGGAAGCACCCACCAGGTTCCGGAAGGTGTAACGGGACTCGACCTCCTGGCGCAAGCGGAGGTTCTCCTCCACCAGTCGCGTCTTCTCCAGGGCTTTTCCCACCACCAGCAGAATCTCGTCCACCTGGAAGGGCTTGGTTATGTAATCGTAAGCCCCTATCTTCATGGCTTCCACTGCGTTTTCCGGTGAAGCGTATGCGGTGATCATGATAACCATGGCGTTCTGATAAAGCTCCCGCGCTCTTTTCAGTACCTCCATGCCGGAGACCCTGGGCATCATGATGTCGCAGATAATAAGGTCAAACCGGTCCTTCTTTATCCTTTGCAGGGCCTCTTCGCCGGAGGCCGCACTTTCCACCTCGTACCCCTCTTTCTGCAGAAGGATTTCCAGGAACTCCCGCATGCTGAGCTCGTCGTCAACCACCAGTATTTTGCTCAAGTCTCTCTCCTTAAACAGCCTTCATCGGTTTTCTTCAGAAGACGAGCCTTCCTGCCGTTCCTCCCGGCCATGATACTTCAACGGAAGCCAGATTACGAACCTGGTGCCGCCGCCGTAGACGTTCTCCACCCCGATGCTTCCATTCATGGATTCCACGATCCTGTAGACCACGGAGAGTCCCAGGCCGGTTCCTTCCTCCCGGGTGGTAAAGAAAGGGTCGAAGATTTTGTCCCGGTAGTGTTCGGGAATGCCCGGGCCGGTATCTTCCACTTCCATCTCCACTATCTCGTCCCTTTCGGGCGCCGGTTCTTTTACGGAGGCCCGAATGGTGATGTTTCCGCCGTGCTCCATTATCTGGGCGGCGTTGGTGACCAGGTTCCACAGTATCTGCTGGAGCAGCTTGGGGTCGGTATCCATTTCCACGTCCCGGTCCACCCTTATATCAAAGCTCACCTGCGTTTTTATGTCGAACCTCTGGTTGAAGGCCTCCAGCATCTCGTCAACCAGTTGCTTCAGATTGAACTTTTGTACGTTGCGGGCCGCGGGCCGGGCGAATAGAAGAAAATCGTTGATGAGATGATTGAGACGGTCGGTTTCCCGCAGTACGATCCGCATGAGCCTCTGGCTGGTGTCGTCGCTGCCCACCGCCTGCTGGAGCATCTGGGTGGAGCCGGAGATGGATGCCAGGGGATTTCTTATCTCGTGGGCCATGCCCGCGGCCAACTGTCCCACCGCGGCAAGCCGGTCGCTTTTGCGCAGCCTCTGTTCCATCTCCCGTGTTTCCGTAACATCATTGAAGATGACCAGGGTCCCCAGAATTTCTCCGCCGGCCCCTTGCAGAGGGGCGATTCGGAACTCCAGGTTCCTGGTCTCGCCATTTCGGTTGGTCCATTCCGACTCGAAGCGATACGGACCCTGGAAGAGGATATCCTTTTTTTCCCGCAGTGAAAGGGCGGGTTGGGGGAAAATCTCGCTGAAGCCCTTACCTGTGACCTCCTTCTCCTTAAAACCGGTGATGCCCGCGGCCGCCCGGTTAAAAGAGGTTATTTTTCCGCTCATGTCCAGGGTCACCAGGCCGGAGGACAGGGAGAAGATAATGTTTTCGTTCAATGCTTCCAGGGTGTCCCGGTCCTTCTTGGTCTCCTTGAGCTCCACGTCGGTGGAGCGGAGCTTCTCCGTCAAATAGGTGGACAAAACCGCGGTGCCGAACATGGCGGCAAGGTTGATAAAGAAGTTGTAGTACAGCTCCGGCCATTTGACCACCAGCCCGGTTGCGATAAGGTAGGGTATGTGTCCCCTGCCCATGCCCACGATAATAATTCCGTAGAGAAGGGCCCCCCCGGCAGCAGCCAGAAAAGCCCCCCGTCGGTACTGGATGATACCGCCCATGATGATGGCCAAAAGATACAAAAAGGAGAAGATGCTCTGGATGCCGCCGGTGATATAGATGAGCGCGCTTACGAAAAGTATCTCCCAGATGATCTGGACAAAGGAAAAGACGATAAAGCGTTTGAGCCACCGCAACAGAAGGAGGGAAAGCAGGGTGATGAAATAAGTGACGCCGGAGAGAGTATAAAGCGCGATCAGGGGAATGGTGGTAAAAGAAGGGGTCCGGCTGACGTGTATAAATATGGTGGCCCCTAAAAGAAAAGTCACCATTATGACCCGGAGCAAAAGAGAAAGTTGAAGCCGCCGGTAGAATTCCTCCCCGGCGGCTGATTCTCCCCGGGCCATCGGTATGACGGCCCCTCTACCCATGGTTTTTTTATACTTTACTGTTCGCCGAATCTTCCCACCATTTCAAAGATGGGCAGGTACATGGCCACGGCCAGGCCGCCCACGGTAACTCCCAGAAATACCATGAGCAACGGCTCGATCATGTTGGTCAGGGCCTCCACTGCATCGTCCACCTCTTCTTCGTAGAAGTCGGCTATCTTGGCCAGCATGGAATCGAGCGCGCCCGTCTGCTCGCCCACGCCGATCATCTGGACCACCATATTGGGAAACACCTTGCTCTCCTTCAACGGCTCGGTCAAGGTTTTGCCCTCGGCGATCCCGCTCCGCACGTTTTGAAGCTCATACTCCACCACCTTGTTGCCGGCGACCTTGGAAACGATATCCAGGCCGTCCATGATAGGCACACCCGAGCTGATAAGGGTCCCCAGCGTCCGGGTAAAACTGGCCACCGTGGACTTCCGGATCAGGTCGCCGACCACGGGAGCTTTTAACAGGGCGGCGTGGAGATAGTACTTTCCTTTTTCGTTCTGGTTGATCGCGTAAATGGCCCCGATCAAAAGACCAGTGACCACCAGGATGATGGCCCAGCCCGGCAGGGGACTTCCCTTCACCAGCCAGTCGCTCATGGCCACCACGTAAGCGGTAAGAGCGGGCAGCTCACCCAGGTTCATGTCGCTGAACATCTTCTCGAAGGTCGGGACCACGAAGATCAACAGCACCGCCACAACCGCCACCGCCACGATGAGAACGATGGAAGGATAGACCATGGCGCTCTTGATCTGCTTCTTGATCCGTTCCGTCTTCTCGATCATCAGAGCCAGACGGCCCAGGATGGTGTCCAGGATACCTCCAACCTCGCCGGCCCGCACCATGTGCACGTATAGGTCGCCGAACACCTTGGGGTGCCGGGCCAGAGAGTCGGCAAAAGTGGCGCCCGATTCCACCGAGTTCTTGACGTCGTAGAGCGTCTTCTGGAAAGTACGGTTCTCGGTCTCGGCGGCCAGGAGTTCCAGGCACTGGACGAGGGGAAGGCCGGCGTCAATCATGGTGGCGAACTGACGGGTGAAAACAATGATGTCCTTGGGGGTAACCCGGGGGGCCAGAAAGCTGACGTAGTCCCCAAGCTCTATTTGGTTCAGGTCAGAAAGGCTGAACCCTTTGGTCTTGATGGAGCCTTCCGTGGGGGTTATGTCCTGGGTGCGAAGCTTGGCTGCCACCGCTTCCGCGTTGGGAGCTTCCATGACTCCTTTGTGAACCTTGCCGCTGGATGTCCTTCCTTGCCATTCGAACTTGGGCATTTTTCCTTCCCCTTTTTTGATCTTGGCCTTCCGCGTTTACTGAGCAGACGGCAAGTAAAACCTCTTTTTATTTTGATCCTGCCGGCCGCGACGGGGCCCCGCCCCGAGACGGGGCCCCGCCCCGGGCGATTATCTGTTGGAGCTCCTCCGGTTCCGAGCTCCGGCCCATGGCGTCGTCAAGGGTGATCAAACGCTTGTTGTAAAGCTCGCCAAGCGACTGGTTGAAAGTCTTCATTCCGAACTTTTCCTGTCCCACCTGCATCGAGGTGTAAATCTGGTGGACTTTATCTTCACGGATCAGGTTCCGCACCGCGGGGTTGGGGACCATGACCTCGATGGCCAGGACCCGGCCATGCCCGGAGGCTTTGGGAATAAGGTTCTGACAGAGCACGCCTTCCAGAACAAAGGACACCTGCGCCCGGATCTGGGGCTGCTGGTAAGAGGGAAACACGTCAATGATACGGTTGATGGTCTGGACGCAGGAGTTGGTATGCAAGGTCCCGAAGACCAGGTGGCCGGTTTCCGCGGCCACCAGCGCCATCTCCATGGTTTCCACGTCTCTCATCTCGCCGACCAGGACCACGTCCGGGTCCTGCCGCAGGATGTACTTGAGCGCGATCTTGAAGCTCTTGGTGTCGGCGTTGATCTCCCGCTGGTTGATGATGCAGTTCTTGTGAGGATGGAGGTACTCGATCGGGTCTTCGATGGTTATGATATGTTCGTACCTTTCGCTGTTGATCTTGTCTATGATGGCCGCCAGGGTGGTGGACTTGCCCGAGCCGGTGGGACCCGTCACCAGGATAAGGCCGCGCGGCTTGGTGCCGAAGGTCTCGACCACCGGCGGAAGCCCCAGCTCATTGAAGCTGAGTATCTTGAAGGGGATGGTACGAAAGGCGCCCGCAACCGCTCCCCTCTGCATGAAGATGTTGGCCCGGAACCGGGAGAGCCCCTTTACCCCGAAGCTCAAGTCCAGCTCGTTGGACTCCTCGAACCGGTGCTTCTGGGAGTCGGTAAGGATCGAGTAACAAAGCTGCTTGGTCTCCGGCGCGGTCAGCGGAGGCGACTTCAGGGGATTGAGCTTCCCGTCTATCCGCAACTGGGGAGGCGAGCCCGTGGTGATGTGAAGGTCCGAGGCCCCCTTCTCGATCATGGCTTTCAGTAACTGATGCAGATTAGGCATTACTCCTCCTACAAGGGGTTTAGTCGCTGGCGGTTGCGCGAAGAACCTCTTCGGGGGTGGTCATTCCTTCCGCAATGCGTTTGAGACCGGACTCCCGCAAAGTCAGCATGCCCAGCCGCCGGGCCTCAGACTTGAGCTCCGCCGAGCTGGCGCCGTTTAACACGAATTCCTTTAAGTCGTCATACATGTACATGACCTCGGAGAGCGCGATCCTGCCCTTGTAACCCGTCTCGTTGCAAACGTGACAGCCCTCTCCCCTCCTGCACTCGCAGCTCTGGGCCTCTTCCTCGCTCATGCCCAGGTCCGTGAGGGTCGCCGCCTCGATCTCCACCGGCACCGAGCACTCCGGGCAGTTCTTGCGGGACAGACGCTGGGCCTGGATAACGTTTACCGAGCTGGCCACCAGGAACGGCTCCACTCCCATGTTGAGAAGCCGGTTCACAGTGGAAGGAGCGTCGTTGGTGTGCAGGGTGGACAAAACCAGGTGGCCGGTAAGAGCCGCCTTGACCGCGATCTCAGCCGTCTCGAAGTCCCGGATCTCCCCCACCATGATGATGTCCGGGTCCTGCCGGAGAAACGACCGCAAAGCCGAAGCGAAATTAAGTCCGATCTCTTCTTTCATCTGCACCTGGTTGATCCCCATCAGGTTGAACTCCACCGGGTCCTCCGCGGTGCTGATGTTGGTGGTCGTCTTGTTGAGCTCGGAAAGCGCAGAGTAAAGCGTGGTGGTCTTGCCCGAACCGGTGGGACCGGTAACCAGCACCATGCCGTATGGCTGACGGATCGCGGTCTGGAAAAGGCCCAACTGCTCTTCAAAGAACCCCAGCTTGGTCATGTCGAGCTCAAGGTTGGACTTGTCCAGAAGACGGCAGACAACCTTCTCCCCGAAAAGGGTGGGAAGAACCGAAACACGGTAGTCCATCTCCTGGTTCTTGCCCATCTTGATCTTGATACGCCCGTCCTGGGGAAGCCGCTTCTCCGCGATGTTCAAGTTGGCCATGATCTTGACACGGGCCACGATCGGGTTCTTCAGCTTCATGGGAGGCTTCATCACTTCGTAAAGAATACCGTCTATCCGGTAGCGGACCCGGAAGGCCTTCTCGTAAGGCTCCACGTGGATGTCAGACGCGTTCTTCTTGATGGCGTCGGTAAGGATCATGTTAACAAGCCGAATCACCGGAGCGTCCTCGCTCGCCTTCTCCAGGTCGCCTATGTTGACCTCGTCCTCCTCTTCGCCCCCTAACTCGACGTCCATACCCTCGAAGTCCTCCCAGTCCAGGCCCGCGGCAATGTCCCCCCCCGTGTCCGCGTAGTACTTGTCAATGGCATCGTTGATGGCGTTCTCCGGCGCCACCACCACGTCCACCTTGAAGCCCGCGTAAAACTCCAGGTCGCTTACCGCGAACATGTTGGAAGGGTCGGCCATGGCAACCACCAGCGTCGGGCCCGCCCGGGTGATGGGAATCAAGGAGTGCTTCCGCGCCAGCTCTTCCGATACCAGGTTAATGACCTCTCTGTCTATCTCCACCTCGGAAAGGTTGATGGAAGGAACACCGAACTGTTTGCTTAAAAAATCAGCCAGCTCCTCTTCCTGGATCAAACCCAGCCGCGTAAGGTTGGCTCCAAGACGGCCGCCATGCTTCTTCTGCTCCTCCAAAGCCTGTTGAAGGTCCGAAGCGGTTATATAGTTCTCCCGAACCAGGAGCTCCCCAAGTTTCTGGACCATTACCTTGTTCCTCCCAAAATTCGCATCAAAGTCACCTCTTTTAATACCGGCCTGTTCCTGTTAATGCCGGGATTCGAGAACAGGCCACAGCAACATGCCATAAAGTTATTTTAAACTATACTTTCAAACTCTGTCAAGCTCGGTTTAATTGAAATTTAATCCCGCCCCTCTTCAATCTTTACCCGGAAGGTTCCTTTCGCAAGTTTGGATGCGGTTTTTCTTGTTTCCGATTCGTTTTTTTGCCGGCACCGCTCTTGACAAACGGAGAATCTTCGCCTAATCTTCTCCTTGGATGGAATACCTTACCAAAAGGCAAAACGAGGTGTATAACTACCTGGCCGACTACCTGGCCGACAAGGGGCGGCCGCCGTCCTACGAGGAGATCCGGGCCGCGCTGGGGCTCCGTTCCCTGTCCACCGTGCACAAGCACCTCAAGCAGTTGGAACGAAAAGGGTATCTCCGCTCTCCCTGGAAAAGCCGGAAGCGGGCCCTTTCCCTGGTGGAATCCGGCGGGCGGTCAGTAAGTCTTCCTCTTTTGGGCCAGGTGGCCGCGGGAGACCCCATCGAGGCCCTCGAGGTCCCCGAAGAGGTGGACGTGCCCGAAAGCCTCCTCCGCGGAGACGAGTGCTTCGCCCTCCGCGTGCGGGGGGAGTCCATGATCGAGGAAGGCATCTGCGACGGCGACGTGATCATAGTGAAAAGCCAACAGACCGCCGAACGCGGCCGGACCGTGGTGGCACTGGTGGAAGGCGAGGCCACCGTCAAGATGTTCTACCCCCGCAAGAACGACATAGAACTCCGGCCGGCCAATCAATCCATGGAGTCCATCTTCGCACCCGCCGACAGCGTGGAAATAAGAGGCGTAGTCATCGGCCTGGTGCGGAGCTATAAGTAAGTAAGGCTGTTTTATCTTTGTATCGTGTCGCCGCCATCCATGGACAGGAACATTATCCATATTAATATTTCCGCTTTTCCGGTGGGGGTAGAGCGGGCGAAGGCCCCGGCGTTGCGGGAGCGGCCGGTGGCGGTGGCTGCGGAGGGCTCTTCCCGGGCCGTGGTGCTGGCCCTCTCCCGTGAGGCCTACCTGGAAGGGGTGGTAAAAGGAATGAGCGTGTCCCGCGCCCGCCGCGTCTGTCCGGGCCTACGGGTCATTCCCCCCGATTTTTCTCTCTACCAGCGGGCGGCCCGGGCCGTCTTCGACCACGTGAACCGCTACTCGCCGGAAGTCGAGCCGTGGCGGCCGGGCCACCTGCACGCGGACCTTACCGGCACCAGACGGCTGTTCGGCAGGCCGGTGGACGTCGCGGCCCGCCTGCAAGCCGAGCTCCGGGACAGGTTCTCCCTCCGCAACACCGTGGGGGTCGCCGGCAACAAGCTGGTAAGCAGGGTGGCCTCCCGGGTGGTGCGGCCCCGAGGGGTGTGCGACGTGTTCGCCGGAGGGGAGGCCGGCTTCCTGGCTCCCCTGGACGTTTCCGTGTTGCCCGGAGTAGGACCCAAAACCAGGCAGACCCTGGCAGACCTCAATATCAACACGGTGGGGGAAGTGGCCGCCATACCCCTGGAACAGCTTTACCTCGTCCTCGGAAGCCGGGCATCCACCATGCATCGGATGGCCCGCGGCATTGACGAGACGCCGGTGCGGACACCCCGCGCCGCTCCCTTGGTGCGGGAGGACGAGACCCTGGCGGAGGACACCAATAACCGCGACCGCGTCCTGGCGGTCCTCTACCTCCTCGCCGAGCGGGCCGGAAGGAGACTCCGCCACATGGAAAGCCGCGCCTCCGCCCTCGAGGTGGAAATCCTTTACACCGACCACGTCCGGGCCTGCCGGCAAGCACGCCTGTCAATACCAACCAACCTGGACCGGGAGATATTCGACGAAGCCGCTCGGCTCCTGGAGCGGGCCTGGACACGCCGCACCCGCCTGCGCTGCATCGCGCTGGAAGCCGGCGACCTGGTGCACGGACCCGTACAGCTCGGGCTGTTCGACCAGAACCATGAAAAGGACCGAAACCTCTGCGCCGCACTGGACGCCGTGCGCGAGCGCTTCGGAGAAAAAGCCCTCCGCACCGGAAGGACAATTGACATTTTCAATCGGTAGGCGGGATGTTGAAGATTTTGCGAGTTCGCTTGGTGTTTAACGTGGCATTATTTCAGATCGGTAGCCCGGATAGCTCGTCTATCCGGGCACCCCTGGGTGCAGGATGGTTTTTATTCCGGGGCAAGAGGATGGTTGGATAGTGAGGCGGGGGGTTGGAATGAAATTCGGGCGGGCCACTCTTCCTCCGTTACATCCTGCGGCTTTCGCCGCCCG
>JAWOBU010000270.1:0-12962 GCA_046484135.1 bacterium
TGGGGAAAGGGCGCACCGAGTATATCCGACCGGAGTTCGCCCCCCAAATCAAAAAACAGATCGCAAACTACCGGCGCTTTAAAAAACTTATTGATAAATGGATCAACCTGGAAATCGAACGTTCAAAAATCAAAATGGAGATTGAAAAGGAAAAGGCTCCTTGATAGGCTTAGAACTCGGTACTCTCAAGAATCTCACACAAAATCGAAAAAAAGTGACTCACTCCCCCAGCATCCTCTTCAGCTCGTCCAGGATGGTGAGCGCTTCCAGGGGCGTGAGGGACTCGGTATTGATGGCTTTGATGCGGCGGGCCGCTTCCTGCGCGGCGGGGTCGGTGGGTTGTGAGAAGAAGGAGAGCTGGACCGGTCCTTGGGGTTCTTTTTGTTTTTTTGATTTGCCTGCTACTGGCGCTCCGCGCGGGTCATGCTCGACAGATTCTAAGTTCACGAGTATCTCCTTGGCCCGCTCGATCACCTGGGCGGGCAGTCCGGCGAGCCTTGCCACCTGGATGCCGTATGACCTGCTGGTGGACCCGGGCGACATCTTGCGCAGGAATATGACCTCGCCTTCCCACTCCTTCACCAGGATGTGATAGTTCTTTATGCGGGGCCTGGTCTCGGCAAGGTCCACCAGCTCGTGGTAGTGGGTCGCGAACATGGTCCTGGCCCGCCTGCCCTCGATGTCGTGCAGGAACTCGGCCACCGCCCAGGCAATGGACAGGCCGTCAAATGTGGACGTGCCTCTGCCGATCTCGTCCAGGAGCACCAGGCTCCTGTCAGTCGCGTTGTGCAGGATGTTGGCGGCCTCCGTCATCTCGACCATGAAGGTGCTCATGCCCCGCACCAAGACGTCGGAAGCGCCCACCCGCGTGAAGATGCGGTCCACCGTACCCACCTTCGCCTCGGACGCAGGCACGAACGAACCCATCTGCGCCAGGATCACGATGATCGCCGTCTGCCGGAGCACCGTGGACTTGCCCGCCATGTTGGGACCGGTAATGAGAAGCACCTGGTTCTCGGTACTGTCGAGAAGCACGTCGTTCGGCACAAAGCGCTCGGCTTTCACCAGCTCCGCGATCACCGGGTGCCAGCCGTCTTTTATCTCGATCACGTCGTCGCCGTCCACCGCCGGCCTGGTGAAGCGCTTGCGGGCCGCCAGGTCCGCGAGCCCCAGCACCGCGTCCAGCCGGCCCAAAAGCCGCGCGTTCTTCGAAAGCGCCGCTGCCATGGCTCCGGTCTTCTCCCGCAACTCCCGGAAAAGGTCATAATGAAGCTCGATAAGCCGGTCCTCCGCCCCCAGCACCTTGTTCTCGAGCTCCTTCAAGTCAGGCGTGATATAGCGCTCCGCGTTCACCAGGGTCTGCTTCCGGATGTAATCGTCCGGCACCATGGCAAGGTTGGCCTTGGTTACCTCGATGTAGTAGCCGAACACCTTGTTGTACTTCACCTTCAGGTTGCCGATCCCGGTCCGCTGCCGCTCGGTGGCCTCCATGCCGGCGATCACCGACTTGGCGTCCTTTTGAATGTCCGCAAGCTCGTCCACTTCGGACGAGTAGCCCCGCCGGATGATGCCCCCCTCCCGCATGGCCACCGGAGGCTCGTCCACTAAAGCCCGCTCCAACAAGTCCTTTAGCTCCTCCAGCGGGTCCAGGTCATGGCAGAGCTCTTCCAGGAAGGCAGGCAACGCTCCGGACCGCTCCATGGCCGACTTGACCGCGGGGGTCTTTCGCAGGGCCTCCCGGATGGCGGAAAGGTCGCGCGGGTTTGCGCTTCCGGTAGACACCCGGGCGGTGAGCCGCTCCAGGTCCGATACCCTGGTTATGAGCTCGCGCAGGTCGAGCCGGAAGGCGTCGTTTGAAAGACCGAACTCGACCGCGTCGAGCCTCCGGTTGATCCGTTCGGGGTCAAGAAGCGGGTAGTGGAGCCAGTGCAGCAGGGTCCGGCCGCCCATGGGCGTTACGGTAAAGTCTATGAGCCAGAACAGGGACCCCTTGGTCTTGTTGTCGCGGATGGTGCGGGTGAGCTCGAGGTTTCTCTTGCTCGAGTCGTCCAGGACCATGTACTCGGACGAGGTGTAGTAGGACAAAGTGGTGATGTGAGAGAGCGGCGACGGTATGGCTATGGGCTCGTCCCCCCCCAGCTCGAACGCGGGAGGCGACTCCGCCCCTTGAGTGTCGTCCAGGTAGGCGATCATGGCGCCCGCCGCGGCTACGGCCGCGGAGAAGCCCTCGATGCCGAACCCCTCCAGGGTGTCCGCCCGGAATTGGCGCATAAGCCTCCGGCGGGCCTCGGCAACGTCGAAGTAGCGCGGGTCGGGTTTTGCGAGGCCCCGCGGGGGATCGAAAGCGGAGACAAAGTCCTGGAGCGCCTGCCCGGCCTCGGGAAGCTCCAGGGTGTCCTTAGTGGTTACTATCTCGCGGGCGTCCATGCGATATAGCTCGTCCATGGCCTCTGCTGCCGAGCCCACCTGGGTGGCCCGGAACTCGCCGGTCGAGTAATCCAGGAAAGCCAGCCCGTACGCGCCCTCCTGCACGGCCAGACAAGCAAGGTAGCGCGGCTCCTTGGCAGGAAGATGGCCGGGAGAAACCGCGGTGCCGGGAGTGATGATCCGGGTTACCGCCCTTTTGACTATGCCCTTGGCGTCCTTGGGGTCCTCGATCTGCTCGCAGATGGCCACCTTGTAGCCGGACTCCACCATGCGAGCCAGGTAACCGTCCGCGGAGTGATACGGAACACCGCAAAGCGGCGCCGGCTCCGGCATGCCCTTCTCCCGCGTGGTCAGCGTGATCTCGAGGACCCGAGAGGCGATCTCCGCGTCCTCGAAGAACATCTCGTAAAAGTCGCCCATCCGGAAGAACAGGATACAGTCCGGGTAATGGTCCTTGATGGAAAGATATTGCTGGATCATGGGGGTCTGGCGGTTCATGGAAACTCCGGCATTTGAAAATATCAGAACTGCGGTTTTGATTCCAGAAGATGGCTCATGCTCCCGCCGGTAGATGGACAAGAGTCATGCAGGCGCTACTTTTTCCGCGGCAGGAACTCGAGCCAGTAAAGATCGAGCCGGGCGGGGAAGTAGACGGGGTCCAAGCGAAGCCGCTTGATCCGGTTGGTCCGGGCCCACCTGATGCTTTCGTCCAGGTCGAGCTCATAGGTGTGGACCTTGCCGTCCGGCGTGAGGTCAAAACAGATCTTGTTCTTTTCGGAAAACTTCTTTTCCTTTTTGCCCTGCCAGAACAGGCAGCCCTGCCTTTGGCCCGGCGGCAGGTAGTCCTTTTTCTCGATACGCATCTTGAGTGCGGCCCGGGCCGGGTACAACGCGTGAAAGGAGACCTCGGGCGAGATGAGCCGGAAACCCGGACCCCGGCTTATTAACCGGTAAGGCGCTTCCGGACTTTCCGGCTCCCGAACCTCTACCTCGCCGGAGGGCTCCCACGGAAACCCCATAGGCGTCCTGGTAAAGTTGAAGCTGGGAAGCTCGAACGTAAACAGCCTCCCCCGCCGGTGGAGCGACCGGCGCAGGTGGAAGCGCTTGCGGAGCTTCTTGGTCAGGTCCTTGACCTTGTCGTCCCGGACTTCTATGACGCGGCTTTGTGGGTCGAAATGGACTGCGGCCAGGAGGTCGGGCGGCAGTGCGGTCTTGAAGACCATGGAGGGGTCCGCCGGGTGCTCTTCATACCCGGGCAGCGCTTTTTCCGGCAGGTTCTTGGGCTCGGGTATCCTTTCTTTCAGCCCTTTGTTCATGAACACGAACACGGGGTGCTCGCCGCTTAAGATGAGCTTGTCCTGCAGGTTCAAGGAGAGCCTGGTTTTGACCATGGCGTCCAGGTAATAGTGGTCAGCTTCAAGGCCGAGCACGTACACCCGGTCTCCGGAGGACTGCGGCGTTTTTCTTTCCAGGAAGCCGGCAATGGTGTCGGCAAGCTGTTTGTTTTGCATGGAGTGCCGCTTCCAGTCTTCGAGCTCCTGCTTCGAGTAGAGCCCGTAGACCGTGCAGACGGTCAGCACCGCTGCCAGGCCCAGCATTCGCAATGCCCGGTTTCTGGGACCGTGCACCAGCGCAGCCACGACAATTGCGAAGCCGGCCAGGGCGAGGTAGATAAGCCTGCTCTCCCGCTGGGCCAGCATGTGGGAGAGGTTCCACAAAGGAATGACGGAAACCAGGGAGAACAGGACCCCGAAGACCAGGACCCTCTTGCTCCGGAGAAGAGCGCCTGCACCCCCTGCTATGACCAGGACGCCTCCGGCCGCGGCCAGGGCCTTTACGTAAACGTGACCCTTCGGAAGATGATGGACCAGGAAATCCCGGAACACCCTGTCAAGCACCACCGGAACATGGTGCTCCGCCTGGCTCCAGAGCGCGGCAAGAGAGTCCGACAGCGGAACGTAGCCGCCCAGGCACCTGAGCACCAGGAGCCTCCAGCACAAGTAAATCACGAACGCGTTGAAAAGGGGAAGGGAGAAAGCCAGCGCCGCCTTCAGCTTCCCCCGCCATTTTCTCTCCGGCTCGATAAAAAGCCGGAGCAGGAAGGCGCTGATGAAAATGGTCATATAAGGGGCTTTGCTGAGCATGGCCAGGAGCGCCAGGAGACCGGACAACACCAGGCCGCGGCGCCGCGGCTTCTCCGGCGCGGCAACGCAGATGAGAGCGGCCAGGGAAAACATGGTGCCCAGAAGGTCCGCCCGGCACGAGTACCACGTTGCAGTGAGCTCTGCCACCGGATGCACGGCAAAGATAAAGGCGGCGGCGAGCGCAGGGTAGGCCGGGTCGCGCGGCACGGGCCTTTTGTCCTCTTCCGACGGCCTTGATCCCGCGTCCTTGTTTTCCCTCTGGTCCGCCCGGCGGAAGCTGACATAGACCAGAGAAAACACCAGGGCCACGTTCACAACGTGTAAAAACAGGCTGGACAGGTGAATGGCCCACGGCGACATGGAAAGGGCCCGGTCCAGGTAATAGCTCAACACAAAGGTTATCGGCTTGAAGCAAAGCTCCCCGAACTGCGGAAAAAGAAAGGAACTCCACGGAGTCTCCACCTGTTCCACGTAAACCACGTACCAGAAATCGTCGGCCACGAACCAGGCGGAAAGCCCCGTCCATAAAACCAAAGCACCGGCTGCACAAGCCAGAACAGCCGGAAAAAAAAATGCGGCGCCTCTTCTCATGGGGCCATATAATAGCCGCGCCGCCTCATGCATGCAAACCACGGGTTAATAAACAACAACCTGAAAAGGGATCGGGATGAGTAAAAAGAATGGTCTTGCCAAACGGAATGGTGGAGCTGATGGGGATCGAACCCACGACCTCTTGAATGCCATTCAAGCGCTCTCCCAGCTGAGCTACAGCCCCACTTCAGAAAATCATGTTAGCAATAACGCCGGATTTGTCAAGAATCCGGCGTTATTGTATAACGCCTTTTGACGCAGGTACGGTTTGTGTCGGAAAATGATGGATTAGAGACAGGGAGGACAAATGAAAGGAAAAGCCATAACCGGTAGCTTGCTCTTGTGTCTTGCCATTCCTCTTTTGGTGTGGGCCTGGAGTGAGAGCACGAAGTGGAAGCTGGCCTCGAGGCGGGACAGCTTTTCGTCTTACTGCGATTACCTCAAAAAGCATCCGGAGGGCGCGCACGCTGAAGAGGCCCGTCAAAAGGCGGCAGAGTGCGCGGCCGAGGAGATGGAGAGCTCCGCCCGGAGCTGCGGCAATCTGTTTCCACGCATGGCCTGGTTTGCCATGGCCGGCACTGACCGGCCCGCGGTAAGCCTTTCCATTCTTGACTTCTCGCTTTCGCGGGCCGCGGCGTGCGAGTATTCCTTCCTTCTGGACCTCGCCGGGATGAGAAAGGCGGTGGACGGGCTGTTGGAGGTCCGGGAGATGGTCAAGGACAAGCACAAAAGCCGCTTTCCGGTCCGGGCCATGCTGGACCTGGACAGCATCCTTCTCGACCTGGAGCAGGCGATCGTGAACGAGCTCAACAGCAAGATATTCATGTGCAAGAACCAGAGCGCGTGGAAGGACACCTCGGAAGAAGAGTTTCAGGAGTGCGCCTCGGACCACCTCGAGGAAAAGGAAAGGCTGGTGGAAAAAGCCGCGGCTCAGATTTCCTATGACCTCGAGCACATAGCCGACATGAAAAAGGACTACCGTAAGGACTTCTGGAAAAGGTATCACCGCATGAGCGACAACAAGGCATTTGCCGAGTTCGCCATCCATGCCAACGCTATACACCTGTTGGAAAGAGCGGTTAACGAGGAGGACAGCACCTTGATCTCCATGCGGATAGACAGGGTGATAAGCCGGGTGAACAAGTACCAGTCCAAGCTCGACACCGGCCCGGCCGCGGGCGCGAAAGGAGAGAAAGATGGCAAATGATAACAGTAGAGGAAAAGGCTTCCGGGGTCTCGACCGGCGCGACTTTATGAAGTCGGGCGCCCTGGCCGCGGGCGGTGTATCATTAGGACCGCGGGTCTCGGGCGCGTCGCGTCGGCCGAACATCCTTTTTATCACTGCTGACGACCTGGGCTGGAAGGACTTAGGCTGCTACGGCAACCCGGACGTACAAACTCCTCACCTGGACCGGCTCGCCGGCCAGGGGGTGCGGTTCACCAACGCCTTTGTAACCGCGCCTTCCTGCAGCGCCTCGCGGGCCTCCATTATCACCGGCCGGGCCTCCCACTCGGTGGGGGTCCACGGTCTTACCCACCGGCACCTCCAGTACCAGATGAACGCGGACATTACCACCATGCCCGACGTGCTCAAGAACGCCGGCTACTTTACCGGCATTCACGGCAAGTGGCACGTGGCCGCTTTCAAGCCCTCTGCACTCTTCGGATACCAGCTTCAGATGAGCATCATGGAGATAAAGGACACCAAAAAAGCCAAGTGGTTCATCTCCGCCAACCAGGACCGGCCCTTTTACCTCGAGCTCAACTTCATGCAGACCCACCGGCTGGAAGACGGGACCTTCAAGATGCACCCGGACTTTCCGGTAGACCCGGACTCCATCACCGTGCCCGATTACTGGTGCCTTCCCAACTGGCGCTCCATCCGGGAGGACGTGGCCAAGTACTACAGCCAGGCCGCGCGCATGGACCACATGATAGGCGACATCCTCTCCCACCTCGATTCACTGGGTCTTGCAGACAACACCCTGGTGGTGTTCGTCTCCGATAATGGACCGCCCTATCCCGGTTGCAAGACGACTTGTTACGACCGGGGCATAGGGACCCCCTTGATACTGCGGTGGCCGGAAGGGCTTCCGGCTGGAGAGGTCCGACACGACCTGGCGAGCGCCACCGACATAATGCCCACCTGCCTGGAAGCCGCGGGAGCGGCAGTGCCGCCCGTGGTGCAGGGGTCGTCGCTTTTGCCGGTCGCCCGGGGGGACGCGCCTGGCTTCCGGGACGAGGTCTTCGCAGAGGTCACCTATCACGTGCTTTTCACTCCCATGCGGACCATCCGCACCTCGCGATACAAGTACATCGAGAACCTGAACTCGACACCCACCGGCCTTGACCAGAACCGGCGCTTCGAGTGGGCGCAGAAGGTGGCAAAGCTTCCGGACCAGAAGTGCTGCGTGCCCCGGCCGCCGGAGGAGCTCTTCGACCTGGAGAAGGACCCGTACGAACAGGAGAACCTGGCAAAGGACGAAGAGTACGCGGGCGTCAAAAAGGACCTTGTTAAAAGGCTTCACGCCTGGAGAGAGAGGACGGACGACCCGTATCCGGACCTTTAGTCTTGGAGAGGCCGACCCTCCCAGGCCATGCGGGCCGGACGTTCATATTGATCAGGAGGAGAAAGCCCAGCCTCTGCCTTGTTTGGCCTGGGCCGGTACAGGCAGGCAGGTGATGATGGGTGGGAGAGACCTCCAGGTCTCGATCCCATGGTGCTTCCTGCCGCTTTCGATTATCGCGAGCTGGAGCTCGCTCCCACCAAGATACCCCCTCCGAGCTATGCGGCTCTGCGTGCGAGCGACTTTAGTCGCGACCGGAGTTGAGTAAAAGCACCTTTTTAAGACAACGCCGGTGCCTAATCTTCCCGCCCTTGCCGGAGCCTGGTCTTGTCCATCTTGCCGAGCCGGCTTCTGGGGAGCTCATCCACGAACTCGACACGGCGGGGCGCCTTGTAGCTCGCGATCCTGCCCTGGCACCACTCGATGAGTTCTTTCTCCGTGAGAGAAGTGCCCGGCCTCAACACCGCCACCGCTTTAACGCTCTCGCCCCATAAAGGGTCGGGCTCGCCTATGACCGCCACGTCCCGGATGTCGGGATGGTCCGACAGTACCCGTTCGACCTCGGCGGGAAAGATGTTCTCGCCGCCGGAAATGATGAGCTCCTTCTTGCGGTCCACTATGTAAAAGTAGCCGTCCTGGTCCTGGCGGGCCAGGTCGCCCGTGTAAAGCCTGTCCCCCTGGAGCACGTCAGAGCTCGCCTCCGCATTGTTCCAGTAATACTTCATCACGTGGTTGGCCTGGATTACGACTTCTCCGACCTCGCCTTGGGGCACTTCCTCTCCGGCGTGGTCAACCAGGTTGATCCGGGTATGGAAGAAAGGCAGGCCGCAGGAGCCGGCCTTTTCAAGTGCGTGCTCGAAGTCAATGACCAGGGCGGGTCCCGCGGACTCGGTCAACCCGTAAAGCTGCCTGACCCGGATGTCGGAGTCGGCGTACTCCCGGATAAGCTCCGGCGGAACGGCCGAGCCGTAGGCCAGGATACTTCTGACCCCGGAGAAGTCGCAGCTTGCGAACTTGGAGGACTCCTTGATCAGGTACAGCATGGTGGGGACTGCGCCGAACGAAGTCACGCCTTCGGTCTCGATGTGTTCCAAAAGCAGGTCGGGCTCGAACCTGGGCATGAGCACGCACCTGGTTCCCCGGTGCATGAAAAAGGGAAGCCATCCCAGCGCGCCGATATGAAAGAGCGGCAGGGTCAGCAGGAACGTATCACCCATCTGGTGCAGGGTGGCGATGGCGGACACCGCGGCGAAAAAGAAGTTCTTGTGAGAGAGCACCACTCCGCGCGGGCCAGTGGTGGACCAGATGGTGTAAAGTATGACCAGCTCGTCATCGTCGCCTGCCTGCCGGGCGGGCTCGGTCTCGTCCGATCCTTGCAAAAGCTCGTTGTATGATTGGCCCCTGGCAGGGCTGTCACCGGTGTAGACCATTTTAACGTCGGCCGGTCCCGCCTCTTCCACCACTTCAAGGAACTCCGGCGAGTAGACCAGGACGTCAATGCCCGAGTCGTTAAAGATGGACTTGAGCTCGGGAGGGGCGAGCCGGTAGTTGATGGGCACCATGATAGAGCCGATCTTGGCCAGGCCGAAAAAAAGGTCGAAGTGGCAGATGGAGTTCAAGCTGAGTATACCCACCCGGTCGCCGGGCCGGACCCCGATTCTCTGCATGGCATGGGCGGCGCGGTTGGCCCGCCGGTTGAGCTCTCCGAAGGTCCATCTTCGGCCTTCGCAGATTAATCCTTCTCGGCGGGGACTCAGCATGGCCCGCCTTGCCAGGAAATCGCCGATGTTTACTCTCATGGGTCCTCCTTGGCCGTCTCCCATGATTTTTTACTATCTTTAATCGCCCGTCAAACAGTAATAATCCTTTTTGTCGCGAGCAAGTCTTTTTTTTAGCAACGCTGCCTTGCGGTGCGAAGGGTCGAGAGCCAGGCAGGTTTTCAAAAGCTCCTGTCCCCGGCAGACCCGGCCCATGTTCACTCCCGACTCGTAAGCCGCCTGGTAGAAGCTTTGCGCGAGCGCTTTATCTTCCAGGTTCTCAAAAGCGACTGCAAGAGCTTCCCTTACCTTGCCTTCCCAGTTTTCTCGGGGGGCCAGCAGTCCCTTGCGTACCATGGACCGGATGACCTCGAGTGCAAGAACCCGTTGTCCCGCCGGACGGGGATGACAATGGTCGAAGAACAAAGCGTCGCCCGGAGCGGCGGAGAGCCGGGCGGCCTTGCCGAAAGCGGCGGCACCGTCCGCCAGCATAATGTTTTCCCCTTCGGAAGTAAGGCGGAGGGTGTCCGCCATGGCAGACGGAATCCGCACCGGCACCGGGTCCAGGTCCCGCGCCCGGCGCCACAGCTTGACTGCCTCGGTGGTTCTGCCTTCCATTCCATACTTTGCCCATCCCTCTTCGAAAAAAAGCCATGCTTCCGGAGAGCCGGTCCTGTTCTTCTTTATAAGCTGCAAGGCTCGCCCGTACTTTTTGTCCTTTAAGAGCCGGTCAATCCTGGTCTGCTTTGCTCGCGGGAGCCGGGAGGGGCCGTAAGGCCGGTAGTCCTTGAGGTTGGAAGGCGGAACCACTAAAACAAGCGGAACGCCGCGCTCCCGGCACAAGCGGGCCATGGCCTTCAGGTTCTTCTCGAACTCCTGGGTAACAAGCGTCCGCTCTTTGGCGGACACGCGGTGGGCGTCCCAGTTCACCTCGCCGGCACGGCCGCGCACCAACGATGCCGCTCCCGCAAAAACGCGATAAAGGCGGAGATGATAAAGCGCCCCGCTAAGGCCGCCCTCGGTTACGTGCGGGAACCTTTTTTCCAGAAACTCGTTGTTGCCGGTCATGAGAACTATGGCATCGGGGTCATAGTCCAGCAGCTCCTCCACCACCGGTACCAGTCGGTAAGAGGCGTATCCGAAACCCCCGGCGTTAATGACCTCGTGCTCGCGGCCCCGTTCGGCAGCGTCCAGCGCGAGTGTCAACAACCTGTCCGGCCCGTATACGCCCTGCAAAGGAAAGCCCATGGCGGCGCTTCCGCCGGTTATAAACACCCGCAGGGTCCCGGCCTTCTTATTTGCAGGGAATGATTGATCTAAAAAATACTTCCTTTTGTCCGAGTCGGTCCTTAAGGTATGGCCTTGTTTTTCAAAGACCGGTTCCGGAAAAGCGAACACGTCTGATACCGGCCGTCCCGGCGGAGCCGCGTCAAAAAGCCGAAGCAGAACCTCGACCATGACCAGAAGACCCACGCCGAAGCAAAGCGCGGCCAGTTTGCGCCACGGTTTTCTATGCTTTTCTTTCATCGTTTCTTGTTCAGGATATCACCGGCCGGCAGGGACAGAAAAGTTGAACAAGAAGGCAGCAGGGGCCTTCGCTCCCTGTATTCATCACACCTTTACCCGAGCTTTTCTGATCAAAAGGTCGGCCAGGATGCCGGCTATGAAGGCGTAGGCCATGTTGGTGCCGGCCACTGCTATGCCCGCGACCAGTACGGTAACAAAGAGCTCGTGTCTTTCTTTCAGGTCGCGCACGAGTAGGGCGAGCTCGATTCCGGCGAAGGCGAGGAGCACTCCCAGTACGGACTGGGGGATCATGATAAGGAGGGACAGGGCGAGCTTTCCGAAGGCGAGTGCTAGCACGAGGCACACCGCGCCGATCATGAGGTTCGATCCTCCGGTGCGGGCCCCGAACCGGTAGTGGGCGGCCAGTCCGCCTGCGCCGTGGCACATGGGCATGGCCGCCATGAGCCCCGCCGGTATGTTGATTAAGCCCATGGTGGCTGCGAAGCGGCCGGGTGTGGCCCGCTCGATCTCCGGGCTTTCCGGGAACAGGGAGCAGGCGGTGTCCGCGGTGCCGATGGCCGCGTTGCCGATGGTGAGCGGAAGCTGGGGAATGACCAGGAGCAGCATAGCACTCGCGAACTGCTCGAAAGAAGGGAAGCTTTCGGTGCCGGGAATGAGAAGCGGCAACCGTTCCGGTCCGAGCGCAAAAGAGACCCCGGAAAGGCCGCCCAGTGCCAGCCCGCCGGCAACGCCCACAACAAGCGCCGCCAGCGCCGCGGGCATTCGCCTGTTGTTAAGGAGCACAAACACCATGACAAAGACGGCCACTCCCAGGACGATGTTCACCGGAACTCCATAGAAGGACATCTTCTCTCCCTCCAGGAACACCTCGGGCGCCGCCAGAAGATCGAAACCCTTTTTCATGAGGATGATGCCCAGCCCGAGCTGGATGCCCCGTACCACCGGCCTGGTGAAAACCGTGGAGATGGCCTTCATGGCGCCGGTAAAGGAGAGCACGAGCAGGATGACGCCGAAGGTCATGCCCGCGGCCGCGATGACCGGCTCGGTAATGGCAGCGGGCGAAGCGATCGCAAGCGCTCCCACCACCTTCAAGGGCTGGACCGGAACCGGAAGCCGGTAGTAGGCCCCCGCCAGTACGTAAAAGATGCCGACCCACAAGAGCACCGAGGAGGGGGACAGCTTGTTGAACACGATCATTCCCGCGGCGAGCGGGATCAAGGTCCCCAGGTCGCCCAGCGAGCCGGCGAGCTCCATCCGGTCGAACCGGAAGCCGGTCTTTTCGCCTTTATCTTTCATAGCTCTTTCTAAAAACAGGCATTGGTTTCATGCAAAGACGAAGGGCGCAAAGTTAAACCAAAGCCATGGGTATCAGATAGAGGACGGCGTTACTTGTTAAGCCTGCTTTTTATCCTGTTGATGTGGCCCCTGCCGAGGCCGCGTACCTCGCAGCCCTGTTCGAGGTAGGACTTTATCTTCTCGTCGGAGAGGATGGCGAACCCGTCAATCACGGAGAGGGGCTTTCCCGCCCACTTCACCACCTCGGCCGGTTCCAGCTCGAGATAGGGCCGGTGCCGGACCGCGAAAAAGACGGCGTCCATTCCCTCCAGCGCGCTTTGCAGGTCATGTTGGACCTCGAGGGCCTTGAGCCCTTCCTGGTTGTCGAAGAACCTGGCCAGGGAATGGCCGGGATAGGGGTAGAACTCCTGGTTCTCGAACTCCCACCAGTGCTCGACGTAAGGGTCGTGGGCATAGACCTTGGCGCCCAGGTGGGCGAGCTTGCGGACCACCAGCTCCGAGCCGCTGTAACGGGTGTCCCCCACGTCCTCCCGGTAGCTGGCGCCGCAGACCAGGACCCTGGCGCCGGAGATGTCCCTGCCGCCGACGGACACGGCCTCGACTATCACGTCCGCGGCGTGAAGTCCGCGGGTGTCGTTGATGTTGATGGACAA
>JAWOBU010000280.1:0-16451 GCA_046484135.1 bacterium
TGATCTGGGAGATGGCCACCAGCCCCAGGATAAAGCCCGGAATACCGGTAAAGCCGTAACAAATAGCCAGGATGCCCAGCACCAGCGATGCTATGGCAAGACCGCTGGTCCTGGGGCCTACAGGCGGAGGAGCGCCGTACTGCACTCCGTAAGGAGGCGGTCCCGGCGCTCCCGGCGGGCCGTACTGCGGACCCTGAGGTGGCACCTGCGGGGGCGGTTGCGCACCCGTTGCTGACAGGTCCTGGTTACAATGGGGACAGACCGTAGAGCCGGTCTGCAACTGGTTCCCGCAATTCGGGCAGTAATTCATCCTTCCACCTTTTTCCCGCCGGCCTGAATGGATTAGTTGATGATATCGTTCTGCACGTTCTTTATGCTTTTATTCTCGTCAATGGTCCATACATCCAGGTACGGGTCATCGTCTATATTGCCCACGGCAACTGCTTGAAAGCTTGTCTTCTCAACCCGAGCTTCAACACCGGCCGGAAGCTCGTGAGGTTGGCCTTTGCTCGGATGAGTGCCGATGGACTGATCCCCGATATAATAAGTGTATAGGTTCTGGCCCGCGGGAGACCAGCCGATAAGGTCGAAGCTGTCACCGTAGGTGTTGTGCTCACCAAAATACGCGGTCTCCAGGTTGAAAATGGACCCCAGGTTGGTTTTGGCTTCCGACTGCTTGCTCTTGGCCTGCATCTTCATGAAGTTGGGAATGACAAGGGCCGCGATAAGCCCTACTCCCAGGATCAGGGACGCTCCCCCGGTAATGGAGCCGGCTATGGCAAGTCCCTTGCCCCCGGTCTGACCCTCCGACTTGTTGATCTGGGAGATGGCCACCAGCCCCAGGATAAGGCCGATGATGCCCAGAAAACCGTAGGAGCAAAACCCCAGTATGCCCAGCACCAGCGCGGCTATGGCAAGACCGCTCGTCTTGGGGCCTTGCTGCATGGGCGGCCGCGCGCCGTACTGGGCTCCATAAGGGGGCTGGCCCGGCGCTCCCGGCGGACCGTACTGCTGATCCGGCCCGGGCGGAGACGTTTGCCCGGTCCCTCCTGTCAAGGCTTGATTACATTGTGGACAAACCGTGGTACCCGGCTCCAACTGACTCCCGCAATTTGGACAAAAGTTCATGCTCTTTATTCCTCCTCCCGGAATTTGATCAGACCTGTAAAGCAGAGATCAAAGTATGTCCCTGTTAAAATAAAGATATCAAGAAGCTGGGAGTTCTTGATAACTTAAAACGTTAATTTAAAAACCCAGCTTGCAATAAGACCGCAGGCCACCAGCACCCACGGCGTTGTGAGAAGCCACCCTCGGGCTCGGGCTTTTGGTTTGCCGGACATAAAATACAGCCGGTAGGGCACCTGGAGAAGCACGAACACAAAGGCCGCGGGCGCTGTTGCGTTTACTGCCGAGGCCTCCCAGAGCCGGCCGTGGGCGAGGTGCACGAACCCCCGAGTCAGGCCGCACAGCGGGCAATCATGTCCGGTGAAAGCATGCACCAGGCACATCCTGGGCATGGCCGTGTCATGAGCCACCGGCAATACCGTCCGATCGCGCTCGACCTCCAAGGTGAAGGAAAGGAAAACTGCCAAAGCCGCAAGGATAAAAAGAAGAAACTGTCCGCTTCTGTCTGTCATGAAAGCACCGTTTTTAGTTTGAGCTTGAAAACAGTATACTCAGTCCCTTAAAAAAATGTCAACTTCGTTTTACAACTCTCTTAAAAGTGAAGACACACGAGTTCTTTGCCTGACCCGCCGCCGGTGATATGATGAGCGCAAAGGAGGAGGATCATGAACAGGAGAGAGTTCATAGGCAGTGCGTCCGCGGGCGCGGCCGCGTTTTGTCTTGGGAGTGGCTCCCTGTCCGCCTCCCAGAGCAAGCCCAACATTATAATCATCATGGCCGATGACCTCGGCTACGGCGACCTCGGCTGTTACGGCGCCGACATGATCCGCACGCCGGTGATTGACCGGATGGCTTCCGAAGGAGTGCGTCTTACTCAGTTCTTTTCCTGCGCCTCCATCTGCTCGCCTTCCCGGTCCGGCCTCATGACCGGCAGGTACCCCATCCGGAACGGGGTCAACAATAACTTCGGGCCCACTGTAAATCCGGCATCGTTCCTGGTCGGGGCCCTCACCGACACCGGGCTCGGCATGAACACGCGGGAGATAACGCTGGGGCAGGCCATGAAAGCGGAAGGTTACGCCACCTGCTGCATAGGCAAATGGCATCTGGGCGACCTGGACAAGTACATGCCGACCAGCCGGGGGTTTGACCATTACTTCGGCATCCCCTACTCGAACGACATGGACCCGGTCAAGCTGTATGACGACCTTGACATGATCGAGTACCCGGTGAATCAGGACACCCTGACCAAAAGGTACACCCGCGAGGCCCTCCAGTTCATCCAAGCTAATAAGGACCGGCCGTTTTTGCTCTATCTTCCCCATACCTTCCCGCACGTACCCCTTCACGCTTCCAAGGAGTTCGAGGGCCGCTCCGATGCCGGCCGCTACGGCGACTGCGTCGAGGAGATAGACTGGAGCACCGGCCGGATACTGGACGCGCTGGAAAAGTACGGGATCGCGGAGAACACGCTGGTTGTTTTCACTTCTGACAACGGGCCCTGGTACCAGGGAAACACCAGCGGCCTGCGCGAGAGAAAGCACACCCCTTTCGAGGGAGGAGTCCGCGTGCCCTTGATAGCAAGGTGGCCGGGTACTTTACCGCAAGGAGTGGTCTCCGACGAGATCGCCATAAACTTGGACCTTTTTACAACCGCGGTGGAAGCCGCCGGCGGGAACCCGCCCGCGGACAGGCCGGTGGACGGCAGAAACCTGATGCCCCTTTTGAAGGGAGGCGATTCCGCTCACGACGCACTCTACTTTTACCGGCTGCAGAATCTGTGGTGCATAAGGACTGACGAGTGGAAGTATCATCGCTCCCACCGAATGTGGTGCGCCGGGTCCTTCCATAGAAAAAGAGGCCCCATGCTCTTCAACGTAAAGGAAGACCCCGAGGAGTCCTATAACCTGATCGAAAAGTACCCGGACAAAGCAGCGGAGCTCGAGTCCATGATGACCGAATGGGAGGAAAACCTCGTAAAAGGGGTCCCCAGGTAAGCCGGCTCATGGATACGGTTTTTATGCTCGGTGATAGACCGCCATTGCATCCTTTCCTGTCGTGGTTAACATTTAATTGATGAGCAGTTTGAAAAAGGAGCAGGAGTAATGGCTGACTATGGCTTGAGCGCGCTTGACGTGGTAAAACAAACCGACCGGTCCAACTGCGGCAAGTGCGGGCTTAAAAACTGCATGGCTTTTGCCGCCCTGGTGGTGCAGGGTCAGAAGGACCCGCGGGCCTGTCCCTGCCTGGACGAGGATTTTATAGCGAAGATCGAGGAGCAGGCAGGCAAGCGGCAGGCGGAGCGGGAGGACCAGCGGCGGGAGCTTATCGAGCCTTTAAAACAAGAGATGCAAAAGCTTGACCTCGAAGAAGCGGCCGAGCGTGCGGGAGGCTGGTTCGAGGACGGCAGAGTCAAGCTCCACGTGTTCGGCAGGATATTCGAGCTCGACCATGAAGGGGGGCTTCACTCCCAGTGCCACGTGAACGAATGGGTCCACCTGCCGCTACTGTTGTATGTAATCTACGGCCAAGGCAAAGAGCTTTCCGGCAAGTGGCTGCCCTTCCGGGAGCTCAAGGGTTCGCAGTCGTGGAAGCAGTTTTTCGAGTACCGGGGTGAAAGGGTCTTTCAGCAGATGGCCCGGCAGACCCCCGAGCTCTTCCTGGACATCCTGGACCTGTTTGGAACAGAGATGCACGAAGACGGCCCGCCCGCGGACCATCGCTACCTTCTCTATCCATTTCCCAAGGTCCCCCTGCTCTTTTGTTACACCGCTGCGGAGGGAAAGTTCGAATCATACGTAAATCTCTTCTTCGACAAATCCATCGAGGAGAACTTACGGGTAGACGCAACCTATTACCTCGCACAGGGCATCATCCAGATGTTCCAAAGGATCATCGAACGCCACGGCACGGTGTCCCGAATCTCTGCATAAAAAGGGGCGGCGGAAAAGAATAGCCGAAGCGTGGCAAAGAAGCCAGGCTGGAGCCTGGCGCTCCCGGTGGGCTTCCTTTACGAGCGCGGCTTTTCCCTGCGGATGCAGTCCTTGAGACGTGACTTCATGTCCTCCGGCAGCTCGGGAGGGGGCATCCGGGAAAGGAGCTCCCGGCTGGCCTTCAAGGTCTCGAGGCAGGACTTGCAACAGTCGCACTCCTCCAGGTGCCGGAGAAGCTCCTCTGCGTTCTCGCCCGGAAGCTCGCCGTCCAGGTAAGCGGAAAGCTTGTCAAAGTGTTCTTTGCAATCGCTCATTGGTTCACCTCGAAGTAGTCCCGCAGGTTGTTCCTTACAAAAGCCCGGGCGCGGTGAAGCCGGACCTTTACCGTCTCTTCGGTTATGTCCATGGCATCCGCAGTCTCCCGGGTGGAAAGACCTTCCATGTCCCGCAAAATAAGCACCGACCGGTTGGGGGCCGGAAGACGGGCAATAGCGTTCTCGAGCTTTTCTTTCAGCTCCTCGTTCAAGACCTGCTTTACGGGATCGGCCCGCCAGGAAAGAGAGGACGGGTCTATCGAGTCCTCGTAGGAGGGAAGAACGTCGTCAATGTTGAGCTCGTTTCTCTGCCTGTCCGAAAGACGGCGCTGCCGCTGCCGGCAGGTGTTGCCGGCGATGGTGAAAAGCCAGTTGCGAAGACGGCCCTCCCCCCGGAACTGACCTATCTTCTCCTTGGCCTTTAAAAACGTGTCCTGGAGAATGTCCTCGGCCTCGTCCACGTTGCCGCACATCCGGAGAGCGTACCTGTAAATCATGGGAGCAAACGCGTCCACCATGAGGTCAAACCCGTAGTCGTCATCCGACTGAACCCGCTCCAGGATTTCCTTTTCCTTTAAAACTTCAGATTCGCTTTTGTCCATCAGGCGCCGTCCTTTAATCTCTTCTAGAATAGCAGAGACAAGAGACAAAGTTAAGTAGTGGGCATTTCTTACGCGGTCAACTTGTCAAAAGAAAAAGCTTGTGTTAAAAACAATGATTTGGAAAGCTGGCCAGGAACGCGCAAAAAATTCAGGCGTCTTCCGCTCAGAAGACATGTCGCAGATTCCTATAAAGCCAACTCCCGTAAAGGAGGCGGACCATTGACGAAAAAGCAGGTATCAGCGGTCTTTCCGGGTTCTTTCGACCCTCCCACCTGGGGACACGTGGACCTTATCAAGAGGTCCGCCGCGGTCTTCGACAAGGTCATCATCGCGGTGGCCGAGAGCACCAGCAAGCGGTACGTGTTCAGCACCGAGGAGCGGGTGGACCTGTGGAAGCGGGTCCTGCCGGACGGCCTGGACAACGTGGAGGTTGACACTTTCAAGGGACTGTTGGTGGATTACATGGACAAGAAGAACTCGAGGATACTCTTGCGCGGTCTCCGGAACCTTACCGACTTCGAGTACGAGATATCCATGAGCCAGACCAACCAGACCATGAACCCCAAGGTCGAGACCCTGTTCATCATGACCGCGGGACACCTCTCCCACCTGAGCTCGAGCCTGATAAAGGAGATCGTCATGCTGGGAGGATCGGTAAAAAACATGGTCCCTCCGCTCATCGAAAAGGAGCTCAAAAAGCGGATCGGACCAAAGTCCGGAAAGAAAGAGTAGAACATTCAGAGCCTCTTGCAAAAAGAGCGGAGAGAAGGTGGGAGAGACCTCCAGGTCTCGATGATCGCGAGCTGGAGCTCGCTCCCGCCATCTAAAGCATTTATTACCACCTCGATAATCAAACTTTTGCAAGAGGCTCATCCATAAAAATAAAAAACGATAAAGAAAAGGAGAAAAAACATGCAACTGGCAAGCCGGGTGAAGAAAGTAAAGCCTTCCGCAACGCTGGCGGTCTCCGCCGCGGCCAAGGCCATGAAGGCCAAAGGGATTGACGTTATCGGTTTCGGGGCGGGCGAGCCCGACTTCGACACCCCGGACCACATCAAGAAGGCCGCCAAGAAGGCCCTGGATGAAGGCTTTACCAAGTACACTCCGGCGAGCGGCACTGACGAGCTCAAGCAGGCGGTGGCCGACAAGTTCAAAAGGGACAACAACCTGTCCTATAAAAAGGACCAGGTAATCATCTCCTGCGGGGGCAAGCACTGTCTTTACAACATCTACATGGCGACCCTGTCCGGCAACGACGAGGTCCTGATACCCGCGCCCTACTGGGTGAGCTACCCGGACATGGCGCTTCTCTCCGGCGCCCGGCCCAAGTACATCCATACCACGGAAAAGAGCTCGTTCAAGGTCTCGCCCCAAGAGCTCGAAAAGGCGCTTACACCCAAAACCCGGCTATTCATCATGAACAGCCCCTCCAACCCGACCGGCGCGGCCTATACCCGGAAAGAGCTCGCCGCCCTGGCCGAGGTCCTTCAAAAGCACCACTGCTACGTGGTGTGCGACGACATCTACGAGTCCATTGTCTACGACGACTTCAAGTTTTACTCGCTGGCCACCGTGGCCAAGAAGGAGCTCCGCGAGCGGTGCCTGGTGGTAAACGGGGTGTCCAAGACCTACTCCATGACCGGCTGGCGCATCGGCTATGCCGCGGGCCATCCCGAGGTTATAGCGGCCATGAACAAAATCCAGGGACAGAGCACCTCGAACCCCACCAGCTTCGCCCAGAAGGGCGCACTGACCGCGCTCAACGGCCCGCAGGGCTTTCTGAAAAAGATGGTCGTAGAGTTCAAAAAGCGCCGCGACTACACGGTCAAGACCCTGAACAAGATGCCGGGCATAACCTGCAACAACCCGCAAGGCGCCTTTTACGTGCTTCCGAGTTTCCAGGAGTACATCGGCCGGAGCTATAAAGGAAAGAAGATCAAGAACGACGTGGAGCTCTGCCGGTTCCTGCTCGACGAGGTCAAGGTCGCGGCAGTGCCCGGCAGCGCCTTCGGAGCGGACGGCTTCATCCGGCTTTCCTACGCGACCTCCATGAAGAACATCCAGGAAGGCTTGAAAAGGATAAAACAGGGGCTGGAGTTGCTGTGAAGCGACATTAGCAGGCTAAGTACCGCCGTTTTCGGAACCTCTGCTCGGGAATATCGCGACGCCCCGGAGGTAAAGCCCTGCTTTCGCAGGGAGTGTCTAAGAATTCTTGCTCTTTGGAGACTGGAAATAAACAGTAAATTTCATGTTAGAGACGAGGCTGCTCTCTGTAGCTCGGGGCGTACCTTTTTTATCTGATGGTTTGTCTTTGGCAACTGTTACACTATCCTGGTTCTCACCATTTTTGCTCCTGTCCTCCATCTGTTCCCCCTTTAAGAAAATATGCGAAAGAACGCGCTGCTTTTTACTCCCTCGAACCTTTTCGTATTTATGCTGGAAAGAACTTTTTCAGCTTCCTTTGTGACATAGGGCTCCGAGTAAACCACTTCCTTGATACCTAATTTTAATATCTTATTCGCGCAGAGATTGCAAGGAAACGCTGTCGTGTAAATCTTTTTTGCTTGGTTGGCGGAAATACCGGCTCTACATAAGTTTAAGATAGCGTTTTCCTCTGCATGAAGAGAACGGCACAGATCAAGCATTTTACCCGTTTCAGCCTTCCCTCCCGGCAAATATTCCTTAAAAATGTTGGTGTTACACTCAGGGCAAAGGTATTCTATTGAAGGATCATGGTCGCAGTGAGGACACCGCCGGGAGTACTTTGTAAGCTTTTCTCCACAATGCCGGCAAGTCTCTTCTATAGATATCTTGGCGCCACACACAGGGCAATGATATAGAGAGGCACCGTATTTTTCCATCAAAACATCTCGAGCGCACCATTTATAATCAGGATGATCAAGACATGAAACATCATCTGGCGGGTTATTATAGCCGATGCTTAAAACGAGCTCGTCGGCTGTAGTGATAACGGCTCCCACCTTTCTTTTTATGCATTTGGATTTTTTGCTTTCAGCATAAGCCATTGTCATCAATGTTTCTTCCTCGGATGGGAAATGGCTGAAGTCTCTTCTGCCTTGGGCCGCTCCCTCAATGAAAGTAACAAACCTGTTGAATAATTTATGCTCTGTGTAAGTGCGATAAGTAGAATGATCCTTATCCGTCGCCACTTCATCATTGTTGATGATAATGTCGGACAAATAATTGCATTTCTTAACTTGTTGGCCGTGCTCTATCCTTTCATCTGCGTCTCTCTCATCAAGATGCTTAAAATGATCATGATCGTTGCATTTGTTTGATTCAAGGAGTCTTTTCTTTCGTTCTTCTTCCTCTGCTTGAACCGAGAAAAGAAAAAAGTTCGGAAACTGCCTTAGGGTGGCAACTTCTCCCGCATTTCTGATTCCATCAATGACCAGCTTGACCTTGCCAGAATCATCTTCGATTGAGTGTTCAGCATCAATAAGAGCTTTCCATACTAAGACATCGTTGCCTTCCGACAATCTTATTTCATTTCCCTTGTCCTGGAGCTCTTCAGGTGAAGAATTTTCAGGCAATTCGGCCTTAATGTGTTTTGACAGGGAAAGGTAATGGTAACCATGAAACTGTTTTAATGATTTCGCAAAATATGTACAACCACTTCCAAGGGCCCCGGTAAAGCCGATTATAATAGTATCTGCTTTTATGTTTTCGAAACTTACCGGATGCAATGATTTTTGGTGTCCTTGTGGATTGTCCTCTTTCATAGTGTTTATCCTATAGGGCAGGCATTGCCTTGTCAAATAACTTCGGCCATGAAAGGCTGCAAGACATTCAGAATTTTTATTAAAAATTCCTTTGTTTAAAGATTAACTTTCCGGCTCTTCTTCAATCTTTGACACCCGGCAGGTGCGGACCTTGAGCGCGTCCATGCGGATGACCTGGAACCTCCAGCCGTCCACCTCGAGCTCGTCGTCCGCCGCGGGGAAACGGCCCAGCTTCTCGGTCAAATAGCCCGAGACCGTGACCGCGTCCGTGTCCTCGAACTCGAGGCCCAGCCGCTGTTGCAACAGCGTCAAGGGCGCCCGGCCGGAGACCTCCCAGGCCCGGTCGGAGAGCTTCTTCAACATAGGCGTCTCCCGGTCGAACTCGTCCTGGATTTGTCCCACCAACTGCTCGATCACGTCCTCGAGGGTCACCAGACCGGCCACCGCGCCGGTGTCGTCCACCACCAGCGCCAGGTGAATATGAGCGTCCCGGAAGCGCTTGAGCAATCTCTCCAGCCGCTCCTCTTCAGAGACGATCAAGAGCTCGCGGGCCACTGTTCTCAGGTCCTCGCCCCTCCCCTCCCGCATCATCCAGAGCGCGTCGCGGATGTGGACCATCCCGGTCACCGAATCGAGGTCGCTCTCGCAAAGCGGGTAGCGCGCGTAATTGTTGCGGCGGGCCTTGTCCAGGTTGACCGAAAGCGGGTCCAAAAGCGAAAAATAAACGATCTCGTTGCGGGGGGTCATGATCTTTTTGGCCGGATAACTGGTGAAGACCAGGGCCCGTTCGCTGATCTTCTGCTCCTGCTCGCTGATCAGGCCGCCCCGCGCGGACTGGCTGAGGATCATCAAAAGCTCACTCTCGGAATGGGCCAGGTCGGATTCATCTGCCAGCTCAATCCGCAACAACCGGAGCACACCCGTGGCGGCTGTGTTCAAAAGCCAGACAGCGGGAAAAAAAATCCAGTGAAAAATCCGGAGCGGGAGCGCCACCCACAGGGTCACCCCTTCGGTGCGTCGGATGGCGATGGACTTGGGGGCCAGTTCTCCGAACACGATAACCAAAAAAGTGATGATGGTGAACCCCAGCCCGATCGAGAGGCTTTTCACCACCGCGGCGCTCTCAATGCCCAGCGCGTGAAGAACCGGCTTAAGTTGCGATGAGACCAGCGGCTCGCCCAGCCAGCCCAGGGCCAGGTTGATCATGGTGATGGCGAGTTGAATCGCGGAAATGTATGCGTCAAGGTTCCGGACCAGCGACTGCGCCACCCGGGCCCGGAAGTTGCCCGCGTCCGACAGCTCCTTCAACCGGGTCTCGCGGATCCTGACGATCGCAATTTCCGAGGACACGAAGACCCCGTTGAGCAGAATCAGAAAAAGAAAGCTTACTATTTTAAGCAGAAAAACCATGGTCAGCGGTCAGTCCCTCCTTCTCAGAGCCGGCAGATGACTTCCAGCACCGAGCGCCAGGGGCGGCGGGTCTCGAGCAAGCGGCCGACCCCGTGGACCTTCATGAAGCGCTCGGCCTCGGCCACCCGGGCCCGGAGGTTCCCGGATTTGGCCAGCTCAATAAGGCGGGTCTCCCTGATCTTGACGATGGCGAACTCGGAGGCCACAAAGAACCCGTTCAAAAAAACCAGGAAGAGGACCGCCAGGGCTTTCAGTAAGACAATCATAAAAAAGGGTTGAAGGTGAGGCAATGCCTTCACCACGGAGAATATATAACGGAAGCTTTCCGGTTACAACCGGCATATCTCGGTAAGCGCCAATCGCCACGCGAGGCTTGACTCCGGGATGCTTTTGCCGAAGAAGAACTTTATGAAGATGAATTAAAACTAAAGCGCGGAAACGCTTCATGAAGAAGGGGCCTCCTTTGCCGCCCCGAGTGCGGCCAGCGGGTGAAAAAGAATTCCTTAGCGGCTCCGGCTCCGGTACTGGACCTTGATGAACTCCGTTCGGCAGTCGAGGCATTTGCCGTAGATGATGTCGGGCTTGGGCTTTCCGCAGACGCTGCAGGCCTGCATCCGCGAGTTGCGGTCAGGGGAGAAGCCGCGGGCATGGAAATACCGCTTCTTCTGCCTGCTGCGGTTGTTTATGAACCGGCCGGGAAAATCGGCGATCGGGATAAACACCACCTTCTTGCAGCGGCGGCACTTGATCTCGAGGTACTCTTCCGAAAGCTTGCAAAGAAGGAACCCGCACTCGCATCTGACCTCGGTGGGAACTTCATGGTTGGCAAAAGCGCCGCAGTGGGGGCAGTGCATGGACTCGGGAAGCAGTTGCTTGCCGCATTCTTCACACACTATCTCATTCATCTTTTACCTCCACCGGTTTTACCTTCCGGCAATAGTTTCAGTCCCGGCAGAAAGGCTTGCAGGCTGAAGATGATAAGTGCCGTCCGTCCGGGGCAACAATATTTTTATATCCCGGATCAGCGTCATTTTCAAGTTCGGTTAATAAAAGAGAGTCGGAATAACAGCAATGACAGTGCCCGGTGTAAAAATGCGACCCGGTTGTCACCCGCCGGATCGGGAAGAAAAAGAGGGGCAGCTTCCGTGTTGGCCGATCTTGACAATCAGGCCCCCTGTGTTAACAATCTTTTCAGGTGTAGGCGGTAATTAATAAAAGCGATGCGATTTAAAAAAAAGCCCGTCGGGACTGTCCGTAAAAATTGAAGAGAAAGATGGAAGAGAAAACAACAGACCCGGAAAAGGAACTCCCCACTTTCGAGCAGGGGCCTATCCGGCCTCCGTCGGAGGCCCGCTCGCTCCTGCTCCGCGTTACCCGTAACTGCCCCTGGAACCGGTGCCGGTTCTGCCCGGTTTATAAAGGCTCGAAGTTCTCGCTCCGGAGCGCGGAGGAAGTGAAATCTGACATCAGCGCCATGAAGTACTGGGAGGAGCGGGTTATTGAAGAGTCCTGGCGGCTGGGGTTCGGCGGCGAGCTGGACAACCGCTCTCTTGCCGCGGTGTACCAGCGGAACGCGGGCAACCCGTTTATGAGCGCCATTCTGGTCTGGAAGTCGGGCGGCGGGAAGACCGCTTTTTTACAGGACGCGAACTCCGTCATCATGCGGCCCGGAAACCTTGCCGAGGTCCTCGAGTTTTTGCGCCAGACCTTTCCCGGGCTCGAGCGGGTAACCACCTACGCGCGGTCCCAGACCCTGTCCAAGCGCACCGAGGATGACTTGAAGCTCCTTCGAAGCTCGGGACTCGACCGGCTGCACGTGGGCATGGAAAGCGGCTCCGACCGGGTGCTCGAGCTGGTGGACAAGGGCTCCACCCATGACATGCACGTGGCGGGCGGGCAGAAGGCCCTGGCCGCGGACTTCCAGCTTTCCGAGTACATCATGCCCGGCCTGGGAGGACGGGCGCTCTCCGAGGAGCACGCCCTCGAGACCGCCCGGGCCTTGAACGCCATAAACCCCCATTTCATCCGCATCCGCTCCTTGGGGCTCCGCGACGGCATGCCGCTTTACGAGGACGTGAAAGCAGGCACGTTCGAGCTTTTAAACGACGAAGAGATGGCCCGGGAGATCAGGCTTTTAATCGAGAACCTCTCCGGCATCAGCTCGAAGATTGTGAGCGACCATATCCTGAACCTTCTGCCCGAGGTGGAAGGAAAGCTCCCGGAGGACAAAGACAATATCCTTGCGGCCATAGACCGTTTCCTGGAGCTGGACCCCGAGAGACGGCTCCAGTACGTGGTGGGCCGTCGGTTCGGGCTCATGGAGGACATGTCCGACCTGGAAGACCGCGAGCGGGCCGAGGCCGCCCGCCGGGCCCTGGCGAAGGTCCGGGAGGCAGGGGGCGATGACGTGCACCAGACCATCCGGGAGATAGTCTCCCGGTTCATCTAATCCCGCCTCAATCTTTTATGACCGCGTTTGCATAGCAGCTTAAATTAATATAAGCTATAGCAAAGCTATAGATAATTTATGCTTAATTTTAATTAACAAGGAGAAAGAATGGAATCGGGTTCCAGAAAGAACCGAACACTCCTGAAAGTGTTGACCGCTGGCTTTGTCCTGTTTATGGCTCTTTTCACTCCGCAGCTTTCGTCCGCCCAGAAGAGCAAGGGCACCATGGAGCTTGGTCTGGCCGCCCATTACAACGTGCCGCAACAGGACGTGTCCGAGCTTGAGCCGGCGGCGGGCTACAACATCGTCTTTCATTACTGGCTTACCAGCACCACCACTGTAACCGGGACCCTGGACTACATGAGCTATGAGTGGCCCATGGAGGTGGACGGCGAAGAGGAGACGCTTGATTACACCGCCTGGGTGCTGAGCGCGGGTATAAGGTACCGTCCGGAGCTGGACCTGTGGGTCCGTCCTTACGGAGAGGCCGGCATCGGCTACCAGACGTGGTCCACGTATTCGGGGGTCTCCGGCATAGACTCGCGGCAGGGAGGATCAGTGGCTTATTACGCCGGGCTCGGCTTTGAGCGGGAGCTCTTTCACGCTTTTACCGTTGGCTTTAACGCGCGCTACTTTTACATGCCCATGAACGAGAGGCTCGAGAGCGAAGCTCGGAGCACGGGCGGGGATTATAAAATTGACAAGACCCCGATCCGGGAGGTTGGATTCATGAACGCGGGGTTCGAGTTCACCTGGAAGTTCAGATAAGGAGGACACACGATGAAGCGGCTAATGTTCGTTGCGCTTGCGCTTATATTCCTGGGTCCGGTCGCGGCCGCACAAGAGACCTCGCCGCCGGGCACCATGGCCAGCAGGAGCGGCTACTTCGGAGTGGGACTGAGCGGCGGATACATGATGGACCCCGACATGACCTCGGGCATGGTGAGCCTGGACTATTATGTTACCGACGAGATATCGGTGGGCCCGTACTTCTACGGCGGCGGCGGTGAGGACGACAGCTTCTGGGGTGTGGCGGGCCAGGTCAAGTTCTCCGCGCCGCTTGCGAGCACTCCCCAGGTTCGGCCTTTTGCTTTCGCGGGCATCGGGTTTGCCGAGCTCGACTTCGAGCACCGGAAGGACGATCCCGAAAGGACTTACCTCTTTCCGGTAGGAGGCGGCATGGAGTTCGAGATAAACGACGTTCTGACCCTGGAGGGCACCGGCGTCTACCACCTTACCGAGGACGTGTTCACCGGCATTATGGTGGGAGTAAGGATCATACTTTAGAAAAGTCCGAGCGGCTTTCAGCCGCGATTATAAGCGCTCGCCGGGTGATCTTCCCCGCGGAAGTTATCTTCCTCGTAGACCCGCACGAACTCTTCTACCTTGTTGTCTATAATCTCTATGGCTTCTTCGAGCTCCTGCCGGGTCTCGACCACCGAGCCCAGCGAAAGCAGAATCCCGTTCCAGGACCGATCGGAAAACCCCAGGCCGTGGTAGTCAATGGTATAGACCATGTAATCCCTTCCTTGGAAGTAGTACTTGCCGAACCTGCCCGGGTCGCGCGCCAGGTGCCAGTCCTCCTTCCACGAAAGGTACTCGCCGAAGATGCGGCAAAGCTCGGGTGATTTTTCCACGTTCGCCGGCGCCACCGGCTTGCAGGTCTTTCGCTCCGAAAGCTCGAAGAAGTCGCGGACAAGATCAATGTCAGTGATGGACAGCCCGTAAATGTACCAGTCCGCGGCCGACGCCATGACCGCCCGGGCCTCGCCCTCGTTCAGGTAAGTGTATGCCTGGCACTTGGCCTCGTTGCAGGTCTTCCGCCCGTACCGGCAGTACTCCCTTAAGTCGTGGCCGCGATAGAGCGGATGCAGAAGACAACCCACCCGCGTGCGCTCCGGGTTCAGGAACCCGGCAAAAGGACAGTTATATATGACCTCGAAGCGCTGAGGCGGACGCTTCGATTCGGCCTCCTCACGGATGCGCTCCATGTCATGGTCGGTGCCGTCCCACCCCTCGACAAGCTCCGTCTGCATGGAAAGCACATCACTCACCATCTGCCGGTTATGGCCCGTATAGTTGTAGATCCCGCAACAGGAAGCGCAAGACGGGACCTTGCCGCAAACCGGCGCAGGCTGACAAAGATAAAAGTCCTCTTCAATCATCACCATCATATCTTAAGGAAAAACACCGGGCTTTGCCAGAAGCTGACCAATGCAAAGGTTTGATCTTTTCCTCCGGTTCCTGCTATATTCGTAAAATAGGTCGCTCGTACGGCAAGGGCATCCTTTAAAACCTGCCTGGAGGGAAAACCATGGGAGAGAAGAGAAAACTTGAGGACCTGGCGCAACTTTCCACAGACGAGCTGGAAGAGATTTTTCAAAAGGGGGAGACGCCGGACCCGGAGAAGCTCGCGGGCTGGGAGTTCCGGGGATACAACGTTCCGGCTTTCGCGAAGCTTTTAGGGATCAAGAAGTTCACCAAGGGCTTTTACAAAGAGGGCGGCGAGTACCGGGGCTATAATGTGCCTATTTACCAGAACTCGCTGGAGGAGCCGTGGCGCACCAAGCCGGTGGACCACAACCCCAAGCGGTTCGGGTTTTACTCTGTCAAAGAGGTTGACCCGCAAGACAAGGAGAACAAGGAGCCGGGCGCCTTGATCCTGAATTATGCGGACGGAAACAACCGTCCGTGGGAGGGCAGTTTCCTTCGCGACTACATAAAGAAGGTGGACCCTGACAACGACGACCTGTATCTCGGCAAGGCCTACGTGGCCGCGGGCCCGGCCCGTATCGCGCCGTCCTTCTTTATCATCGAGCGGTACCGGCAGGCCCCCACCGAGGTCAAGGAGAAGTAATGGCGCTTCGGGACATATTTCGGAAAAAGAAGAAAAACTGCTCGTGCGTGGTCGGCCTGGACGGCGTTCCCGCTACATTAGTGAAGCGGTTCACAGAGGACGGCACCTGGCCGTTCGTGGCCGGGCTGGTGGAGAAAGGCCATCTCCACAAGATGAAGGTCACCCTGCCGGAGATCAGCGCCGTAAGCTGGCCGTCCTTTATGACCGGGACCAACCCCGGCACCCACGGCATCTTCGGGTTTACCGAGCTTGACCGGAACTACGGCATGCGCTTTACCAACTTCGCGGACCTTAAAACCCCCACCTTCTGGGACAAGCTGGGCGAACGCGGCAAGAAGTCGGTGGTCATAAACCAGCCCGGGACCTATCCTGCGCGCGAAATCCCTGGTTCTCTTATAAGCGGGTTCGTGGCGGTGGACCAGCGCAAGGCGGTAAAGCCCATGAAGCTCCTGGCCGTGCTCCGCAGAAACGACTACGAGATAGACATAGACACCCAGCGTTGCAGGAAGGACCACGCCCAGCTTTTCACCGAGCTCAGAAAGACCTTGAAAGGCAGGCGCGCAGTTGCCGCCCACCTTTGGGACGAGGCGGAGTGGGACTACTTCCAGGTGGTCATTACCGGCACCGACCGTCTTCAGCATTACATCTTTCCCGCGATCGAAGACCCGGACCATCCCCGCCACAGCGAGACCATGGAGTATTACCGCTCATTGGACGGCTTTATAAAGGAGATGTGGGAGCGCTATAACTCGACAGTGGACGTGTCCGCGGAAGGGGAGGGGTTTTATCTTCTTTCCGACCACGGCTTCTGCGCGATTGAGCAGGAGGTCTACATAAACGCCTGGCTGAAGCAGGAGGGATACCTGTCCTTTACCAAGGACCCGCCCGAGGGCATGGAGGACATAAGCCCGGAGTCGGTGGCTTTTGCCCTGGACCCCGCAAGGATTTACGCGTCCCGGAACCGCCGATGGATGCCGATCAGCACCTCTGGGAAGGCGAAGCCGGTCATGATGCCGAC
>JAWOBU010000042.1:0-5123 GCA_046484135.1 bacterium
TTGTCCAGCTTGTAGTCCACCCGGCGCTTTTCCGGGTCCACTGTGTAAAGCACGGTGTACTCCACGTCAACCACGTAAAACCCGAACACCTTATGCACCAGCGCCTTGTTGTCCCAGCTTTTTATGACCTCGCTCTTCTTCTTGCGGGGAAAGTAAAGATGGTGCTTGTCGAACTCGCAGAATATTTGGAAGCTCTTGTCCGCCGGCTTGTTGATGATGATGATTGACTGGCCGTATCCCTCGATCTCGCCTTTCTCGTTCTCTTTCTTTACGTGCTGGTAGATGGGCTCGCCTTTTGAAAGCTTTGCCAGCTCCTCCTTGCTGAAGCCGGAAAGAGGCGAGCTCTCCTTCGGGCCGCACTCCTCGCCCGAGTGCGCCAAGGTGCCGGCAAGAACAAGACAGACAAACACCGCGGCCACAAACGGTCCTAATAATTTTCGGCTGATACTCTTCATGACAGTCCTTCCAAAAGTAGGTTTATTGTGCGAAGTCAGTTGCGGCTCCCGTCGCCCGCACGTTAGATAATAACACTCATCACAGATCGTCCGGAGGCACACCAGTTGGCTTACTTGTCCCCCGCCGCGCAGATATCGTTTCTGGTCCTTTCCTTGACCCTGTACATGGCCTGGTCCGCCAGCTTTATCAGGTCGTCTTTGTTCATGGCGTCCTCGGGATAGGTCGCGATGCCGAAGCTGGCCGTGATCCTTATGTCCAGCCCTTCCTTTTGAAAAAAGACCGCCTCGTTAAGACTGTTGCGGAGCCGGCGGGCCACAATCGCGGCCTCCTCCGGGCCGGCCCGCGGAAGAATGATAATGAACTCGTCTCCGCCGTAACGGATCGACCAGTCCACGGTCCGGAGGGTGTACTTAAAAAGCCGTCCCACTTCGAAAAGGAGCCGCGACCCTACCAGATGTCCGTGCACGTCGTTTACTTCCTTGAAGTAATCGAGGTCCAGGAAGATGAGGGAGAAGGAGGTGTTATAACGGATGGCGCGGGAGATTTCGGTCTCGAGCAAGGTATGCAGGTGCCGCGCGTTATAAAGGCCGGTGCAGTCGTCCACTATGGTAAGCTCTTTTATCTTCTGCACCGACCGGGCGTTCTCGATGGCGATGGCTGCGAAGTCGGCCAGGGCCTCCAGCAGAGTCAGGTACTCCATCTCCTGGTTGGAAGCCGAGAGGTTTAAAAGCTCGATCACACCCAGGATGCGGCCTTTGCTGACGAGAGGAACGCACACGATGCTCTTGGTCTCGAAGCCGCTCTTTTCGTCCACCCACTTCGCGAACCGCGGGTCCTGGTAAGCCTCCGTGATTATCACCGGCTCGCCGTTCAGAGCGACCCAGCCGGCAATGCCTTCTCCAACCTTGATGCGAACGTCCTTGAGAGTCTCCTTCGCCTCTCCGACCACCACCTCGAAGTAAAGCTCGTTCGCGGACTCGTCCAACATGAGGAGAGACCAGTTGCCCGGCTCGTAAAGCTTGCCCACCATCTCCATGATCACTCCCAGTACGTGGTCCAGATCGAGCGAAGAGGTGAGAGCTTTTCCCACTTCCCGGAGAATGTTAAGAGCACTGCTGTCCTGGGAGATGCCCTGTGGATCAAGGTCGTTGGTCATAAAGGACTCCCTGAATATCCCTTCCGTCCCGCTTGAGGCCGGTCATCATCCGGACCGACCCCCTTTCCTGCATATTTTATAAGAGCCGGAATGGTTAATCAAACTCTTTCCAAGAGCGGGATCTCATGGAACCCGCCCGCTTTACTTTGTACACCACGGCCTCGAGGTCCTTCCATTCGCTGTTCCGGAACCAAGCGAGCCGGTCCGGACCGGGGTAATAACACCTCCAGTGGAAACGCTTGTCCGGAAACACCGCCAGGACCAGCCGCCTTTCATGGCCGCCGATTTGCACCTTTCCCCGAACTAAAAAGAACCCGCCTCCCAGACGGCTTTTCTTCTTGTCCAGAGGGTAAAGCGGAGACCACACGATGTAACGCAGCTCTCTTTTGACAAAGAGCTCGGGAAGCTTGTCGGTCCACTCCGAGGCCGGGAGCAGGCCGGAAGGTATTACCGGCGTGTGGGGAGCGTGGAAGCCTGCCAGGAAAACGTCATAAGCCAAGAGAGCCTTGCCCTGCGAGACACTGTCCACGTACTCCACCGCTTCCACGTATCCCTCGCTCCGGCTGGCCTGCTCCTTTATAAAAGCAGGGCCGTAGCCGACAAAATGAAAAGCGCCTGCAAGGACCGCCACCAGCGGGACAGCCATGCCTACAACTCGTGCTTTCTTAGGAGCGTGTTCCCGAAGACCGGACATGAAATCACTTGCCAGCTTCACTGTCTCCGAAATACCCAGGCCCGCCAGCACGCATAAAAGCGGCACCAGCACCACGAAGTATCTTTCCAGCACACCCACCCACCACATGTGCAAGCCGGCGTAAAGAAAAAGGTAGAAAAGCACGGCCCGGCCGCTCCGGCTGCCTGCCGCCGGGGCAAGTCCCGCCAGAGCGAACAAGGTCGCGATATGTCCGCCCACCGGAAAAGAGAACTTCAAAAAGTCTACTCCCGCATGCCCGGTCTCCATGGACTTCTGCGCGGCCTCCGTGGTGTAGATGGAAAAAAGAAGCTCGCCGCTCTTAAGGTAAGACAAAACCCACCAGAAGCCGCCCGCCAGCAGGAAAGCCGCCGCTCCGAAAACAAGGCTGCGCCGGCGGGACAGGTCGAACTTCAAAAAAGGCGGCGTCTTCGTAAACTCGATGTGGTAGACGAGAAAAACAGGAAGCATCAGCCACCCCTCGTGGCGGGTAAGCGCGCACAGTCCTCCCGCCAGGCCCGCCAGAAGGGGCCGGCGCGCAAGCAAAAGAAGGGAAGCGACCAAAAGAAAAGCGTAAAAGCATTCCGAAAAGGGAATGCCCGAGTAGGCGACCAGAAAAGGATTGAGAGACGCCAGTATTGCGGCGGCCCAGGCCGCGGGCCTGTCTTCCGCGACCTCGATGACCAGGAAGAAACACATGACCGGCAGTAACGACGAGCAAAGAGTGAGCACGCACTGTCCGGTTAAAAACCACGAGAGGGAGCCGAAGCTGATTATCCGGGCCAGGAGAACGGCCAGGGGGAACCCCGGCAGGTACTTGGCATGGAACGAGCCCAACAGGTTATAATGCCCGTGGGAAAGCGACCGGGCCAGCTCCAGGTAGTAATAAGCGTCCTCCCATATATGCTCGATGGCTGATACCGGCCATAGTCGGAGCAACAGGGAAAACAGGACCAGAAGAGCAAGAAGTGCCGCCTGGCTCCTGTCCCTCGAACCGGTGCTTGTCATTCCCACGTTCACATCTGAAAGTTTATACCATGCCGCAGGGGTTAGAAAAACCGGCTTGCCCGGCCAAAGAATAAGATATACTATCGAAATACAAGAAAGGAGGGCGTCATGGGCTCATACCTTGTCCTTACCGCCATGGGAGAAGACCGGACCGGCCTGGTGGATGATATCTCCGCCCGGCTTTATGAAAAACACTTGAACATAGAAAGCTCCCGCATGGCCGTGCTGGCAGGCGAGTTCGCCATGATCATGGTGGCCTCCGGCAATGAATCCGACATCGAAGCGGTAGTACGGGACCGGGAGGAGTTGTTTTCCGGGATCGGGCTCACCATCCATGTAAAAAAATCCGAGGGTCTCCCGGAAGGTCCGGCCCGGCCGGCGCTCGGCTTTCACCTTATAGCCTCCGGCATGGACCATCCCAATGTCGTGCACGAGATAAGCAGTATCCTTCACCTCTACCGGGTGAACCTCGAATCGCTGGAAACCCGCGTTCACCCCGCGCCCGTGTCCGGCGCGCCCGTATTCAGCATGGACGCCATGGTCTCCGTGCCCGCCGAGGTCCGCATACGAAGGCTTAAAAACGACCTTGTCGAGCTGGGAGACGAGATGAACATGGACATCGAGATGTTTCCGCGGGAGAACAAGTGATGACCGAAAAGTCTCTTGCCGAGCTGGAAAGCGAGCTCGCAAGCCTCCGGCAAGAGCTCGAGGACAGGAAGGCGGCCCTGCCCGCCCACTCGGTGCGGCCCTCCCAGATAATCGAGATCGAAGAGCTGGAAGAAAAAATCGAAAACAAGAAAAAGGAAATAGACTCCAGAAAATAAACTCGCCGCCTTTTCTTTCCTCTGGCCGTTACTGATAGAATCCATGCCATGAACCCGAAGCTCGAATACCTGGCCGCCTCTTTTTTTATCGCGCTCTTTGTCGGCCTTTGTCTTACCAGCGCCTTCCGAAAAAGCGCAACAGTGGACGAGTTCGCCCACCTTCCCGCCGGCCTGCACGCCTTTCGCACGGGCGACTTCGAGCTCTATAACAAAACGCCGCCGCTCTCCCGCATGGCCGCCAGTCTGCCGGCTCTGCTGTTCGGCCCTGAGCTTCCCGGCAAGCTGCCGAGGGTGAGCGCCTGGCGGCCCTGGACCTATGCCACCGCCTTTCAGCGCCAAAACCTGAAAGACTATCCGGCCATGCTCGGCACTGCCCGGGCCGTGATCATACTGTTCGGGGCCCTTTTGTGCGCAATCGTGTGGAGGGCATCCCGCAAGAGGTACGGAAAGATCGGCGGCATCATGAGCCTTGCCGCCTGCGCACTTTCTCCGGCCGTCATCGCTCACTCCCGCCTGATAACCACCGACGTGCCCGCCGCCCTGTTCGCGCTTTTGTTCATGCTGGCCGTGCTCGACTACTGGAGAAGGCCCTCCTGGTTGCGCATGGCTTTCGTTGCCGCGGCAGTGGGAGCGGGTGCGCTTACCAAGTTTACCGGTCTGTTCTGGGCGCCTTTTGCCTTTGCCGCTCCTATACTAGCGGCGGTCTTTGCGCGCCGGAACAAGATCGAGAAACCGAAGCTCCGCGTCTTTGCCGGACATATCGTTCTGGCGGCGGCGCTTATCTGGCTTTTTTTGGTGGCCGGCTACGGCGCCGGTAAGGTCAGGGTCCATAACCGCGATCCCAAGCCAGGTCTTTTGGCCAGGGTGGTCACCCGCTGGGCGATATTCACGGCCTCATCCCCCACCCGCTCCAGATCATTGTTGATCTTGATGATTGCACTAATCAACCTGAGATCGCCCGCCACCGGCTGGTGCAATGCCAGGATTT
>JAWOBU010000059.1:0-20678 GCA_046484135.1 bacterium
TACACCGGCCTTGCGTTGCTGGAGCCGGAGATAGTGGAGCGGCTCCCGGCTGACCGCTTCGCCTGCCTGGTTAAAGACGGCCTTGTGCCTGCGATAGATGACGGCTTGCTTGTCCGTGCTCATATCCATCACGGCTACTGGCAGGGCCTTGACACCATGAAGCGCATTCAACAGGCGGAAAGGGACATGGAAGAAGGCGCCTGCCGTGCTTATACCGGAAACCGCGGTTAAGGGAAGGAGAGGGGTTTTGCTTCTAACGTACTTTCTGGCAAGAAGCTTTTAACCGTAGAGCCGGCGGTACAGGTCTTTTATTGTCTGGGCATGTCTGCGGGTGTCCTCGGCAAGAGCGTCCAGTATCCTTTTCACTTCCGGCGGGTCGTCCTCATGGGAGTCAAAAGTCCGGTTCTCGATAATCCCCGTCTCTATCTCTATTGCCGACTCCAGCGCCTCCTTGAGACTTGTGCCTGACTTCATGGCATAGTTCTGAAAAGAGGACAGCTTCTGCATGTTGTTTTCGATCGCGGACAGAGAGAACCTCCGGGGGGTGAGACTATAGTCTCCTTTCTCGATCAGCTCCTTGAAGGTACTCAGCATGAAAGCATGGGTGTTCTCTTCAACGGAAAGGTTTTCCCAGAACTCCCGATGTTCCGGAAAGAGCCGGGCATAAGTCGCGTAAAGATGGGAGAGACCCAGCTCGTACTTTTGCAGATGCTCGGCTATCTTGATTTGCTCATCCGTGTTCATTTTTTAGCCTCCCAAGCGGCGAATTACAAGGATTTCCCGGAGCACGTCTAAGGAGTTTTTCATCTTAGCAAAGATGTTCGTCTCCCGCCAGGAAAAGAAGCCCGGCCTTTGCAGCTTTTACTTGTTACTCGTTTCTTGATCCTGCTTCTCGGCCTTTTCTTCCACGTCGTTTTGCAACGGCTTAACGTTACGGTCATGGTTTATTAGCCACACGTCGGGGTCCGGGTCTTTATCCACGTTTCCGGCCGCCAGGGCGGTGAAGCCCCGGTCGCTTACATTCAGAAATGCTCTTTGTTCGCGGGAGAGCCGGAAAGGCCCTTCGATACTCGGCTGGATGGTGTCGCCGTCAAGGAAGAAGGCGTGCCTGGTGTTTCCCGCGGGCTTGAAATCAAGAAGCCGGAACTCGGGGGCGTAGGTCTTGTACTTTTCGTGGTAGGCGTGTTGTAGGGTGCAGAGGCTTTTTAGGTTCATGATCGCCTCGGACTGGCGCAGTTTTCCCACCTCTCGGACGACCTCGGAGTCGTGGAGCCGCAGCTTGGCTCCTTGCGATTCAAGAAAAGAAACGGTGTCGCGGTATCCCAGGGCGTGGGCCAGCTCCGCGGCGTTGAGCTTGTGGCAGAGGGCCTCGGCGCGGGCGCCTTTTTCCACCAGGAACTTCACCGTTTCGAGGTGGCCGTTTCCGGACGCGGCATGCACCGGCGCGCATCCCATCTTGTCGCTCTTTACAACCTCCGCGCCTTTTCGGACCAGGAGCCGGACCGTTTCCGTATTGCCCTCTGCGGCCGCCAGATAAAGGGGGGTGGCGCCCGAGAAGGCGGCGGCGTCTATTTCCGCCCCTTTTTCCAGGAGCGCCAGCACGGCTTCATTTTTTCCTCCCGCGGCAGCGTAATGAAGCGGTGTTACTCCCTCCCGGTCCCGGCTGTTCACCTTGTCCGCGTCCCGGGCCAGTATGTACTTGATCCGGGAGACGTCGCCCGACGCCGCGGCCACGTGTATCTCCGAGGACCTGCCTGGTATGGATACCATGAGAACCAGGGCCAGGGCGGCAATGGCGAATCTTTTTATTTGTCTTGTCATCTGCTTGTTGTTGATGCGATTTATATAAGTCGCACCTGAGCTCGCTCGTGCCGTTCTCTCCGTTGTCGCGCTAAAGCTCAGCGGTTATAAAAAAACGAGGCACGACATTTTCCAGCCGTGCCTCGCCGTTTGACCGGAGTATCATATCAGGCCACGGTAACGTCCTTGTCCAGGTACACGTCCTGGATGGTGTTCAAAAGCTCGACTCCTTCCTTCATGGGCTTCTGGAAGGACTTTCTTCCGGAGATGAGACCGGTGCCACCGGCGCGTTTGTTTATGACCGCGGTGCGGGCGGCCTGGGCCAGGTCGTTCTCCCCGGAGGCCCCGCCGGAGTTGATGAGCCCGACCCTTCCCATGTAGCAGTTGGCCACCTGATAGCGGGTCAGGTCCACGGGATGGTCCGAGGTCAGCTTTTCATAGACCAGCTTGCTGGTTTTTCCGAACTTGAGCGCATTATAGCCGCCGTTGTTCTCCGGCTGTTTCTGCTTGACTATGTCGGCCTCGATGGTCACGCCCAGGTGGTTGGCCTGGCCGGTCAGGTCAGCGGAGATGTGATAGTCCTTGTCCTTTTTGAACTCCGGGTTCCGAAGATAACACCACAGGATGGTGAACATGCCGAGCTCGTGCGCGCGGGCGAAGGCCTCGGAGACCTCGAGTATCTGCCGGCGGCAGTTGTCCGCGCCAAAGTAAATGGTGGCACCCACCGCGGCGGCCCCCAGGTCAAAGGCCTGCTCGACCCCCGCGAACATGGTCTGGTCGTGGATGTTGGGGTAGGTCAGAAGCTCGTTGTGGTTCAGCTTGACTATAAAAGGGATCTTGTGGGCGTACTTTCTCGAGCACATGCCGAGAACGCCCAGGGTGGAAGCCACCCCGTTGCAGCCGCCCTCCACCGCCAGCTCCACGATCTTTTCCGGGTCGAAGTACATGGGGTTGGGAGCAAAGGAAGCTCCGCCGGAATGTTCGATCCCCTGGTCCACCGGCAGTACTGAGAGGTAGCCCGTGCCTGCGAGCCTGCCGTGGTCATAGAACTGCTGGAGGTTCTTGAGCACCTGGGGCGGCCGGTCGGTCTGGGTGAAAACCCGGTCCACGAAGTCGGGGCCGGGAAGGTGGAGCATGTCCCGGGGTATGGTCTCGCACTTGTGGGAGAGCAGGGTCTCCGCCTCGTCTCCCAACAGCTTCTCGATCTTCTTTGCCATGTTTGTCCTCCTTACGGCTTACGAGGGCCATAAAAATTTATGCCTTGCGACTATCATTTAAAGGTTATTGCCCGAAGCTCGAAGTGTCAAGTTTAAGGGAAACGGCTAATCTGTGTTATCACCCTGGGCTTTAGGCCGTCGTCCCTTCGGGACTGAAAACATATCCTTATCTTTCCGCGATCTTGCCGGCGTGTCGGGGGAAGGGAGGAATCAGTTTTTTTTCTCTTTATCTTGCTTTTTCTTCTCGCGGGCGGTCATTGCGAGGATACGGTCGAAGAGCTTGTCCGCGATGTCTATTTTGCTCATCTGGGGCCACTCCGCTTTTCTTCCGTGCTTGTCGAGTATCATGACGATGTTGGTGTCCACGCTGAAGCCGGCGCCGCTCCTGGACACGTCGTTGGCCACGATCAGGTCGAGGTTCTTTTCTCTTAGTTTGCGTCCGGCGTACTGGACGAGCTCGGAGGTTTCCGCGGCGAACCCTACCAGTATCTGCTTGTTCTTTTTCTTTCCGATCTGGTAGAGGATGTCCGGGTTTTCGGTAAGCTCGAGGTCGAGCCGGTCGGGCCCTTTTTTGATCTTCTGGGTGACCTCGGTGATGGGCCGGTAGTCGGCGACCGCGGAAGCTTTGATGATGATGTCTGCCTGGTCCGCCTCCTCCAGGCACACATCCAGCATCTCGCGGGCGGACACCACTGATCTGAGGTTCACGCCGGGCGGTGGTTTCAGATGTACCGGCCCGGAAACCAGGCACACCCGGGCTCCCCTGCGGCGGGCCACCCGTGCCACTGCGTATCCCATCTTTCCGGAGGACCGGTTGGTGATGTATCTGACCGGGTCTATGTACTCGCGGGTAGGTCCTGCGGTAACCAGGACCTTCATTCCCGAGAGGTCCTTGGGCGCCAGGGTGGCGGCGCACTCCTCGACGATCTCGTCCAGGTCGGCCAGCCTGCCTTTGCCCTCCCATCCGCAGGCCAGCTCGCCTTCCGCAGGACCCACGAAACGGACCCCCCGCTCCTCCAGCTTCTTGAGGTTGTCCTGGACCGCGGGGTGGGCGTACATATTGACGTTCATGGCCGGCGCAATCAGCACCGGCGCCCGGCAGGCCAGGTAGATGGTGGACAGGGCGTCGTCGGCAATACCCCCGGCCATCTTGCCGATCATGTCGGCGGTGGCCGGCGCCACCAGCAGGATATGGGCCCGGTCCGCCACTTCGATGTGGTTTATGCTTCCCGCCTTTTCCGCCTCGAACAGGTCAACGGTAACCGGCCGCTGGGTCAGGGTCTCGAGGGTGAGAGGCGTTACCATGTGGGCGGCGTTCCCGGTCAGGACCGCGGAGACCCGGGCGCCTTCCGCATGCAGCATCCGCACCAGCTCGGGCGTCTTATAGGCCGCGATACCCGCGGTTACTCCCAGGAGGACCTCTTTTTCCTTGAGCATTTACAGACCCTCACGGAATGATGATGTTGGAGCCGCCCGCGGACGAGCCTTCCTGGAGAAAGGGGTTGTACTTCTTCTCCCGTCCCACCAGGGTGGGAGGCCCGTGCCCGGGGTACACCTCGCAATCGTCGCCCAGCGGAAGAATCCGCTCCTTGATGGACTTGATGAGCTGAGCGTGGCTGGCGCCCGGGAAGTCCGTCCGGCCGATGGAGAACTGGAACAGGCAGTCCCCCACGATCACCATGGGCATGTCCTCGATCTTGAGCGATATACCGCCCGGCGAGTGGCCCGGGGTATGGAGCACCTTTAACTTAAGGGACCCCAATTCTACCTGGTCGCCTTCTTCCAGGAAGTCGTCCGGCGGCGGAGACGGCTCGAAATCTATCCCCCATTGCTCGGCCAGCGAGCTCATCCCGCTAAGCATGTCCTTTTCCTTGGGATGGATGAGAAGCGGAGCGCCAGTGGCTTTTTTCAACCCGGCGTTCCCGCCGATGTGGTCGAAATGGACGTGGGTGTCAATAATGTACTTTAAGCTGAGCTCGTCTTCCTTGAGCAGATGGAGAATGGACTCCACGTCTCCGCCCGGGTCCACCACTACAGCTTCCCTTGTTTCCTCGTCCCCCACGATGTAACAGTTTACCATGAGCGGTCCGGTCTCTCGATACTTGAAAATCATCACGTACTCCTTACCTGGGAAAAGTTTGAAAGAAGCTCTTCGTATACCTCGCCCGCGGACTGGTAGCGCTGGCGCGGGTCCTTGACCATGCATTTCAGGATTATCTTCTCCAGCTCCGGCGGTATCTGGTTGTTAAGCCGGCTGGGCGGAGCGGGAGGAGTGTTCAAGTGATGGTACCCGATGTCCCCTTCCGAGAACGGGACCCGGCCGGTCAAAAGCTCGTACATGGTGACCCCCATGGCGTAGAGGTCGGTCCGGTGGTCCACTCCCCTTCCCAGGGTCTGCTCGGGAGACATGTAGTAAGGCGTTCCCGCCACCATGGTTTTTCTCTCCCGTACCTTGTCCATGACCTTGGCCAGGCCGAAGTCCATGACCTTGATGATCTTGGTCTTGGTCCACATCAGGTTGGCCGGCTTGATATCGCGATGGATGATGTTCAACCCGTGGGCGTAGTCCAAGGCCTGGGCCAACTGGGAGAACACCTGGATGCCCGCGGAAAGCGGAAGACGGCGGTTGCCCTCGATCATGCTTTTCAGCTCCTTGCCCTCCACGTACTCCATGAGGATATAGTAAACTCCCCCCTCTTCGCCCGCGTCATAGATGGAGATTATGTAGGGGTGGCTCATCTGGGCCAGGCTGCGGGCCTCCCGCAGAAAGATGTTTATCATCTCCTGGTTGCCTTTCAACTCCTCGGAAAGCACCTTGAACGCGACCTTTCTGCCCAGGTGCATGTCCTCGGCAAGGTAAACCACCCCCATGCCGCCCCTGCCCAGCTCCTGGATGACCTGGTAGCGCTCGCCAATGGTCCCGCCCTTGCCCCAGCTCCCCTGCCTGGTCTGTGCGTATGCCCCGCTTTGCGAGACCTGCTGGTAGAGCGCGTTGAAGCGCATGCTTACGTCCTTGAAGTTGGGGTTGAAGGCTATGACCTGCTGGTACACTCCCAGTGCGTAGGAGGTATGTCCGGCCAGCTCGTAGGCCTGTCCGAGAGCGTAGTAATAATCGAGCGAGTTGGGGGCGATGGGCACCCGGGAGACCGCGGCCTGGAGCTTCTCCAGGGCCGAGTTATGGTCTCCTTTCTTCAAGTGCAGGTTCCCGAGCCGGTACATGGCCTCTGCGTAGCGGGGGTCGTTCTCCCGGATGAGGGAGAGGAGCTCCTCCGCCTTCTCGGTATTGCCCTGGTCCAGGTAGATGTCCGCGGCCGGGAAGAACTTGCCCTGCCTTTCATACAGAGGAGCGAGGTGCTCTTCATTGCCGGTCTCTTCCAGCAGCCTTACCCCGCCCTCGATGTCCCCCGCGTCCTCGTAAACCTTCAGGGCCTTTTTCCCGTCCTTTCCCGCCAGGTACATCTCCGCGGCCGAGCGGGAGTCGCCTCCCTTTACGTAGAGGTTTCCCGCCTTGTCGAACTCGGCGGCGGCGGCGTAAAGGTCCGCGGCCTGGAGGAAGTTCTCCGCCATCTCGTAGTACCTGGCCGCCTCCAGGGGCTGGTCCTGTGCCTGGTGGTACTGGGCCATGATCTCCGCGGCCCGCTGTTTGTCTCCGGTTTTATGGAAGAGCTGGGCCGCCTTTTTCAACTGGCCCTGTTGAAGATATATCTCTCCCGCCTGGTCATACTCGCCTGCGGTGGTGTAAAGCTCGGCCGCGGCCTCCTTCATGTTGACCTCCCGGCAGACCTCCGCGGCGCGCTTGTACTCACCCGCCTGCTTGTAGTGGAGGGCGGTCTTTTTTCCGAGCTCCCGTACCTTCTGGGTCTCCTTCTTGGACTGCTGGACGCTGGACGACTTTTGGGTCTCCGTGTACCACCTTTCATAGTTCCGGGCCGCGGGAAGCGATTGCTTGGCCTTTTCGTAACACAGGGCCGCCTTCTGGTGGTCGTTGTTCTTTTCATAAAGCTCGCCCGCCTGTCCGTACTCGCCCGCCTTTTCGAAATGCTCGGCCGCAAGGAGCTGTTTCCCCTGCTGGAGGTAGTATCCCGCCGCCTCCCCGGGCCTGCCGAACTTGGCCAGCAGGTCCGCGGCAGGCGCAGGCATGTTTTTGTCAAGCAAGTAAGAAACCGCCTTGTCAACATCGTTCAAGCGCTCGGCATACACCCGGGCGGCCTTGACGTAGGCCTTGCCTTCCGTGTACATCCCGATGGCCTTGTTGTACCGCCCGCCCTTTTCGAAAAGCTCGCCGGAGCGGGTGAAGTTCCCCGACTTCTTCGCCCGCTTGGCAAACTTGCGGGCCTCCTTGGGGGTCATGGACCGGGTGGGAGCCGGCGCGGACTTGGACTCTTTTCTGGCCAGGAAAATAATGAAAACGACAAACAAAAGAAGAACAAGTACGCCCCCGCCGATTAAGACCTCGGTGGAGTGGGCGGTGATAATGTGGTCTTCTCCCAGCCGGGTTTTCAAAAACACTTCGTACTGGTGAAGCCAGCTTCTCCAGAACTCCGGCTGCACGTCTTCTTCCCGGACCACCCTTTTGCTCTGTCCGGACAGGTGGAAGGAACTGAAAAGCCGCATAAGAGAAAAATATGCGTCTTTCGCTAATGAGACATGGTTCATTTATTTTTCCAATCTAGTGAAAAATCAAGGTCTTGTCAATTCCAGCACAGCGGGCTCCCGCGCGATTGTCGCTTTTTTTACGGAAAAATTCCGCTGTTTAAAGGTGTTTTATTTGAGACTGACACTTTTTAAAAAGAGCTTCTATTTATCGCCGCCCATCCTGATGCTCATCCATCCCAGCATCAGCACGTCTACCCCCGCGATGCCGGCGAGCAAGAAGAAGTTGATCCAGTCGGGCCGGGTTATAAACTCCCGCAGTCGGTCTCCGAGTGCGGAAAAGAGCAGGACCAGCGGCACCATTCCGATCACGGTCCCGGCAAAGTAGTGTTTGAACCGGAGTCCGTTCGCGCCCGCCACCAGGTTGAACACGGAAAAAGGCGCCAGAAGCGACACCCGGCCGGCCACAACCTCGATGGTGGTGTTTCCGGCGATCCGGCGGGTCAGCCGGTTCAGTCTCCAGCCTCCCAGCCACCGCACGGTGTTCCGGTTTATGCGGCTGCCCGCGGCGTAGTAAACCGTTGCACAGAGCAGTATCCCCGACAGGGAGAAAACCGCTCCCCGGATAAACCCGAAAGCCAGCGCCGTGAGAAGGATAAGCAGGGTCGCCGGCACCATGACCCCGCTTCCGACCAGATAGGCGGCAAGCACGACCGGGAAAACCATGAGCACCTGCTCGACGGAAAGCTCTTTATCCAGTAAGCCGCTTTCTAAAACCCATTCCTTAAGTGGAGTGAGATACCAGAGCGCGCCGATTGCGGCGAGCATGAAAACCGCCGCGGTCCCTTGAAGCCAGCGGGGCCTCGGAGGCGGCGCTTCTTCCGGAGGAGTGAAATCCTCCATCACCTTCTCCATGTCCACCGAGCTCTCCGGGTCTATAATGGACTCCTCCGGGATCAGGTCCAGGAGCCAATCCGAAGACAGGTCCTCCAACTCCTTCAATGTCCGGTTCCTTCCCCGCAGCTTTCGGATGACGGAAAGCAATGAGCCTTCCCGGACAAGTCCCCGCTCGATCTCTTCCGGGTAAGCAGCCAGGTGCTCGGCCAATAGCCGGTATAAAAAGCCTCGCATTCCCTGTTTTATCTTTTCGTCCTCGCCCGCTTCTATAAACAGGTCCAGCTCGGTGTCGAGCCCCATGGAACGGTTGCTTAAATTGGCCGACCCCGCCCTCACGTTTTCGCCGTCCGTTATCATCACCTTGCTGTGTACCAGGATGCCTGCCTCGTGGCCGTTCCCGGCTGTCGGCCGGAACACCCCGAGCCTGCCGTAATGATCGGACTGCCGCAGGGACTCGACAATCCTTGCCCGCAACACGTCCATGGTGCCGCGTTCCAGCCAGCCTCTGCTCTCGCCCGGACCGACCACCACCACCTCGGGGCCGTCCGGCTCTTCCAGCCTTTCGGACAGGGCCTCGCCCGCCACCGCAGAGGTGAAGTACTGGTTCTCGATGTAGATGTACTTGCGGGCGGAACAGATGGCGTCCAGGTAGAGCTGTTCGACTTCCCGGACCTCGCCTTCCTCGTTCTCCGGGTCGGTCCGGGCCATGGAGACCTCTGCGTTGTAAAGGTCGGGAGTAAGGTCCGGCGGCCAGGGGTCCAGCACAGCCTCTTCGGCGGGCAAGGACTTCCCGGTGGCCCGCTTCCACCTTTGGCGGGCCAGCTCCGCCAAAGCCCGGGCCGCGTCTCCGTCCACCGCCATCTGCACGTCGTGCTGCGGCGGATACGGCTGGTTGTGCACGTCCTTGCGACGCGGATCGTCAGGCAAGTGATCGGAGGTGTCCCACCTCTTGTCCGTAAGGTCAATACCGCCGCAGAAGGCCAGGGAGTCGTCTATCACTACCAGCTTCTGGTGATGGGAAGCGCCCACCGGATGAGTATCGTCGTAATGGAACCGCACCCGGCGGGGAGTGCGCCACCCCAGCCGGAAAACCGGCATAAGCTCCCGCTGGAGAGCATAGATCATGGCCCAGTCCCACACCAGGATGCGGGCGTAGAGCGACCGGCGGCGCTTCACCAGCTCGTTTATAAAACCTCCCAGCCGGTTGGGGAGACCGTCCCGGTACTCGCCCCGGCGGAGCAGTATCCGCGAGTCCAGGTCCCAGCCGATAATATAGACCGAGCGCCACGCCCGCTTCAGGGCCTCGGACAAGTGCCGGAAGTAATCGTCCGCGTCCACGATAAAGGCCACCCGGTCGGCGCGGGCGCGAACGAAGCAGTTCTCGCCCGGCCGGGATATGTGTTGATCGCCTTTCATTCCGGATCCTGTTTCATCTTGCTTTTTTCTTGGGGGCTTTGCAAACCGGATGTTGTCTGTTTCCGTCTGAGTGCTAGATTAGTTTATAAAGACATGATCGTAAAAATACTTGAAAGAAGACCTTGGGAAAGGACCATCCCTGAAGGAGGAGAACATGATAACCGAGAGCGTAAAGACCGGCAGCAGGAAGGACATGATTGACGTTACGGGTCTCGTCAAGAAGGCGGTATCGGAGGCCGGGGTTTCGGATGGAGTGGCGGTTGCCTACGTTCCGCATACCACGGCCGGGATCACCATAAACGAGAACGCCGACCCTGCCGTGGTCCGCGACATCCTGGACCACTTGAAGAAGCTGGTCCCGGAGAGCGGCAAGTACAAGCACGCCGAGGGTAACGCCGACTCCCACATCCAGGCGAGTCTCATGGGCAGTTCGGTCAACGTGATCATCAAGGGAGGCCGGCTGGTCCTGGGCACCTGGCAGTCGGTGTTCTTCTGCGAGTTCGACGGTCCGCGCGCAAGGGAGCTCAACATCGAGATCATCCCTGAAAGCCGCTGAGCCGCCATGTTTATTCAGTCCAAAATATAAGACAGAGGCAAACAATTGTATCACGCAGAGACGCCAAGACGCAGAGAAGGAGGGATTTCTTTTGAATTTAAAAGGAAAAGACAAGACCAAAGTAGTGGTCCGGCGAAGCCGGGCTTTTCCGGAATCAAGGTCCCTTGAAAAGCGCCACCGGCAGACGCTTTCCATAACGTATCGCAACGGCGCAAGTTTCTTTGTCTTGCCTTTGCGGCTTGCGCCTTTGCGTGAAATAAAAATCTGTTTTGGACAAGAGTGATGTTTATTCTAGTGTCTTATCAATCTTGAAATGAAGGCTGCTGTGCGAGCGACGAGAGCCGCGATTGAAGCGCCGGGAGCTACGAGAAATGAAAGAACGCGATTCCATAAAAGCGCTGGTGTGCCGGCCCCACTGCCGGTTCTACCGGCCGGGGGAAAAGGAGGAGCTTTCTTGTTACGCCTACGACTTTATCTCGGAAAGGCTTGGTGACAAGAGGGCGGCGGAGCTTGCCGGGCTTTTCGACGGGGAAGTACCGCCCGAGCGGTTCGAGCCCGACCCGCGGCTTGAGGCCCGGCTTTGCTCGCACTGTGAGTTCCGGGCGGAGGACTGCGACTTCATGAGCGGGGAAGACCTTCCGGACGCGGTCCCCTGCGGCGGCTACGTGTGCTGGGTGCGGCTGTTGGAAGAAGGAGTGCCGGAAGCGCGGGAGTGGCTTAATGAAGAGTGAGCGGTATATTCGGTTTACCCCCTTTGTTTCCTTTCGGGGCATCCCGGAGCCCCATCTTTTTAACATAGTCTCGGACGAGCTTTACGCGCTCGACGAGGACGGCCGGCGGTTTGTAAAAGAGGTCGAGGATGGCACCCCTGAAGAGGACATCACCGACCGCGAGATACTCGAGTTCGCGCTTTCCGAGGGTCTGGTGGAACGGTCCTCGTCTCCTGCAAGCGCTCCTCTTCAAAAGGGACAATCGCCGGTTCCTTCCCTTCGTTACCTCGAGCTTCTGCTTACCATGCGCTGCAACTTGAGATGCCGCCACTGCTACCAGGGCGGGCCGGAGGAGAGCGACATGGACCCGGAAACGCTCGATCTTGTCCTGTCCGAGTTCGACGACATACAGGGTCTCCGGCTTCTTATCTCCGGCGGCGAGCCGCTCATGTACCCGCACTTGGACAGGCTCTGCGAGCTTCTTCAAAACAGGGGCTACCGGTCGGTGCTTTTAACGAACGGGGTGGCTCTTTCGCGTTCCCTGCTCGCGGACGCTCCTTTCCACGAGGTCCAGGTGTCCCTTGACGGCCTGGATAAGGGACACGACTGGCTGCGGGGCGCCGGGACCTTTCAGAAAGCGGTGGCTTCCGCCCGGCAGGCGGTTGATGCCGGCCTGGACCTTTCCGTGGCTTCCATGGTCCATCCGGAGAACCTGGAGGAAATGGACGGCCTGGAGGACCTGGTGCGCGAGCTGGGGGCGCTGGAGTGGAGCATCGAGGTCCCCACGGAAGCGGGAAGATGGCAAGACCGCCCCGAGCTTCTGGAAAAGGCGCCCTCCCACCTGGCGCGCGGCTTCGGCGGATCATATCACGGCTCTGCGGAGGGGTTCGCCTGCGGCCACCACCTGGCCGCTATCACGCCGGAGGGGCGGCTTTTAAAGTGCGGCTTTTACGAAGACCGGCCGCTCGGGCACGTAAGCGAGGGTCTCCGGGAGGTCTGGTCCCGAAAGCCGGTCTTGAAGGTGGCTGATATCCGTGTCTGCCGCGATTGCGAGTACGCCGGGGAGTGCGGAGGCGGCTGCCGTTTCCGGGCGGGAGAAGGCCCGGACCCGGTGATGTGCGCGGCCTACGGCTTTCCGCAGGGGAGGTCTTTCCCGGCTTGAAAAGCGTTCGGTTTCGTTTTATAAAGGCTTTGAGGGGGGAGAGCTTTTACAAGGAGGTCATGATTTTTGGCTGGTAATAAAGAGCCTTTTTTAAAGAGACAAAACTGGTTTCTGTCCGCGGGACTGACGTTTTTTATTTACATCCTGTTGATTGTAATCACCCGTTACGCACCGGCTGAAGCCCGGGAAGGCATACTTAAGCTGATCCATGTCATACCGTTGCTGGCCGTTTTTATGATAGTGATAGGGTTCGCCGAGAAGAAACGCAAAGAGGATTGGGACCGGGAGCGGAAAAGAAAAAGATACGAGACCACCATGCGGCTCAGCAAGATGAAAAAGCGCAAATCGAGCGGCAGCGCCTCTCCCCCGGGCGGCGGCCAAGAAAAAAAACCTTCCGACAAATAAGCCGGCAAAGGAGGAACAATGGAGCTTCCTTTCGTTTCCGCCACGTGGAGAAAAATCCTCCGGGTGTTTCTCGTGGTTCTGCTCGCCCTGGCCGCGGCCGGCTGCGTCAGGATGGCGGCCTCCGTGCTGGGCGTGGACCCGGGCTCGCCCGCCTTAATGGAGACCAGGAAGAACGTCATGATCCCCATGAGCGACGGCACCCGGCTCGCCACCGACGTATACTTGCCCGCAGACGGCCCGCCCGCGCCCGTCGTCCTGACCCGGATACCCTACGGGACTGATACGGTGGTGTACCAGAAGCTGGCCAAGCTCTTTGTAAGGAACGGATACGTGTTTGTGGCCCAGGACACCCGGGGGACCTTTGACTCGGAGGGACGCTGGTTTCCTTTCATCTTCGAGTACGAAGACGGCCATGACACGGTGGAATGGGTGAACGAGCAGCAGTGGTCCAACGGCAGGATCGGGATGTGGGGAGGAAGCTACTTCGGCTATACCCAGCTTGCCGCGGCACCCCGAAACCCGCACCTCGACTGCATGGTCCCCATGATAACCACCGGCAACATGGGGAAGATACTCTACCGCGGAGGCGCGCTCGAGCACTTGACCGTGCAGGGATGGCTCGCCGGCATGAAGAACGCCCGCTACAAAAAGGAAGGCAGTGACAAGCGGGTGGAGGCTGAGTTAAAGCCAGGCTTTTACAACGCGCCGCTCCGGAGCGCGGAGCCCATCCTTTACGAGAAGATGAAAACAAGCGAAAAGATGCTGGACAAAGGCCCCGAGGCCTGGATCGGCCATCCCGGAGATATAAAGGACCTTCCTCCCTTGAACTATGGAGACAGCTACGAAAAGGTGAACGCTCCGTCTCTGCTTATAGCCGGCTGGTACGACCTGTTCCTCGGGCCGCAGCTTTCTGACTATGAGAGGTTCCGCTCGGAAGGGCAGGGCCGGGCCCGCAAGACCCGCATTATCATAGGGCCGTGGTCGCACGGCGGGATCGCTTCCGACATGGAGAGATATCCCCTGGAAAGCGTGAAGGTCCTGGGTTCCTCTTTCATGGAGTGGTACGACTACTGGCTCAAGGGCGAAGATAATGGCGCCGGGGAGGGACCTCTGGTCAAGATTTTCGTAATGGGCGAGAACAAGTGGAGGAACGAAAAGCATTGGCCCCTTAAGAGGACGGAGTACACCGACTTCTATCTTACAGGCAGCGGAGCGGCAGGCGAGAAGCCGGGCGGCCTGGTCCGTGAAAAGCCGGGAGAGGCGCCGCCGGACCAATACGATTATGACCCGCGCGAGCCGGTGCCCACCCGGGGCGGCAACTTTCTGGGAGACGGTCCTTACGAGCCCGGCCCGCAGGACCAGGGCGACATCCCCTCGCGGCCCGATGTGCTGGTGTACGAGACCGGGCCCCTGCCGGCGCCGGTCGAGGTCACCGGCCCGGTCCGGCTGGTCCTGTACGCCGCATCCAGCGCCCGGGACACGGACTGGATCGCCAAGCTGGTGGACATAGACGAAGAAGGGGAGGCCCGGCTTTTACAGGAGGGCATTGTCCGGGCCCGTTACCGGAACAGCTTTACGGACCCGTCCCTGATTCGGCCCGGCCAGGTTTACCAGTACAACATTGACATGTGGGCCACCTCCAATCTTTTCAAGGAAGGGCACCGCATCGGCTTGTGGATCATGTCCTCGGACTTTCCTCAATTCGACCGGAACACCAACGCCGGAGGCAAGGGCCCGTCCCGCAACCCGGTGGTCGCCACCCAGACCGTGTTCCACGACCGGCAAAGGCCCTCCCACCTGGTCCTGCCGGTCATTCCCAGGTAGTGCTATGTCAATTACTCGATGAGGTGTGCGAGCGACTTTAGTCGCGAGTGGAAAGGAGCGGCTTTATTCCCGGGCGGTGCTGAGGGTTGCTCCTCCCTTCCCGTACTTCCAGCGAAGCTTTAAAGCCCGCATGGTCCGGAGGAACAGGAACTTGACAAAGGAAGGCCGGTGGCGGAGGTACTTGTAGTATCTCCGTCCCACCAGGAAAGGCGAGTAGAAGATGGCGAAGTAGTTCCGCAGCCACTCCCATCTTATGAGGCTTTCCAGCTCCTCCGCGGTCCACTCCTCCGAGTCTATAACCGACGAGAAGTACTGGTTGCCTTCCTCGAAAAAGCTCTCCTCGGTGATGTAGCCCCGTCGCAGGCATTCCCGGAAAAGCTCGGAGCCGGGAAGAGGATTAAAGATAAATAACACACAGCTTTCCAGTTTCAGTTCCCGGGAGAACCGCACGGTGTCCATGATCTGCTCTTTGGTCTCGCCCGGAAAGCCGATGATAAAATAAGCTGCGCGGGAGATCCCGTAGTCGCGGGCCAGCCTGTTGATCTCCCTTACCTTGTCCAGCTTGAGCGGTTTCTTGATCAGGCTGGAGAGGACCTCCTGGTTGCCGCTTTCGATGGCCATGGTCATCTCGTAACAGCCCGACTCCTTCATGAGCCGGATGGTCTCCTCGTCCAGGGTCCAGGTGGCGATTCCGTTGGGTGTGTTCCAGATGAGCTTATAAGGCCTCTCGATCATGCCTTTGAAGATTTCCTGGGCCCGGTCTTTAAGGATGGTCAGGTTGTCGTCCTGGAACTTGATCTCTTTGACCCCGAAGGTTTCATGGAGCCAGTCCAGCTCTTTAAGCACGTTTTCCGCGGACCTGGTGCGGTGCTTGTTCCCCCAGAAATGGGTGCTGGAGCAGAAGGTGCACCGGCAGGGGCAGCCGCGGGTGGTGACCACCGGCACGTTGCGCGGGCTTATAAAGGTATAGCCCATGGGCAAGACGGTCTTGAAGTACTTCTCCGGGTCCAGAAGATCGTGGGCGGGAAAGGGCAGGGCGTCCAGGTCGTCAATGTAGCCGGTCTTGGGATTTTCACGGACCCCGTCGGCATCGCGGTACACAATGCCGTCCACCTCGCCGACCGGCTCTTCGTTCCGGAGCTTGTCCACCAGATCGAGAAAGGAATGCTCGGACTCTCCCTTTATGATGAAGTCCAGCGGAGCGTCATTCATGCACAGCCGCGCCATGAAGGTGGGATGCGCTCCGCCGCTCATTACTATTATGTCCGGGTCCATGGCTTTGAGCCGCATGGTGAGCTCCCTGACCGCGGGCCACTGGTTGGAGAAGATGCAGGAGAGGCCCACCACCTGGGGCCGGTACTCCCGCACCCGCTCTATGATCTGGTTATAGGTAAGTCCGAACCTGGAGATGTACTCGTTGACCTCGGTCTCCCGGTAGGGTGCTTCCACTACCGTGTCCAGGCAGCGGACATCGTACCCTGCTTCCCTGGTGGCGGCCCCCAGGTAAGCTATGCCCATGGGGGTCGCAACCATGGGCTCCCAGCTTGCCAGGGAGGTGCTGGGAGGAAAGATAAACATGATCCGTTCTATATGAGGGTTATAAGTCATTCATTACTCCGGGGAACAGCTTTACAGCATACTGATTACGAGGACCCGGCTTCCGATATGGACTCCTCGCCGGGCTGGGGCAGCGGGACCTTTTTCTTCTTGGGGCGCGAGCTTTGCAAGGACAACAGCTCTTCCATGTTGTCCATTCCTTTGCCGGTCAGGTTTTGCAGCATGCTCACCAGGGCTTTTGCCGTCATCCTGGCGTCGCCGAGCGCCCTGTGCCTTGCCTTGCTGCCGCCGGGTTCCGGCCGGATGTTCAAGTGGGCGGCAAGGGAGTCCAGCTTATGGGAGTTGAGCTCCGGGTAGACCCGCCGGGCCAGCAGCAGGGAGCACAGGGACGGTCCGTCCAGCGGCAGGTCCCACACCTCCCTCCAGGCTTTCTTCAAAAAGGCCTGGTCGAACTTCAGGTTGTGGGCCACCAGTACCCTGTCCCTCAACATGCCCTCCAGGGAAGGCAGCACCTCTTCCAGGGAAGGAGCGCTTCTCAGCATCCGGTCATGGATGCCGGTGAGCCTCCGGATGAAAGGAGGAACCGGCGTTCCCGGGTTTACCAGGGAAGAGAGCTCCCGGCCCAATCGGAACCCGTCCACTTCCACCGCGCCGACCTCGATGATCTCGGAACGGTCCGACTTCATGCCGGTGGTCTCGAGGTCCACCACCAGGAACCTGCCCCGCTGGAGAGGACAAGACCGGAAGTCTTCCTGCCCGGAGGGCGCGGAAAGCTCGCGCAGACGCCGGGCCAGAAGGCCCTTGGCGTTTTTAATCCCGAGGTGTTCCCGGCAGTAAGCCTCGTCTTCCGCGTACTCGTCTTCCAAGTGATTATGCTTGCCCACCATATAGTCCTTTCTTCCGGCACACCCGCCGGAGAGAGCTCCCGCCCGCCTTAACCGCGGCTGCGTGCGAGAGACTTAAGTCACGATCAAACACGCTCGCACGATTAATGGAGATTGATAAAGCACTAATGCTTCACCGTCTCTTCGTACAGGTCCTTTAGCCTTTTCCGCAAGTAGGCCCGCCCGCGATGGACCCTTGACTTGACCGCGGCGGTGCTGATGTCCAGTATCTGCGCGGTCTCCTCGTTCGAGAACCCCTCGATGTCGCGAAGGATCACCACCGTCTTGAACTCGTCGGGCAGGCGGCCCACCGCTCTTTCTATCCGGGAGAGGGCCTCCTCCGTCATAATGGTCTCGTCAGGGTTGGGACCCTCTTCGTCGTGTTGAAAGTGGTCCTCGGAAAGCTCGTCTATGGACACCAGTTCCGCCTGGCCCTGCCCCCGCAGCTTCATCAACGAGGCGTTCACCGTTACCCGGTAAAGCCAGGTAGAGAACGAAGACTTCCCCTCGAACCGGTCCAGCTTCCGGTAGAGCGTCATGAAAACTTCCTGGACAACCTCTTCCGCGTCCTCCTTTTCGGAAGTAAAGCGGTAAGCAAGCCGGTACACCCGCGACCGGTACCGCTCGATCAGCTCCTCCAGCGCCCGCTCCCGGCCTTCGCGGACCTCTTCGACCAGGACCTCGTCCGTACGATCAGGACCCATAGCGGTCGCCCAGCTTTTTCATCCGTCGGGCCCGCTCCGGCCAGACTCGCATTTCAGCCATCCAGCCCGTGATGCTGGTCTTGGGGTCCTTGACCAGGTAGTAAGTACGAGAGGGGGTATACAAAAGACTCTTTTTGAAAATCACCTGTTCGCCCGGTCGCACCCGGTTTACTACCTTTACCAGGCCTTCCTTGCTGACCGACTCGAACATGGCCGGCTTGCCGTACTTTTTAACATAATCCTCGCTGGCGTGGACCTCGAACCGCCGCTCACTGTAGATCGTGGTCTCGCGTTCCTTGCGGATCAGCCTTTCAAGCTTGTTCAGCCGGGGTTCGGCCTTGCCGCATTCCCTGGACTCGATGAGGTGATGGATTCTCCAGTAGAGCTCGATGATCTCGAAGGAGGGGCGGAAGAGCTTTTCAATGGAGCTTTTTACCTCCGAGAGCCGGTCCGATGCTTTTTGAAGGCATTGCTTCTCGTATTCAACGCCCATCTCCGCCTGCTGGCGTGCCTCTACCGATGCTTGTATCGCCCCCCTCACGTTTCCCTCTTCCTCTTCGGATTTGGACTTGCTCATCTCTTGCCGGACGTGATAGGTCAGCTTGGAAGGAGCGTTATACTTGTTCTTTAGTTTTTCATAAACCAGCTGTGTATGAAGGCGCTCCACGACCAGCCGGGCGGAGAGGGCCTTGTCCAGCGCTTTGTCGTAATCGCCGGAGTCCACGGCCTTTCGGGCTTCATCCATGAGCTTTTGGTAAGTCCGGACCTCCTCCCGGTCCTCCGCCCGCTTCGGCAATCCCTCATAGGCAGATCGGGCCGCATTCAGTGCGTCCGAAACCTCTTGAGGAGGCCCTTGCGCTCCCGTCTTTTTTTCCGCACAGCCATAGAGGGATAAGCAGGCGAGAAGGAGTATGGAAAGGAAAACAGTGGCGTGCTTCATGAGTCTCACTCCTTTCTCTCTAAATTATAGCTTAACCTGCCCCGCGTTCAAAAAACCCGCGCTGAAGTTACTTATGATCTGCGCTTCTTTCGTAATAAACCAGGGACCCCTGCCGGCTGGTTGTAATCATCCGGCGGGCCTCCAGGGCCTCCAAGTACTTGCGGGCCTCGTTCCTGTGGATGTTCAAACCCCCGGAGACGTCATCCAGCGTACAGGGACGCCGGGCCAGAAGCTCGAGGACTTCCTCCTCTGAGACCGACGGAGTGGCCGGCACGTCAAACTTTGTCCGGAAATCGGCGATCACCCGGGCGGGAGGATCGAATATGCCGGCCAGCTCTTCCATCTTCTCCCTGGAAACGCTCATGGCAAACTCTTCGCTGGGAGGCCGCGTAACCGTGTTAAGCTCGACCTCCCTGATGCCGCAGTCCCGGACTATGGCCGCTATCTTTCCGACCTCTCCCGACAGGGCGTTCATGCCGCCCAACAGGAAGACCTCGAGGGAGAGCCGCCCTCTAAAGTCCCGGCTGAAAGACTCGAGGCCCCGGACCATGGTCTCGAACTCGATCTCCGCGGCCGGCCGGTTGATGGCCTGATACAGCTCTGGAGTACCCGCGTCCAGGTTGGGTATGACTATGTCCGCCTCATGCAGGACCTCCGCTACCTCCGGCTGGTAGAGCATTCCTCCGTTGGTCAAAACCACAACCGGCACGTCGGTAACCTTTTTAATGCTTTGGATGATGCGGCCGGCCCGGCTGTGAAGGGTGGGCTCACCCGACCCCGAAAGGGTCACCACGTCCGGATTGTCATGCTCATGTAAGTAGGACTCCACCTGACGGATGATCTCGTCCGCGGGCAGATACTCGTCCCGCTGGACGGTCTTATTGGTGGTTCTTCCGAGCTGGCAGTAGATGCAGTCGTAAGAACAGGTCTTGTACGGCACCAGGTCCACTCCCAGCGACCTGCCCAGCCGCCTGGAAGGGACCGGCCCGAAAACGTAGCGAGGATTTTTTGAAGACATCCGTTTTTCTCTCCTTGTTATTTAGTGCCTGTTGCGAAAGGGAGTTTTTGCCGGCTCTGGTGCGCCACTTTGGAGTGCGGCAGCTTGCTGCCGCTTTGTCTGCCGGGAAGCTTGCTTCCCGGAAATCAGCTCTACAAAAGGCCCATAGTTTACGGAGCGCCTTTTTTAGTCCCGGCAAGCCGGGACTTATGAAAGCGAAAGCAAGCTTTCGCACTCCAAAACGGAGTTTCGCAACAGGCACTATTTATTTTAACCCCCTCCCGCCTTTAATCAATCTCCATCTCCATGAGCGGCACGTGCTGCTGCGCGCCGAAAACGTCGGTGTCGCCTGCCGTCGCGGAAGGGATGAGCCTTTTCAAGCATATCTTGAGCGCGTGGGCAGGCTCGAAGAACACGACCTTTATCACATCGGCTTCCGGAATGCCGTAAAGCGCGGCCACCGATGAAGCAGTGATACTGCCCGAGTCCCGGACCAGCCCGAAGCTCTCGCGGTCTTTGAAAAACACGTCCAGGGTGAGCACGAACGGCCCCGCGTTCTTGCTCCTTATGACGGACGCCAGCTCTTGCAGCTTTCTCTCGCCCATTTCAGACCTCCACTATCTTCACCGGAAAAAGCGAAGCCGGGTCGTCCTCTTCCATCAAATGGTACACGCTGAAACGGTGGACTTCTCCCGCGGGAACGTCCTGGGGGGACATGGGAAAAGCCAGGTTGCCCGCAGTGGAGGTCCTCCCCGGGAAACCCTGGTGCAGGACCGAGGCATGAGCGAACATGCAAAGGCTGGTGGCCTCCTCCTGCGTCCCCGCCACCGCTTCGATAAACAGCCCCGCTTCGTGGCAGGTACGGCCGGAGGGCTCGAGCCCGCCCATCACTCCGTCCCTGCCGTAGACGCGAAAGTGGACCTCCCGCCCGGTCTCTTTGCCGAGTCCGAACTGCTCGTGTGCGCGCTTTCGGGCCTCCTCCAGAATACGGTCCAGGTTCGCAAGCACGGACGGGT
>JAWOBU010000084.1:0-7050 GCA_046484135.1 bacterium
CGGGGCTCATCAGACGATGAGAGGGGCGTAGGGATTTCCCCTGCGCCCACCCGATAAATCGCTCATCGGATGATAGACCCCTCATGCCTCAAAAAACTCCCGCCCGAAGGGCGGAAACAAAGGCAGTGAGTACCACCATCGTACTCACAAATCAAAAACGGAGGCTCTCCAATTCACGCTGAACCAGGACACAATGACGTGATACATGGTCAAACGCTGCATTTATCTCGAACAGCATTTCAAGAGGAGGTTCTCCTTTTATGTGAAGCCGATTGTAAAGAGGTTTGAAGTCTTCATAATAGAATTTGAATAATTCATCAAAGTTTTTAGGCTTTCTTCTTGTCATGCATTGCCCTGCCTAGCCTCTCTTCAACTATATCATGAGTAACGATTCTGTCCCGCAGAATGTTGCCCCTGCCGATTAATGGATAGTAACTTTTGTAACTTAACACTCTTCCCAAAGAAGATTCGACTTCTGCTCTCATCTTATCAACAGGGGCGTTTCTGATTTCTTCTATTGATTTTCCCATCTCCTTTTCAAGAGCGCCCTCGAGTTCCTTCTTTGCCATGGCTGCGCCTCCTGTCAATTATGCCTGCCGAACTGATATAGCCTCGTTTATAGTTTCAACTATATAGAAGGCCCGGTCCCTTGTCAAATTTTTCATGGAGAGTTTTGTCCGGTTTCGAGAGGAGGAAAGTTTAAGTTACAATAGATACAGGCCATGAGCAGACTTTACGATGTTGCAGTTCTGGGCGGTGAAGACGCGGGAAGTTGGTTGTGCGCCGCCGCGTTTGCAAAGATGGACCTCCGGGTGGCGCTTGTGCTCGAACGGACGCCGGACTCCGGCGCTCCGCCTTTCTTCCAGTCGTTAGCGGACCCAGGCCGGTCATCTTTACTTCTTCCGGGGCTGGGCCTTTCCCCCTGCAAAGGCCCGCCTGCGCCTTTCGAGCCCGATTTCCAGCTTATAGTAAACGGCAAGCCGGTGGACTTCGTGGCAGACGCTTTTCACGCGGAGCGGGCAGAAGATCGCGACCTGCAAGACTCCGCCCCCCTTTTCCGGTCGGCCTCGAAAGAACTATGCGAGCTCGCGGACGGTCTTTTAGACCAGGCGCGGCAGAAGAGCTTTCCCGTTCTGCGCCGGAGGCTCTTGCCGGAGTTTCTTTCCCGTTCCACCATCAAGATGGAACGCGAGCTTGCAGACAAAAGCTTCGGGGAATGGGCGAAAGACCTGCCCGATTTTTTGAAACACGTTTTCCTGGGCACGGCCTCCGCTTGCGCGGGCCGCGTGCTTTCCGAGTCCGCGCCGCTTTTGCAGGTGGCGCTTTTCTGGTGCGCCGGCCGGGGCCTGTCGGCCGAGCCGAGGGAAGAGTCCTTAGACTTAAGGGAGTATGCCGCCAACCTGATAAGCCGTCGGGGCGCGGTCATGGAAGGTTCTCCGGAGGCGCTGCTTTACGGGGGCCGGACCTTGCACGGGGTTCGTTTTTCCAATGGGGCCATAATAGACACCCGTCTTTTGGTCTCGCCGGTAAGACTTTTTTATCGTCTTTATAACGAGGGAGCTGAAAAGGTCTCTTTCCCGGCGCGGTTGGTAAGGAAGAGCTGGTTTTTAAAGATCGAGCGCGCCACCCTGCCGGAGTCGCTTTGTTGGCGGTCGCTCATAGTAAACGAGAGCGCTGCCCGGCGTTCGCTGATGCTTCTTACCCGCGCGGCGCGGGTCCCCCGGCGGGACACGGCCTGCCTGACCTTTTTGGAGGATGACGCACCGGAGAGTGCAGAGGAGGCCCTCTCGAGGCTCGCGTCCTCCCTGCCCTGGCTCGATTCCCGGATGATATCGGTTGACGATACGCGCGAGCCGGTGGTGATGAAGTACCCCGCGGCTTCCCTGGACCTGCTTTCGGTGTACAGCCCCCGCCTTCCGCTTTTCAACGTGCTGGTCCACCCCGGCGAGGTGCTTCCTTCCTGGGGACCGGCCGGAGTTATGCTGTCAATCGTTTCCATGCAGGCACGGGCCCGCCACATCCTGCAGAAGCTCAAAAAACGCCGGGCTTGAGAGGTTTGTTTTTTGCCTCCAGTGCCCTGTTAAGCGTTTTTCATCGCTTCCAAGACAGATGTTTTCGTGCGAGCGACTTTAAGTCGCGACTAAAGTCGCTCGCACAAAAGAGTTCATTTCAAGCTTGGCCAGACACTAGCCGTGTTTCATCTTTAACCCCACTCCTCTTATGACGGTCAGGACCAGGAGCACGACGCCCAGGCATACCACCAGGGTGCCTCCGGGCGGGAAGTCAAGCGGGATATAGACAATGGTGCTAAGCAGGACAATCACTATTCCCGCAATCCATGCGATGGACAGCCGTCCGAAGAAGGATTTACCGTAGAGGCTTCCGATCACTGCGGGCACGATCAGGAAACCGAACACCAGCAGCACGCCCGCGACCCGCACGGCAAAGGTAACCAGTACTCCCAGGATGGCGTAGAAGATGAAGTCCCACAGCACCAGCCTGACTCCCTTGTGTTTTGCTTCCGCCGGGTCGCGGCTTATTTGCAAAAGCTTCTGGTGGGAGAACAAATAGGCCACTGCCAGTCCGACATAAACCACTGCATGGAGGCCCACGTCTTTCCAAAGGACAAATATGGGCCCTGCCATGAGCTCCTTTACGTGCTCGGGGTCCGATATTTTATCTCCGCTGCCGACCAGGATCACCGCTGCCGCGGCGGTTACGTAGAGGATGCCGATGAAGGCCTCCTGGGGCGCCAGTGAGCTCAACCTCCTGGTGCCGGACAGAAGGGCGGCCCCCAGCAGGGTGAAGCCCAAAGAGAGCACATAGGTCCACGGGTTGCCCAGCTCCAGACCAAGGTACATACCCATGGTTGCTCCCAATGCCGCCACCTGCGCCAGGGCTATGTCTATAAAGATCACCTCCCGCATGACCACGTGCATCCCCACGTAGCCGCAGAGCAGGACCAATATGACGTACATCACCACTGCGGGAGCCATAAAAGACAAGGCATGAAAAAAGTCGGCCATATCTTATTCCTCCTTGCCGAGCGGTGATTCGACCAGGGTATCAACCATGAACTCGATCCACTTCACGTAATCTTCGCTTCCCTCCATGGCTCCCACTTCGCCGGGGAGGATTATAAGCTCGGCGCCTGCAGAGTCAGCCACCTTCCGTGCTTTGGAGGGCTCTTTCCAGGAGGACACTATCACCACCTTTATGCCTTTGTCTTTAATCATGTTTATGACCTTCCTGCTGTGCCGGGCGGTGGGAGGAATGCCCGGTTTCGCCTCCACGTATCCGGCGTTTTCCATACCGAGCCAGTGCAGAAGATAGGACCAGTGGGGGTGGTAGCAGACCACTTTTTTTCCCTCCAGCACACTGGCCCGCTCTTCCCACTCGCTGATCTTTCGCTCCATCATGGACTTGAACTCCCGGCAGTTTTTCCGGTAGGAGTCCTTGTTCTCCGGGTCCAGCTCGGACAGACGGCCCGCGATCAGCTCTCCGGCCTTAAGGCCATGATCAGGGTTTAAAAGATAATGGGGGTTGCCCGAAGGATGGACGTCCCCCATGCTGCGGTCAACCTCGCCGCTCGGCTTGCCCAGTCTCTCCTCCTCGGAAAGTACCTGGGAGGCGTTCAGGTGGCCTTCGCTGCCCACCGCCACCTTGGAGTTACGAGCGCCCTTTATCAGGACGGGCAGCCAGCCGATCTCCAGCTCCATGCCGGAGTAGACCAGGAGGTCCGCCCGGCTCAGCTTCACCATGTAGCTGGGTTTGGCTTCGATATAGTGGGCGTCCTGGGAGCCCCGCGTTATGCTGGAGACATCAACGTTGTCGCCTCCCACCATCTCGGTAATAGAGGCCAGGGAGGGAATGCTGGCCACCACCTTCAGCTTTCCGAAAGCGTAAGCAGTGGAAGCCGCGGCAACTACTACAACTATTGATACCACTATGGCGATTTTCCTGTTCATCAGATTTCTCCTTTTTTTAGTATTTGTGGGCGGGATGGGAACCGATGGTGACGTTCACCTGGGCCGCGACCTGGTACTCGTAATCGTCTTCTATCCTTATGACGTTGTACTGGATGCGATAAGCGGAGAACTCGGTGGGAACATAGGCTGCGGCAAAGCTGTACCTTTCGCCGTCCAGGTCGTTGGAAGGGACAAAGTCCGCCCCCGCGGGCTCGGGGAAGTACGGGTGGAGCTCTTCGGGCCGGTTCATAAAGCCGTACCTGGCCTGAAGCCAGTACTTGAGCTTGAACTTGGCGAGCGCCTGGACAAAGTATCCCCGCAGTGGATCGGTCCGTTCTCCGTCAATGTTCAAGCGCGCTTCCACGTACTCTCCCTGCAGCGTAAAAGACCGGTACCTGCCTTTTTCCAGGGGCCTCCACCTCAAATGGAGGTCTGCACCCCACACCTCGGAGATGATCTCGTCAATGGTCGCGGGCACCGGGGTGCGGTCCTCGTCCGGGTAATGGAGCCCTTTTTCGCCCGTGAGAAACGAGCCGCCCAGCCGCATGGTCCACTCATCGGAGAGCCCCCACACGTTGTCCAGGTGGACAAGGTAAGCGTAGTCGTCCTGCTCGTCTCCATCGAACAGGTACTGGTTCTCTCCGTTCAACACGCCCGCGGTCAGGTCCATGTACCAGGGCACGGGCACCAGGTAGGAGGCTTCCACGCTGACTTCGTTCAGGTCCGGCCCGAACACCTGGGAGAGGATCATGGGAGGCTCGGCAAAGGCCATGTGGTGGAGGTGGTACAGGTTGTGCCTGCCAAAGGTGTTCAGCATCTTGCCTCCCTTAATGGTAACGGGTACGGGAAGCTGAAGCGTGGATACGTAGGCCTCCTCTACTTCCACGCCTCCTTCCTCCTCCCCGGACAGGACCAGCTTCGAGTTCAAGTACACGTCCACGTTCGAGGTCATCTCCACCGAGGCCTCCTGGAGATGCATGCCGGGTTCGAGGCCCATGCCCGGCCAGAGCTGAGAGTCCTCGCTGCTCGCCATGGCGTAAAACAGCGTGTTCACGCTGATGGCCGGGTTAAATGACCTGCTGATGCCGGTGCCCGAGGCATCAGCGGAAGAGCTTTCCTGTCCCCAAGCAGGCAGACAAGGCAGCAGAACTGCAACAAGTAACAAAACTAACGTCTCTTTTCGCATAACTCCTCCTTGTGATGTTTAAGGAAAACGGACATTCGGCGGCCCCTGCCCGGCAGTGTCTTTTCAATACCAGCCTCCCGAGGACCTTAAAGCTTGCAGAGCACTTGTTTCCCTCCGGACTCGGCAAAACACTTTCAGGCGGGAGCGGCCGCTGAATTAAGGATTTTACGGGAGCGGGATCAAAAAAAGGGAGGAGCGCGAATGGAGATGTTCGAATCGCAGAAGCCTTTGCATTTCTGGAAGGTGTTACAGAGGACCGCGTAACAGGTGCCGAAGACGGAAGCGGTCAAGAGGAGCGGCGGGTTATTGACAAGCTGAGTGTGCAAGGTCTGGCAGATCGGGCAAGCCGGATCGGGGTTAAAGAAATGGGAGGGCTCTTCCGCGAAGACCCCCATATAGACCCCGGCCAGTGCCAGTAATGCCAGGAGCGCAAATGCTGTTTTTTTGAACTTCACCTTTTTGCTTTTTCCTTTATGATTATTTTTTCGGCGGCCGACCGATTGTTAGGCTAACCTAACTTCGACCAGCTGTCAAATTTTCTTTTTGTTCAAATGTTGTTTTTCTGAACTTCACCTTTTTGCTTTTTCCTTTATGAAGATTTTCCGGGGCCCGACTGATTGTTAGGCTAGCCTAACTTCGACCAGCTGTCAAATTTTCTTTTTGCTTATTGGAAATTGGTATCATCATTTTAACAAAAAGGCAAGATTCATCAGCCGCCGGGGACGGAGGGCCGGTTCGCGGCACGAACATCAGGAAGGGCTTCTTCAGAAGGTGGGCAGCTTGTACTCTCTTTTATACTCCTGGAGGGGGAGCTTTGTGCCTTTACTTTTGCATTTGCGGTAAATCCCGCAGGTGTGGTACTGCTTGCTCATGCATTTTTGCTCCAGCTCGTCCACGCTCAGGACCACGTGGGAGTTAAAGGCCCCGCAAAGCTTGACCTGCCGGCCCATCAGGAATTCGCAAGCCATGATCTTCTCCTTTCTGTGGAGATTGATTTCCGACCGGCAATAGTGTGAACCTTGGAGCTTCCACTTGAGCTTCCCGCAATAAGAACTTTCTAATTATTATAATAACCCCGGTACATCAATCCGCAAGCATTGTGATAAAATAATTTCAAGGCAAGCGGGGTCTTTTTTTAGGCGTGAGCCCGTACCGACAAGAGGCTTGAAAAATGGAAAGTTTTGAAAGGGGCAAGACATCGGTTAAGCGCGGCATGGTTCTGGCCGCGGGCATGGGCACCCGTCTCCGGCCGGAGACGGACAAACTCCCCAAGGCCCTGGTGCAGGTGGCCGGCCGTCCCATGATCCATTACCCCCTTCTCCGGCTTCGCGCGCAAGGCATAACCGACGTGGTCGTGAACGTCCATTACCTCGGCGACATGCTGTGCGAGGCCCTGGGAGACGGCCGCGACCTGGGCCTTAACATCAGCTTTTCTTGCGAAGAAGAGCTCCTGGGCACCGGCGGCGGCATCGGCAAGGCAGCGAGGTTCTTTTCCGGCGAGCGGGTCGTGCTTATAAACGCTGATACCTTGATAGACGCGGACCTCGGGGAAGTGCTTCGCGGGCATCTCTCAGCCGGCGCGTCCGCGACCCTGGTGGCGGTGGACCACTACCAGCCGGAGGAGTACACACCTGTATTGGTGGATGGCAGAGGTGGTGTTCAAGGGTTTGGTGGTACCGGCGCTCCGGGTCTGAAGCCGGTCGTGTACACCGGCCTTGCGTTGCTGGAGCCGGAGATAGTGGAGCGGCTCCCGGCTGACCGCTTCGCCTGCCTGGTTAAAGACGGCCTTGTGCCTGCGATAGATGACGGCTTGCTTGTCCGTGCTCATATCCATCACGGCTACTGGCAGGGCCTTGACACCATGAAGCGCATTCAACAGGCGGAAAGGGACATGGA
>JAWOBU010000089.1:0-11945 GCA_046484135.1 bacterium
GCGGGCCAGATGGTGATGTATCTTCTGCGTTATTTCGCGGAGAACTACGGCGATGACTGCAAGGCGACCCGGCTAGCCAACTCCGCTGACATCTACTTTGTGCCGGTCATGAACCCGGACCGCATGGCCAAGACCGCCAGGATGCAGTCCAAGTACGGGATCACCGGTTTTCTCCGGAAGAACAAGCACGACGTGGATTTGAACCGGAACTTCCCTTACCCGGAGGACGCCCCTGACCGGCTCAAGTACACCGCGGGTGCGCCCTGGGAATGGTTCACGACCTATCGCGGGCCGGAGCCTCTTTCCGAGCCGGAGGCACGGTACTTTATCGAGTTCGTGGACGGGCATGATTTCCTGCTTTCGCTAAACTACCACACCTCGGGCGGCATGATCCTGTACTCGCCCGGGACCTACCCGGACCCCATGCCGGACACCGAGCTCATGAAAAAAATGGCCAAGGCTTACCAGGCCCAGCAGTTCGACGAGTACGCCGTACACCCGGCCATAGAATTGTACCCTACCCTGGGCGCGCTGGACGATTACCTGTATCATCGTTACGGGATACTGGCTTTTACGGTCGAGGTTGGAAACAACATCAACAAAAGGGCGTGGAAGATTCATAACGGCACCTTCTCGCCCGTGTTCTGGGCCTATAACGTGTATGAGCTGGAACAGGAGGCTGCGAACAACATCCCGGGCGCTCTGGCCATGATTGATTACGCGATCAAGGTCCACCATAAGCCGGAGATGCGAAAGTGGGAGCCTTCCGAGGAAAGGTGGGTGGGAGAGCCTCCCAAGGAGTGAGAGGATCGCAAACAAGGTTTTTCCCCTGACGTGTGGAGTTGACCTGTAATCTCCTTCCGGCTGTTAAGGATTTTATGAATGTCTGAGAAAGCGGTACTGGAGGCTCTTGGTCTCACCAAGAGGTTCGGTGATATCCGGGCGGTGGATGACCTGTCCTTGACTGTCAACCAGGGGGACATCTACGGTTTCCTTGGTCCCAACGGCGCGGGCAAGACCACCTCCATCCGGATGATGCTGGGTCTTATCAAGCCTACATCGGGGGCCGCCCGGGTTTTCGGCCATGACGTTAATCGTGAGTTCAAGGCGGCGATCTCCGAGGTCGGCGCCATGGTGGAGGGACCGGCTTTTTACCCATACATGAGCGGCAGGCGGAACCTGCGGCTTCTGGGGCGGCTCTCGGGCGGCGTGTCCGAAGAAAGGATTGACGAGGTCCTGGAGCTGGTAGGTCTAAAGAGGCGGGGCGGTCATAAAGTGAAGGGCTACTCGCAGGGGATGCGCCAGCGTCTCGGTATTGCCATGGCCCTGCTTCACAAGCCGCGTCTAATGATCCTGGACGAGCCCACCAACGGCCTGGACCCGCAGGGCATGCGGGAGGTCCGGAACCTTATCCGGGCCATTCGGGACCAGGAGGGGACCAGTATATTTCTTTCCAGCCACCTGCTGGGAGAGATAGAGCTCATCTGCGACCGCATCTCCATCATCTTTAAAGGCGAGATCATCCGGGAAGGATGGATGGACGAGATTATCGGCGCAGGCTCGGACGTGGTGACGGTGCAGGTCCCGCCGGAAGAAAGCGAGGGCTGCGCGAAGTTCTTAAAGAATAAATTCGAGGCGGAGCCGGAGCAGGTCCGGCAGGGGGTGCTGGAGTTTCCGCGCGGTGGGCTTGAGAGCTATGCCGTCAACAAGGCGCTTTTGGAGGCCGGCTTTAAGGTATCTTCGCTGACCACCCGCAGGCGGAGCCTGGAAGAGTTCTTTGTCGAGCTCACGGGGGAGTCCCAGGATGTCCACTGAGAGCAGGATGGCCAGGATGCTGGATTTTCCGAGAACCGTGCTTCGGCTGGTGCGTGCGGACCTGGTCAAGCTTTCCCATTACTGGGTGATTATCGTCGGCTACGTGGCTCTATTCATCATCGCGGTAGTGGGGGCCATGCTTTTTCATTACCTCGAGCAGAGTCTCGCCATCGTCAAGTCCAATACCGGCTACGACTTCGCCATCAAGTGGGTCACCGAATGCGTGCAGTACAGCGCGCCTTTTCTGTACGTCATGATCTGCATCCTCTTTGCCATGGAGGTCTCCAACTCGACGATCAAGAACCTTCTCACCCGGCCGGTGACCAGGATAGAGCTTATCGTGTCCAAGTACATAACCGCGCTTATCATGATCGTGGCTGCACTTCTCATCTTCTGGTTTGTCGCTCTTTTCCTGGGGTGGCTGTATCACGGCCTGGGGCCCCTGGTGGACGACACCGAGAACGAGTGTTTCTCCATGGCCCATATGTTCCGGCAGATGGGAATCGGGACCCTGTTTCTCCTTATACCTTTGTTCACAATGGCCGCCATGGCCCTCATGGTCTCCAGCTACTCCTCGACCATGGGCGGCGCCATCATCATCGGCTTCATCATCTTCATGTTCTTCGAGATACTGGCCGTGGTCCCCCTCCAGAACGAGATATCCTTCACTTTTCAAGGCGACACCCACAGCCTGCCCGTAAAGGCGTTCTTCTTCACCGCGCTCCGGTCCAAGCCTCTCATGCTCCTTGACGACCTTGCCACCTGCATGAGAATCTATACCTGGTGGACGTGGGAAATCATTTCCATGACCGCGATATGCGGCATTTATTTTTTGGTCTTCTTCATGGCCTCCCTTGTCGGAGTTAAAAAGAGGGACTTCACGATATGAAAAAAAGAAGCAAAGTCAATAACCGGGCCGTCGCCCTGGTTCTAATGGTCGCGGCTTTGTGCCTTTTCCATGCTCCCCTTCGCGCCGCGGACGAGGGAGAGTCGGACCGGTTCGACTTTTACAAGATGGAGTTCAAGGGCAGCCGCCAGGACCAGTTGGTTTATGACCTGAACGGGAACGATTACAAAGACCTCTGCATGATTTACACCCGTTCGGACAAGAGAGGCGAGTTCTGGCTCCGCAGTTTCCTGCAGGACAAGGAGCAAGGGTTCACCGGAGAGTCGAACGACATCAGGATACCGGCGGGAGCGAGGACGTTTGACGTGGGCAACCTGGACGGCAAGCCGGGGGCAGAGCTGGTTATCATGACCGATAGCGGTATCCTGGTCTCCGGATTTGCCGACGGCAACTTCGGAGAGTTTGAAAAGATATCCGACAAACGGCATCTCTTGTTCGGCACGGAAGGGGACAGGCCGCGCCTCCATCGAACCCTGTGGGACCTGGACACGGACGGATCGGACGAGCTCATCGTGCCCCATACTGACGGTCCCCTGATCTACAAGTACAAGAAGGGCAAGCTCGAGCTTTTTCAGAGAATCAATCGCCCGGCCCGCGTGACCTACCGGGTAGGCAGCATGGGCGACATAATGGTCACCGACGACGTGAACCAGTTCCTGCGTTTCAAGAACTATGAGAAGCGCATCGCCGCCCGCTACACCGTGCCGGACGTGTTCGTGGAGGACTTTAACAGCGACGGCAGACCGGACATCGTTACCCTGGTGAAAAACCGCCTCCAGGTGTTCCTCCAGAAAAAGGACGGCACCTTTACCAAGAAGCCCGCCGTCTCGGTGGAGAAGTCCATCCTGTCTCCCGACGAGAAGAAGACTGGTTTTGCCGGCGAGGCCATGACATTTGCGGACCTCTCCGGCGACGGTCTTCACGACATCATCATGCTCAAGTGGGGAACCTCGGAAGAGCGGACCATGATTGACCGCTACATCTACTTCGGCAGGGAAGGGCTCGAGTATCCGGACAAACCCGACCAGATCATCCGCTCGGAGAGCGCCACTATAGACTTCGGCATCTACGATCTGAACAAGGACGACAGAAAGGACGTGGTGATTCCCTTTTTCCATTTCGCGCCCGCCCAGGCTTTGAAGGTCATGACCGAGAACGCCATTAAGATACAGTTCCGGATTTTTCTGGCCAACAGCTCCGGCAGGTTCGACCAGGTCGAGGGCAAGAAGTTCGCCCGGGTGGACCGGAGAATCCAGATCAGCTACAAGATTGATCTTCTCGGCATGATCTTCGACTTCAAAACGCTCATCGAGGGGAAGTTCAATCCCCTGATCAGCTTCGGACACGATTTCAACGGAGACGGCTATAACGACCTTGTGGCCGACAGCGGCCGCGACGAGCTCGAGTTCTACTGGGGCAACAAGGAGGTCGAGTTCCCCCGACGGCCCGATATGGAGATACCCCTCGAGTCGTCCCTTGAATACAACCTCGCGGATTTAAACAATGACGGAAAATGCGATATCATTACTTACTACGAGTCCGAAGAGCGGACCAAGAAGAAAAGGGAGCTTGCCAGGAAAGCCCGCCAGATGAGCGGTACCCGGAAGTCCCTCGAACTCCAGGAAGAGTCGGCCCTGGCCCGCATCCCCGAAGGCACCAGGATCAAGGTCCTGATCAGCAAGTAGTCGTAAACATTTGTTGCAGGTTTTGTTATGCAGGAAGTGAAAATAATCGGGGTGGGGATGACCACCTTCGGGAAGTTCCTCTATAAGTCCCTCAAAGACCTGGCCCGCGAGTCTTGCACCAACGCTTTCGAGGACGCGGGAATATCCTCCATGGACGTTCAGGCCGCCTTTGTGGGAAACTCCATGGCCGGCCTGATCACCGGCCAGGAGTGCATCCGCGGCCAGGTCATGCTCCGGCCCCTCGGCATCGGAGATATCCCGGTCATCAACGTGGAAAATGCCTGCGCATCCTCCACCACCGGCCTCTATCTCGCCTGGATGGCCGTGGCCTCCGGACAGTTCGACGTGGTGCTGGTTCTGGGAGCGGAAAAGCTCTATCACCAGGAGCGGTCCCGAAGCTTCCAGGCCATCGCCGCCAGCATGGACCTCGAACAAATCCAGGCCTGGCTCCAGCTCAAGAAAGAAGACCAGAATTTCGCTTCCACCCGGCCGGGCCAGGAGCGGTCCCCTGACCGGAGCGTGTTCATGGACTTCTACGCCATGGGCGCCAGGAACCACATGGCCAGGTACGGCACCACCGTCGAACAGCTCGCCGCCCTGTCCGTTAAAAACCACTTCCACGGGTCCTTGAACCCCTATGCCCGCTACCACCAGGTCTACACAGTGGACGAGGTCTTGAACTCACCGCTGGTGGCACATCCCCTGACCCGCCTCATGTGCTCGCCCATAGGCGACGGAGCGGCCGCGGCCATTGTCTGCTCCGCTGATTACGCCCGCGCGCGCGGCAATGACGACGCCGTAACCATAGCTTCCGTGGCCATGGGCTCGGGCGTAGACCGCCAGATGGACGAGCCGGACATTGTCTCCCGCGTGGGTGTCCGGGCCTACGAGGAAGCGGGAGTCGGCGCGGAAGACATTGACGTGGCAGAGTTGCATGACGCCACCGCTTTCGGCGAGCTCATGGCTACGGAAGAGCTCGGGTTCTGCGCAAGAGGGGAGGGCGGCCCCTTTGCAGAGGCCGGACACACCCGGCTCGGAGGGAAGCTCCCCATAAACACCTCCGGCGGCCTCGAGTCGCGCGGCCACCCTGTAGCTGCCACCGGAGTGGCCCAGGTGGCTGAGCTGGTCCGACAGCTCCAGGGAAAAGGCGGCCTGCGCCAGGTCGAAAACGCAAAAGTAGGACTGGCCCAGAACGGTGGAGGCGCCATCGGTATAGAAGCCGCCGTCATGGCGGTTACCATCCTGAAAAGCTGAAGCCCGTCCCGTGCCCTCGAATGCCGGTACAATTTTCGACCCCCATGCGGCCCTGAGAAAAAATCAGAGACCCCTCTTACACCAATGTTCCATGTTTTCAGCAAGTTAAGCATAGCCGATCCCTCGAAACCCTGTAAAATAAAAAGGCCAAAAACCGTACCGCAACAGTACAATTTCGATAACTCAAAGCCCCGATTCCGTATTGCCCCGAAGTACAATTTTCGACCCCTCTTGTCTCACGCAAAAGCGCAAAGACGCAAAGAATTTTGTGTTTATTTTTAAGTCCTTAGACATCACAAGGCCTTTTGAAACGCAACGCCCCGGGACCGCCAGACGCCAGCCTGGCTCTAAACGCAACGCCGCAATGCCGCAACGATTTCTCTTGTTCAAGATGACTTTAGTGCGAGCGACTTCAGTCGCGATAATCCTCTGCTCCGCAAGCTCAAAATCTCTTCTTCTCTCTCCCCTTCGCGTCTTGCGCCTCTGCGTGAAACCCTCTTCCTTCGTGAACACAATCCCTTATATACAGCAAAAACGTTGCACTTCTCTTACCTTATGTAACTCCCGCCCGAAAACCGCCTCGTTCAAAACCCAACCCTTTGTTTTTAATGGCAAAATTAAAATATATACATTTCAGGTTGACTTCTGTTTTGGGGTGTGGTAGTAATAAGAAAATTCATAATGGAGAATTTGAGTGAATTTTGATGTTTTGGAATTCAAGAGCTCAGGAAAATGAACAGGAAAGCATGATCTTGTACGAAAATCCAGAAAATAAGCTTAATTGTAAAGAACTGACCCCAAACCCTAATAACGGTTGTTATCGAAGCGGGATTGTTTCCGTTCGGCCCGGAAAATTTTACCGGACCTTGCACCTGAAAGCCAGAAATCAAAGGAGGGACCGGCATGGACTCCACGGAGAAGCTCAAGGATTTTTTCGAAAGCGGGATACCATTTGCGGCCCGCGCCGGCATTGAGGCCGACCGGATGGAAAAGGACGGCATAACCCTTAAGATGCCGCTTGATCCCAACCGTAACCACATCGGCACCATGTACGCGGGTGCCCTGTTCACGCTGGCCGAGATGATGGGCGGGGCCGTGGCCGTGGTTTACTTCATGGAGCACGGCTTCATGCCTATCGTGAAGGGCCTCAACATCAAGTTCGTAAAACCCGCCGAGACCGACATCACCGCCACCTGGCACATGGAGAACGATGAAGTAGAGCGCGTGGTTTCGGACAGCAAAGAACACGGCAAGGCCGAGTATACCATCAACCTGGAGCTTGAAGACAAGGACGGCGTTGTAACGGCCGTAAGCGAAGGCTTCTACCAGGTGCGTGGCTCCTGGAAAAAATGACGGTGTTTGAGTACGGCTTTGAGTCCCCTTTTTGCCGGCTTTCGGGATTGATGAAGTACTCGTTAATGGCCACGACTTTTTCGCCAGTGTCCCGGTTTTTAAAATCGGCGCAGTTTTTCTCATTTGGAGACTCCGGAATTTCCACAGCGGAATCTGAATTTGTGTGAGGGGACTTTGCAAAAAGCTCGTTAATATATTGGAATATCATTGTTCCACGTGGAAAGGAGGCTGTGATGTTGGGATTCGGTTTCAAGCGTTCGAAAAAGGCGGGCCTTCCTCCCGGCAGTCTGGTCCATATCGGGGAGCGCAAACAGGACAAGGCCAGGGTCTCTTTTATTCGTTACAGCCGGGAGGTCTTTGAGGAGCACCGCGATATCTCTATGGATGAGGTCGGTTCTTTGCGCGAACCGGGCACGGTGACGTGGCTTAATGTTGACGGCCTGCACGAGGTTGACATCCTCCGCCGGATAGGCGACGCCTTCGATGTCCATAACCTGGTATTGGAGGACATCCTGGACACAAGCCAGCGTCCCAAGCTGGAGGTTTACGAGGACCATCTTTACATCGTGCTCCGGATGCTGGACTATGACGAGTCCACCGGCGAGGTCACCAACGAGCAGTTGAGCTTTCTTTTGGGCGAGGACTACTTGATCAGCTTCCAGGAGAGTGAAGGGGACGTGTTCGACGCGGTCCGGGAGCGGCTTCGGGCGAAGCGGGGCCGGATCAGGGGCAGTGGCCCGGATTACCTGGCATACGCTCTTATAGACTCGGTGGTGGACCAGTACTTCCATATCCTGGAGGAGCTCGGCTCCCGGATCGAGCTTCTGGAAGACGAGCTCATGAACGATCCCGGCAGCGAGACCCTGCACCAGCTCCATAACTTCAAGCGGGAGCTCATCAAGGTGAGAAGCTCGGTCTGGCCTCTCCGCAAGCTGATCAGTCTCCTGGAGAAAAAGGAGAGCCCGTTTATAGAAGAGGAGACCGCCTTGTTTTTCCGGGACATAAGCGACCACGTGGTCCAGATCATGGACACGGTCGAGCCTTTGCGGGAGATGCTGACAGGGATGCTGGACATCTACTTGAGCACCATGAGCAATCGGATGAACGATGTCATGAAGACCCTTACCATTATCGCCACTATCTTCATCCCCCTCACCTTTGTGGCAGGTATCTACGGGATGAACTTCGAGTACATGCCGGAGTTGAGTTGGGACGGCGGCTACTTCCTGGTGCTGGGTCTCATGTTTGTTCTGGCGGCCATTATGCTGGTGTTCTTCAAGCGCAAAAGGTGGCTTTGAAAAGACGCAGTCCGGCAGGTGATACAGGGGCCGGCCGTTTCAAATATAGTCTATCTCAAGATAGATATCAATTACCTTAACAGAGGCCAAGTGAGTTAATATGCGCTTTATCCTCAATATGCACTTCAAGGGGTACTATTTATATCATTCCTTTTAAAGTGCATTTTTTTATTCCATCTTCAGAAAGGGAAGAAAGATGAGAAGTACTATCGCTATCGTAGCCATCTTCAGCTTCCGCTTACTCTTCAGTACATTTTTACGGCCGAAAGTCTGGGCGGGCAGGACAGGTCTCCGCTACAAGATATACTTCCAGAATCGTAAACTGCCGAGAAGCCCAATGTCCACCAAAGCAGAAAGAGACCATTTACAGATGGACGGATTTAACAAATTGCATTGTATGATCAATAGGAGAGGTGATTGAGATGGAGAGAAGGAAGAAGACGTGGCTTTGGGTGATTGTGGTTGTGGTGGTTCTTCTGGCGGGGGCCGCGGGGGTATGGCTTGTGGCTTCCGGGCCGGAGATGTCAGAGAAGATTGCTGAACCGAAAGAAAAGCCCAAGGAAGCCTCCGAGGTGACCCACACCGAGCGGGAAAAGCTGCCGAAGCCCGGCGAGGACGGGGAAAAGAAGCAGGAAGATAAGGGCGAGGATGCTGCAAAAGAAGAAGAGGCGGCCAATGTGGACGTGGAGCAGGTGAAGACTGTTCAATTGCCCGAGGGCACGAAGGACGTGATGCTTGATCCGGAGACCCTCGAGCCCAAAGTCCTGATCGGAGACACCTACATAAGGTTCGTGGACGAGGAGCTAACCGTGAAGAATAGCGTGGTGATGGAAGATAATAACAGGTTTTATCTGAGAAGGTCCGATCAGGGAAAATATCTTGGAATATACATAGGCAAATTCGAACCTAATAAAAGAAAGTTTCTTTTTATGGACATAGAGGGCAACCTAATATGGGAGAGGAAAGGTTTTATATGCAGCGTAAGTGATGGTCTTGCTCCTTGTTATGTTTCTGATGACGGAATGACTGCCGCCTATACCAGTACTCTTGTGGATGGAGGCATTGTTTCATTTTATAGAAAGAATTGGTCTAAAGTGCTTTATCCACTTGGTCATGATATGTATGCAGAAGGAAATTTCTCTGGTAATGGCAATTACTTTGCTGTGGTTATTTTCTCAGAACCTTACGCTATTTTGTATAATTCAGATGGGAAAGAGATATGGAGAAGGAATATCGCAGGGGATGAGCTATCTGGTTACGTTTTAATATCAAATCATGCCAAGTATGTTGTTGTTGCCTCCTCATCAAATGCATATTGCTTAGACTCCAGGGGAGAAATAATCTGGAAACTTGACAATCATTATTCTAATAACAATTTAGAAGATGGCAATGCTGACTACATATCAGAGGATTTAAATCGCCTTCTTTTAAGAAAGATAGGATTAAAGGACATTAGCATGATAGATGTAACTGATGGCTCTATACTGTGGCAGAAGCATACGAATGACTTGGTTATAAATTATGAAGCTCTTTCGGAAGAGGATTCTAACCGTATCAGAATAAAAAACGCACATATGTCCCAGGATTGGAATAGGATCGCAATAGCTACTTGGCAGGGAGAAGGAATAAGCCCCACCTTGGACTCTTTTCCTCGATACGTGAACCTTTTTGATCAGGATGGAAATTTCCTTTGGCGAGAAGCATTCAGTTCAAATTTAATACCCTTCGTAAGCAAAGACGGATCTTTACTAGCTGCTCAAACTAAAGAAAGCGTTTATTACTACCAGATAAGATAGGAGGAAAAGATGGGAAAGTTTTTTCAAAAGGCGTTTGCGATAATCGTTGCTCTGATTGCTTTTAACATAGCAGCGTTTGGCATCCTAGCTCAGGACAATCCGGAGCCAGAATCATAAGGCAACAGGATAATAATTTCATAACCTGTTTGGTTCCGGCTATGCCGGGGTAGGAGGAGAGTAAGATGCAAAAAAACAAAAGACTATCTGAGTGGATGCCTTGGAGTAGAAAAGATAATTTTAATGGAAAGAACAATCCAGGTGTATATGTGCTTGCAAAATTTAGTGGTAAACTACCATCTGGACCTGCCGACCCTTCAATTTCAAATGTAATCTATATCGGTGAAACATGTAACCAGTCTTTGGCAAGGAGGTGGTATCAATTCGGTAGATCTGCATTCGAGTCAAGAGGAGGCCATTCGGGTGGCTGGACTTACTTAGAACTTTTTGGGGATTCGGGGCATGATCTATATGTCGCGGCATTGGCAATTACTAAGGAGGAGCCATATCTATCTGCAGACATAAGACTGATTGAACGAGAATTCCTTTCAAAATATGTTTACGCTAATAACGAATACCCCAATTGCAATAGAAAATAAAAGGTTCAGCGAAAATCTACCAGATTAAAAAAAAAAGAAAACAAAGACAACTTAGTCTACGCGATCAAAACTTTTCAAAAGAGAAAAAAGAAGCGGCTAATGAGTTAGCAAACAGAAAGGCTAAAGAGGTTTCTGGTAAGGCAGCAGATCAGCTTACATCGTCAGAAGCAAAGAAAGTAATCGAAGGATGGTGCGGGGTCAGATTTTTACAATTAAGTTTATGTCGAACGTGGTGAGGCGCGCCTTCTCGCCGGGTCGTACATTGCGCCGGGAAGATCAGGGGTTATTCATGGCTTCAGAACCCACTAAACTTAATCGTAGATGACCCCGCCATCCGGCCGGCCGGTGTTTATTTTACGAACTCGAGGGCGTTGAAGAAGTAGTTGATCTCGAACTCCGCGGTTTCCGGGCTGTCGCTTCCGTGGACGGCGTTGTTCTGGATGTCGGTCCCGAAGCGGTGCCGGAGGGTCCCTTCTTCCGCTTTTCTCGAGTCGGTGGGCCCCATGAGGTTACGGTTTCTCTCGATCACGTTCTCCCCTTCCAGCACCAGGAGCACGACCGGCCCGGAGCTCATGAACCCGCACAGCTCATCGTAAAAAGGCCGGTCCTTGTGCACGATGTAAAAGCCGGCCGCTTGTTCATGAGAGAGCTCTACCAGCTTCATGGCCTTTATGCCGAAGCCTTGCTGAAGATAGGCTGATATTATTTCTCCCGTAGCCCCTGCCCGGAAGGCGTCGGGCTTTATGATCGCCAGGGTCCTTTCCATGTCGTCCTCCTTCTGTCGGAAGAGCGGGACATAGCTCTCCCTTCTTCCGATTATAAAAAAGCCAGGGCGCGAGGCCCCGGCTTGGGTTTGTAGAGATACTCCTACAGGTTCTTGTCAATAAACGCCTTGACACCGTCCTTGGGCTGGGCCCCTACCATGGTGTCGGCCACCTGCCCGTTCTTGAATATCATCAGGGTGGGGATGCTCCGGATGCCGTACTGGGCGGCGACCTCCCGGGCGTTGTCCACGTTCAGCTTGCCCACCTTGATCTTGCCCTGGTACTCGCCCGCCAGCTCGTCAACCACCGGGCCCACCATCCGGCACGGCCCGCACCACTCGGCCCAGAAGTCTATCAGGACCGGGACCTCGGACTTCAGGCACTCGTTTTCAAAGTTGTCGTTTGTCATCTCCACGATATTTTCCGCCATCATCTTACTCCTTTCCTTTGGCTCTTTCCGTTTTTGTGCTTTGTTCC
>JAWOBU010000088.1:0-2606 GCA_046484135.1 bacterium
GGAGAGAATGCGATACGACAAGTTCAGACGTCAAGGTTTGTTTATCGGTTCGGGAGTTGTGGAAGCGGGTTGTAAGAGCGTCATCGGCAAGCGGGTTAAGCAGTCGGGCATGCACTGGAGCGTGCGAGGCGCCAACTCCATCATCGCCCTGCGCTGCTGCCTGGAATCAGGCCGCTTCGAGGACTACTGGGAACAACGCCAAGCAGCATGACCACCAAATATGTCGCACACCCTTTTTCCGGAAAGCCATTGCATCCGGGCTTGTTTTGGTGTAGAGTGGAATCAAGTTGTGGTGTCTCCGGCGGCGGGGCCACCAAATATGGGAGGAGCGGCACGAAGCATGAAGGTTTGTATGCTGGGAAGCGGAAGCCGCGGAAACGCGGTTTACGTAAAAAGCGGAGGTACTTCCCTTCTTTTTGACGCCGGCTTTTCCGGCCGGGAGCTCACCAGGCGACTCAAATCCATAGATGTAGACCCCTCGGAGCTCTCCGCCATCATCGTATCCCACGAGCATCAGGACCACGTGGCCGGTCTGCGGGCCATGGGCAGGAACTTTCTTGTTTACGGCACTGCCGGGACCCTTGCTCAGGTAGGCAAGCGTTTCAAGCTGAACGGAACCGAGACCATCCGGCCGGGCGAGCCGGTCCGGGCGGGCGACATCGAGTTTCTGCCGGTGCCCACTTCCCACGACGCCGCCGACCCCGTGGGGTTTGTGGTCCAGGACCAGGACCACCGAGTGGCGGTGATGACCGATCTGGGGATGGTTACCCGGCCGGTGCTGGACCGGCTGTCCGACTTGAGCCTGGCCGTAATCGAGGCCAACCACGATCCTGATATGCTCCGGGACGGGCCTTATCCCTGGCATGTCAAGCAGCGGGTCAAAAGCAGAATGGGGCACCTGTCCAACCCGGACGCTGCCGGCCTGGCAGGCTCTATTGCCTGTGGCCGGCTCCGCACAGTCCTGCTCGCCCACCTGTCCGAGGAGAACAACACGGGCGAGCTCGCGGTGTCAGCGGTGCAGAAGGTCATGGACGGCAGCGGCGTCCGCATCGAGGCCTGCCGCCAGGACCGTCCCTCCCCCCTGTTTGCTCTTTAGGGCTTTTTTACTTATAAAATCAATACATGCAAGGGACGTGAGTCGCGGCGGAAGTCGCTCGACCGGCAGGTGTTATTTGGAGTCTGACAAGACGGTAGTTTCGGCGGTGTTGAACAACGGGGTGTTCTTTAAACAGATGACAATTTATAACTACTAAGTTGTTTGAACACAGTATATTTAAAACAGACTGTTTTTAATGCACAGTGTGTTATAAAAACACTTTCTTATCGTGCTCTCCTGCCCGGCAAGGCACACCGTTCAGAATCGTCCACTCGGGGATAATGCGGCGGTCGCTCCTGCGGGTGTTCCCGGTTACGTCCTTGCACTTCCACTCGCCGGTTTTTACAGAGAAAACGCTCAAGGTGGCCTCCGCGCCCTGTTTTATTTCCCGCTCCAGGCCCAAAACGCTTGCCGGCCTGGTGCCGGCCCGCTCCATGATATGTTCGAGCGGCATGCCTGCGGCCAGAAACTGGGTCAGGACGTTGGCAAAGGTCTTGGCGTAAAGGGGAATGCTCAGGATATAGAGGTCCGAGCTGATGGTGAAGTCGTCGAACCCCTGGTCAAGCGCCCGCTCTGCGTCGGAAAACGAGAAGCTGCCCATGCCGTGCCCCGCGTCGAACCTGACTCCTCGGCGGCGTGCCTCTTTCACTTCATCGAGCACCTTGCCGTTTTCGCCGATGATGGAGTTGCCCTGCCCGCGCAGGAAATGGGTCACCATGTCGCCTTCCTTCATGTAGGGCAGGATGTCCCGTAAGGAGGGCGGCGGAGTGGAGATGTGGATCATGGACGGAAGCCCGAACCGGTCGCCGGCCTCCCTGATTTTCTGCACGTAGTAGAGCCGGTCGTCTTTGGGCGACACCTGGCTGTCCGCCCGGACCTTCAGCCCGGAGATACGGCCGCGGTTTTTCTCTATGACCGTTTCCATGGCCGGGATGTCGTCGTATCCCTTCCGCGTGGTATAAAAATCAGTCAGCTTGATGCCTTCCTTTTTAATGCTGAGCAGGCTGTAACAGGGAATTTCCGAGTCTTTATCAGCTACCGCATCGAGAAGCCGGTCGAAGTTTTCCGCGCCCACGGTGCCGGCGTCCTGGAGCGCTGTAACCCCCTGGGCCAGCCCCAGCCTGGAGATGGACGCGCCGGGCGACTTTCTGTGCTTCCAGTCTACGTAATGCACGTGCAGGTCCACCCAGCCGGGCGAGACATAAAGGTCGTCTCCGGTAATAATCCGGGGGGCGTCCTTCAAATAGCGGGGAGGCAGTATAGCGGCTATCCTGTCCGCCTTGATGGCCACGTCCGCCCGCTCGAAAGAGCCGTTAACAAGGCACTTCACGTCCTGCAAAACGAGGTCATAATTGCCCGCGGCCGATAGCCGCGACAGCCCGAGTCCCGCGCCACCTGCCGCGGCCGCGCTTATGAATTTTCTCCTGTCCATACCAACTCCTCCTTTTTCAAGCAACCTTACATTGTCTTCTTTTCATGGGAACGCTCATGGTGTCATGTTAGCTCATTA
>JAWOBU010000131.1:0-39287 GCA_046484135.1 bacterium
TATGCTTACTCCAGATGATCCCTCCCATGTAGTAACTGATTCTAATGGAGACACTATTTCCTCAGACAGGGTAGTTGTCAAATTCAAGTATGGGGTAAGTGAGAGTGATATCCAGGATATAGTTTCCGGGGTTGATGGGGAAATAACCGGTTATATACCCCAGATCGAGGTGTACGAAATTAAAGTACCAACTTCGACGGCCAACGAGATAGAAAACATAATCAGTCAGTTGAACTCCAACTCGAGTGTTAATTACGCGGAGAAAAACTATACGGGCACTTTGGGGAATACAGACGTGGAGGAATTCTCTGGGTTCGTCGTTTGGGGGTTTGAAAAAGTCAAGCTCTCCTCGGGGGACACCAGTACTGAGACTGGCTATTCTTATTTGAGGGACAATAACTTGTACGGGGAAACAGTTACCGAGGTAGTAGTTGCCGTTATTGATTCCGGTTTTAACCGGGAGCATCCTGATCTGAAAGACCAGCTTTTACCAGGCTACGATGTGGCGGATGATGATAATAATACGACCAATAAAGAGATGGACAGCTCTTGGGGGAAGTCCTATACTCATGGTACCCATACAGCCGGCCTGATAGCAGCCGAAAATAACGGAAAAGCCATAAACGGGGTCGCCTACAGAGCCAAAATATTGCCTGTAAAGCTTATTTCTTCTTCAAGCATAGGGGCTTTAAAACAATGCATCTTTGGATATAAATTACATGCGGCGATAAATTACGCCGTCAGTCAAGGTGCGGACATAATAAATATAAGTGCACATGTTAAAGACACTCAAGCTTTACGGGCATCGGTCCGACATGCCAGGTTAAATGGGGTTACAGTGGTTGCATGTGCCGGCAATGAAGAGGTTGACGCCTCCAATACATTCCCTGCGGCTTACCCTGAAGTGATTTCCGTAGGCGCGACAGACAAGAATGATGAAAGAGCAACAGGATGGGACGCCCCTGAGACCGGATCGAATTATTCCGAAAACGATTTGCAATCGGTCCTTTCCTTGAGTGCACCCGGAGAAGAGATTACGGTATTGAATGCTGATTATCCGGACACTAATGACCCTTTGGGAGGTCCTGTAACCGGTACCTCTTTTGCGGCCCCCTTTGTCTCTGGTCTCGCCGCTTTGTTGAAGTCCCTGGACGAAAGTCTCACTCCGAACGAAATCGAAGAGATTATGAGGGACACGGCAGACGACATTTCAGTTACCTACCCTGACTCCAGCGTTCATACCTGGAAAAGGATTAATGCTCTAAAAGCTGTTAAAGCTGTTAAATCAGTTTCCGGAAGGTTCACTGACTTGGGCAATGGTGTCATCTCAGATTCAAATACCGGTCTGCTGTGGGAAAAGGGACAATCCGACATCTTGGATTGGCAAAACGCAATGCAGTATTGCCAGGACCTCAGTCTTGGAGGCTCCAATTCGTGGAGAGCACCCACCAAGGAAGAGTTTGAATCTCTTTTCATGGGGGACACCGTTACTTGCGGGCCTTCGGCAGGAGGGGATTACACGGATGCATACCTGTCCGATTCCTTTAATTGCTACGAAGCAACCGTATGGTCTGCTACCGAATACGATGCTGACAATGCATATCGCGTAAATTTCAGACTCAAGAAATCCGAACCCGCATCAAAAACCACAGGTGTCTATGCCACAAGATGCGTTAAGCATGCTGATTGCTCCGACGGTGTGGACAATGATGGCGACGGTCTGGTTGACTACCCGGAAGATTATGGGTGCCACAGCGCAAACGACAGCTCGGAAGAGTTCGTATCAGTGGACAACTTGAGAAGTGACGTAAATACCACATACAACGAGACCTCGCCTTTCATAACCAGTGACGGACTGAGACTATACTTCCTCTCTGACAGGACCACCGGATATGGATGGGATTTCTATTATGCTGAAAGAGACGATACCTCCAGCTCTTTCAACACGCCCGTTTATCTCAGCTCCTTGAGCACAGGAGAAAATGAAGGCAATATTTGGATGTCCGACGATGAACTTCGCGCCTACTTTACCCGCTACGCCAACGGGTTGTACAGGATATTCACGGCCTCGAGGCCGGACCTCACTGATAGCTTCGGCACTGCCACTGAGTTCTCTAACCTGGTCTGGGACGACAGCAGTTATAACGGTTCTCTCATGCCGGACGAGAAAACCATCTACTTCCGCAGTAACGGAAGCGGTGGCGAGGGTCCTCCTGATATATACAAGGCCACTCGCTCCAATATAGGAGACGCCTTTGGCACTCCTCAAAATATCTCGGAGCTGAACACAAGCAGCAGAGAAGGGGACCCTTGTTTGAGCAGAGATGGCCTTACCATGTTCTTTCATTCCAATCGTTCTCCCAACAGCGGCAAAAATGACATCTGGTACACATGGAGGACCGATAAAGCAAGCGCTTGGAATACGCCCGTTAAAGTTACCGAGTTGAGCACTGAGTATAATGAATCCCCGGGAAAGGGATGCATGAACTTTGAAAATTACCTTTACTACAACCGTAATGTTGACGGAGATACCCAGATTTTCTATGCCATAAGATAAAATTAGTTTATGTAATAAAAGGGCTTAATGGGTCTCTGCGGGTCTGCATGTACATACACGGCCCGCAGAGGCTCGCGAAATAATTCCAACTTTTCAAAAAATATAATTTGGGACAAGGAGGTTACTATGAAGTATAAGGCAGTATTATTTTTAACCTGTTTTGTGATTTTTAATGCAGGCATGGTTTCCAAAGCATTTGCTGAACAGCCGGAAAGCTCTTTCTATGCCTATGGAGGCATAAATGTTGGTGCTCAAACTATAGACTTAGACCCCTCTTATTTACGGAAAACCTATGGCAATTCTGGCGGGGGAGTACAGGTCGGTGCTGGCTTTGTTCTGACAGATAAATTCAATATAGAGCTTGGTTATAGCGGCATCAACGTCGCTTCCTATTTATCCGAGAGCGAAGATTCTACATTCAATATGTTCACCCACCAATTCGCAGTTCGCGCGATATATCATGATGCTATAAATAAGAAGATGGACTGGTACGCCTTTGGTGGTGGAGGAATGGGTGTTGTTCAGTTTACATCAACAGGTCCATTATATAGAGATGATGATTATTATAGCGCACTTGTAGTTACAGCAGGAGGAGGGATTACACTTTACAGAAAAGATAACTGGTTTGTAGGGGCTGAAGGAAGCTATGCTCAATTCAATTTTTCTAAGAGGGATCCGGTGGATGAGCGCACATACAATTATAGCCCCTATGCAATTTTAGGGTCATTCCGTTTTGGGTACTACTTCCCTTCTGATTGAACAGGACCGAGATAATTAAGATATTGGAGTTGCGATTTATTTAAGATTAAAATAAAGGGTTTGCCGGGAGAGCCTGAACAGAAAAGATAAAAAGCAATAACAAAAAAGTGATATCAAAATTTTTCCGCGAGGCGCGGTCATGGGCCGCGCCTCTCATGTTTGATAGATATTACAGACAGCTCTCCTGTCGCCGTATGTGATAAAAACCTGTTTTCCGGCTTGTGGCGTGCTTATGGCAAAAGCTGTACGCGCAGGCCGGGATATGTCAGGTAAAGGCGGTCGCCCATTCTCATTCCCCCTCCGCTTGCCTGTCATGTTTTTCTATAGTATAACTCGTGTCGGTTGTCATCAGTATTCCGGAGGCGTGGAAAGTAATGAACGACAAGCGGAACCAGAGGATCGTTATTGCGGGCGTGTTGCTTGTTTTGCTGGGCGCGTTTCTATATTTGTTGCGCGGCCCTTTGACGCCCGTTTTTATCGCTCTTTTTCTGGCGTATCTTTTCGACCCGGTGATAGACAGGATGGAGTCGTGGAGGCTGAACCGGACTGTGTCCATTTTCATTCTTGCCGCCTTGATCGTGGTCGTTTTGGGCGGCGTGCTTTTCTTTCTTCTTTTTCAGGCCCAGCGGGAGCTGGTCGAGCTTTTCAATAACCTGCCGGGGTATCTTTCCACTGCCCAGGAGAAGCTGGCGCCGCTTGTTAAGGAGTACCTGGGGGTCGAGCTTCCCGCTAACATGGAAGATTTTCTGGGCCAGTTGAAAAGCCAGTTCGAAGAGTTGGACCCCGCCAACTTGAAGCCGGTGTCCGCGGTGCTTACCAGGATATTCTCGAACACCCTGGCGTTTTTCGGCTGGCTGGTGGGGATTCTCATCATCCCGGTTTTTCTTTTTTACTTTCTGCGCGACTGGGACACTCTGAAGTACCGCATCCTGGATTACGTGCCCGTGCCCTATCAGTCTTACGTAAAGGACAAGGCCTTCAAGGTGGACGAGGCGCTGGGCGCTTTCATTCGGGGCCAGCTCACCATCTGCTTTTTCCTGGGCGTCCTTTACACGGGCGGGTTGTTGCTGGTTGGTGTTGACATGGCGGTTCTTATCGGCATGGGCTCCGGCCTTCTTTTTATCGTGCCCTACCTCGGCACCATCATCGGGGTGGTGGTGGCCACGATCATGGGGCTTCTCGAATTCGGGATCGCCTGGCAGATTCTGGGGGTATGGGGCGTTTATGCAGTTGTCCAGGCCATGGAAGGGACCTTGATCACGCCCAAGATCATGGGCGACCGGGTCGGGATATCGCCGGTAATCGTCATCATCGCTCTCTTGATCGGCGCCGAACTGCTCGGCTTTCTGGGCATACTGGTAGCAGTGCCCGCGGCCGCAGTGCTCAAGGTCTTTATAACCGACGGCCTGGAAAGGTACCGGGAGAGCGAGTTTTTCCAGGGCGAGCCTGCCGGCACGGAACAAAAGCCAGAGAACGACGGTTCCGACGGCGGGGGATAAAACCTCCTCTACTATATTGCATTAGTGCCGCATGAGTCTGTAGACTAAAGTATTAGTGTGGCCGGGTTCGTATGAAGACCATGAAGCCTTCATATAAAAGGATGGGTGGCCGGGCGGTTGTCGCGCTTTTGCTGTTTTTGGTTTGCGGCTGCCAGGACCGGCAAGCTACGCCTTTGCAGAAGCTTGTTTCTTTTCCCGTGGTGGAGGAGTCTTCAGAGCGGGAGGTGTTTGCGGGCCGCGGCAAGTCCGCGCGTATGGTTTTCATAAACGGCGTTCACCGGGAGAGCATGGTGCTGGAGCCGGGCGGCGAGCTGGAGGCTGATTACACGGGTTCCGGCGGCTTTTATTTCCAGGTGGGGGCGCCTTCCGGCAGCCGCCTGGGCAGTGGGATCGAGTCGTCGGTAGTGGTAACCGTGTCCGGCGCTCGCGGCAAGAGCCGGAAGAAGTCGGTATCCCCCGCTCCGGGCGAGTGGGTCCCGGTTCGAATAGACGTGGGGGATGATTTAAAAAGCGGCGCGATCAAGCTCGAGCTCCGGGCGGAAGGTTCTCCTGCAGAGCTTGCCGGTGAAGCGGTCGCCATCGGCCCGGCTTTTTTAAATCGTGATTTCCAAAAGCCCAACATCATAATCATCAGCATTGATACTCTGCGGGCCGATCATTTAGAGCCGTACGGTCATGATATGCCCGTAAGCCCGGCCATATCCGCGCTAGCTCACGAGTCCATCCTGTTCGAGCGGTGTTACTCACACGCCTCCTGGACGCCGCCTTCAGTGGCCTCGCTTTTTACATCGCTGTATCCGGTCCAGCACGGCTCGCTCGGCAAGGACCGCATCCCGCTTTCTTCCGGAAACCGGACCATGGCCGAGACCTTTGCAGAAGCGGGCTACTTTACCGCGGCCTTTTCCTCAAGCCCTTTTGTCCATCCCGACTTCGGGTTCGGGCAGGGTTTCCGAGTGTTCGGGTTTGAAGAAGACGAGAACGCGGCCGCGCTCACCGCGATGGCGGTAGACTGGCTCCATGAGCGGCCCGCAGGTCCTTTCTTCCTGTACGTCATGTACTTCGATCCGCATTTCCCTTACGTGCCGCCGGAGAATTATCTCGGGATGTTCAGAAAGGGGCCGGAGGGCAAGCCGCTCTGGCGCGCAGGGCACGTGCCGAATATCAAGAGTCTTTACGGCTTGTCCGCGGAGGTCGGCCGGGAGACCTATAACTTCCTGCACTCGAGCTACCAGGGGGAGATCGCGTTCACGGATGATCGGGTGGGTGCGCTGATTTCTCGCTTCAGGCAGGAGGGGCTTCTTCGGAACTCGATCGTGGTGTTGACGTCGGACCACGGCGAGGAGTTTCTGGAGCACGGCGGTTTCGGGCACGGCAACACCTTGTACGAGGAGCAGCTCCACGTGCCGCTCCTGGTGCGGCTTCCCGGAGGCTCGGGAGGCGGCCGCAGGATAGCGTCTATAACCCGGCAGGTGGACCTTCTTCCCACCCTGCTCGAGTTTGCCGGGATCGAGCACCCTGCGCCAGTGGAAGGCAAAAGCTTCCTGTCCGCGCTTACACAAGATGAGGACCTGCCTGACCGACCGGCTTTTGCGACCAGCATGCACCTTTTACATGAAGGCCAGACCATGAAGAGCCTTCGGCAGGGCAGGCATAAGCTTATCCTTTATGAGAACCCGGACCGGGCGCTCCTTTTCGACCTTGATGAGGACCCGTCGGAGCTACACAACCTGGTGCGGGAGAAGCCGGAGCTCAGGAAGCGGATGATGGAGAGTCTGATCCGGCTGGAGGAGAACCTGGCAAAGCCGGAATTGGGGCAGGCCGGCAAACCCGCTCCCGGCCGGACCCGGAAGCTCCTGGACTCGCTCGGGTACGTGGGGGATTGATCGCTGTTCAGGCGGGTTCGATGAAGAGGCAAGTGCGGTTAAAAAAACTGGAACAAGGCTGTTGTCCCGTCAGATTAATAACCTCGGAGGTCCCGCAAACGGCGACGATCGCGACTAAAGTCGCTCGCACTGAAAGTATTGATTCACTCTTGTCCAAAACAGAATTTTATCTCACGCAAAGACGCGAAGACGCAAAGTAAAAAAACACAACGAGATTAAGCCATTCTGACCTTTTATAAGCATAACCCTCCGGCAAAACTTTTCAGGGAACCTGAAATTCATAATGCACCTTTTTGTACGTATCAATACCGAGGTTTTACATTTGATTCAAAATCAAAAAATTCTGAATTCTTCGCGTTTTTGCGCCCTTGCGTGATATGATTCTCAGCCTTTCCTCTATGTTTTGGACAGCAATGGTATTGATTATTGAAGCGACAGAACGACTGTACGCTTTTATCTTACTTCTTTTTCAGTATCTTCTCCATCTGTTTTGCGGTCCTGGTGTTTATGACGTTTTTCTTGGACAGCCATCCGCGTCGGGCCATGCCCACGCCCAGGTCCATGAGATCAAGGTCCGCCTTCATGTGGGCGTCGGTGGCGATTTGGAAGCTGAGCCCTTCGGAGAGGGCCTGTTGGCAGTAGGTGTCAGGCAGGTCGAGCCGGTCGGGCTGAGCGTTGATCTCGAGTATGACCCGGTTTTCCTTGCAGGCTTCGAACACCTTGTCCATGTCCACCTTGATGGGGTCGCGGCTGCCGATGATCCTGCACAAGGGATGGCCCAGGCTGTGCACCACGCCGCTCTTTACGGCTTTCACCACGCGGTCGGTCATCTTCTTCTCGTCCATGTCCTGGTAGAAGTGTACGCTGGCCACCACCCAGTCGAGTTCTGCGAGCACTTCTTCGGAGATGTCCAGAGTGCCGTCCTTTAAGATGTCCACCTCGACGCCGGCCAGGACCCGGATGTCGTCGTACTTCGCGTTAATCTTCCTTATATCATCAGCGTGCTTTTTAAGCCTCTCGTCGTCCAAGCCGCGGGCAACAGCCACCATCTTGCTGTGATCGGTTATGCCTATGTACTGATACCCCTTCTGGCGGGCGGCTTCCACCATGTCCTGGATACTGTCCGAGCCGTCCGTGGCCTTGGTATGGCAATGAAGGTCTCCCCTGATATCCGAGAGCTTTATAAGCTCCGGCAGCCGGTCCCCCTCCGCGCCCTCGATCTCGCCCCGGTCCTCCCGGAGCTCCGGCGGCACCCATTTTAACGAAAGCTGTTTGTAAAGGTCCTCTTCCGTCCGGCCCGCTAAAAGCTTGTCTTTCTCGAAGATGCCGTACTCGTTCAGCTTCCAGCCTTTGTCCTGCGCGCGCTTCCTGAGCGAGATATTGTGCGCCTTGGAGCCCGTGAAGTAACAGAGCGCCGCGCCAAAGTTCTCCGGATCGAAAAACCGGAAGTCCACCTGCAGGCCGCTTTTCAACACCACCGAAGATTTCTCGCTCCCGCGGCTCTGGACCTCGCCGATCTCTTTATAGGAGAGTATCTTCTCCAATGCCCGGTCCCGGTCCTTGGCCTGGACAAGGATATCAAGGTCTCCTACTGTCTCCTTCCGGCGACGAAAGCTCCCCGCGACCTCGTACTTCTTGACCTCAGGCACGGACTCCAGGTGCCGCACCAGCGAGCTTACAAATCCCGCGGCTGTGTGATAGAGCATCCTGCCGGTATAGGTCTCGAGCGTCCGGATGCCCTTTAAAATGTTCTCTTCCGTCTTGGCCCCCATGCCCGGAAGGTTGCGGACCTCCTGGTTCTCGCAAGCTTTCTTCAACTCATCCACGCTCTGGACGCCCAGCTCCCGGTAGAGCAGCATGGCCTTCCTCGGACCGAGACCGCCCACTTGCATGATCCGCACCAGCCCGTACGGAACCTGGTCCTCCAGCTCCTTCAGACGCTTGGATGTGCCCGTCTTGATGATCTCCTTGATCTTCCCTTCCAGGCTCTTTCCGATGTTGGGAAGATCAGAAAGCTTCTTGCCCTCGGAAACCATGTCCTCCAACCGATGCGACAGGTCCCGGACCGTGCGTGCGGCATTGCGATAGGACCGTACCCGGAACTCGTTTTCGTCCTGGAGTTCGAGCAGGTCGGCGATCCGGTCGAACACGTCTGCGATTTCCGAGTTTTCCATGGTCTGCCCCACTCTTGTCCAAAACAGATTTTTATTTCACGCAGAGGCGCTAAGCCGCAAAGGCAAGACAAAGAAACTTGCGCCGTTGCGATACGTTATGGAAAACGTCTGCCGGTGGCGCTTTTCAAGGGGCCTCGATTCCGGAAAAGCCCGGCTTAGCCGGACCACTGCTTTGGTCTTGTCTTTTCCCTTTAAGTTCAAAAGAAATCCCTCCTTCTCTGCGTCTTGGCGCCTCTGCGTGATACAATTGCTTGCCTCTGTCTTATATTTTGGACAGCACAGGGGCTGCCCCTCCTTTTCCGAGGCCGCGGAAGCCGGCCCGTCAGGGGTTTATAGTTGCATAATTATCATAGATTAATAACATATCTGTAATGGTCCCTCAATCGCCCGAAGTAGGACTTTCCGCTTCTGTTGTCATATTTCTGGCCTCTGCCGTGGTGATACTGGTGGCCGGCACCAAGCTGGCCCGCCTTGCCGACACCCTGGCCGACGCCACCGGTCTTGGCGAAGCATTGTTCGGAGCGGTGCTTCTCGGCGCATCCACCTCCCTGCCCGGGATCGTGACCTCGGTTACGGTGGCCTATGAAGGATACGCCCGGCTCGCTTTTTCCAACGCCATGGGAGGAATAGCGGCACAGACCGTGTTCCTCGCTATCGCCGATATGGCCTATTCCCGCATCAACCTCGAACACGCCGCGGCGTCGCTCGCCAATATTATGCAGGGCGCTCTGCTCATCATCCTTCTTTCCCTGGTGCTCATGACCATAACCGGACCGGACATCTCCTTCGCAGGCGTCCACCCCACTTCCGTTTTTATTGTGCTGGCATATCTTTTCGGCCTGCGCATGATCGGCGCGACCCGCCGCGACTCGCTCTGGCGGGCCATCCGCACGCCCGAGACCGTGATAGACCGGCCGGAGGAGGCGGAGCGCATCTCCCGACGGTCGCTGGTACGGACGTGGGTCTTGTTTATTGTTTTCGCGCTCATCATCATGGCGGCGGGCTACGCAGTGGCCGAGACCGGCGCTATTATCTCGAACGAGACCGGTTTGTCCGAGACCCTGGTGGGTGCACTGTTCACAGCCGTGGCCACCTCACTGCCCGAGCTCGTAACCTCGATTGCCGCGGTAAGGCACGGAGCGCCCACCCTGGCTGTGGGGAACATTATCGGAGGCAACACCTTTGACGTCCTGTTCGTCTCTTTCTCAGACGCAGCCTACCGGAAAGGCTCGCTCTATCATAACCTCGCCGGGCACGACGTGTTCGTGATAGCCCTTACCATACTCTTGACGTCCATACTTCTTTTGGGACTGCTCCGAAGGGAAAAAAAGGGGATCGCCAACATTGGCTTCGAAAGCTTTCTGGTGCTTATCATCTACCTCGCGGCTTTCGCCTTCATGTTCTTCTTTCTCTAACAAGACGAATATTGTTTATTACGCGAGAGATGACTCATAAGTGCGAGCGAGTTCCGCTCCGGGGAAAAATAAAATCTTGTTTGAGTGGAGCTTCTTGGTTAAAAGCCAGGATAGCGGTGGGAGAGCTCCTGGTCTCGATTTTCGCAAGCTGCCTGCCTGTGCGTTCCGCACGCAGACAGGCACGCAGACAGGGAGCCCGCTCCCGCCATTCAAAAGCTTCGGACCACTCCAGCCTTCATAATTTTTAAAAAGCTCGAATAGATAAAAAGGATATGCGGCAGGCAGGTATCCCAACTTCACTCTTTGCCCGAAAAGGTCAATAAAATTTCTCCACCTTTTAGCCCGGTTTGCTCGGCTTTGCCAGGGATGCCGGAACAGGGCTACCAGCTCAAGCTCGGGGAGCCTAATCTTTCCTTTCGGGAGCTCCTTTAAAAATACAATGATTTCAACAAGTTCTGTCTGATTTCTCGGTTTTTTCTTGTTTTTGGCAAAAATCTTTCCTGAATTGTCATTATGTGGTTGAAAAATCACACAGGCCGGGATAAAATGGAGATGATTTTATGAGCAACATATCGGAGGACAGATTGAACGACCAGGTATCGGAAGCGCGTCCGGGATGGGACGAGTATTTTGTTTCCATCACCCGGCTGGTTGCCAGTCGCTCGACCTGCCTTCGGCGGTCGGTGGGCGCGATCATAGTGAAGGACCGGCGGATACTGACCACCGGTTATAACGGCGCTCCTTCCGGTCTTCCCCACTGCCGGGAGACGGGCTGCCTGCGGGAGGAGCGGGGGGTCCCTTCGGGCGAGCGGGCGGAGATCTGCCGTGGTCTTCACGCGGAGCAGAACGCCATCATCCAGGCGGCTCGCCACGGGGTTTGCATCGAGGGCTCGAGCTTGTACTGCACCAACCAGCCTTGCCTGATCTGTGCCAAGATGCTGATAAACGCGGGGATCGTGGAAATAGTTTACGAAGACGGGTACCCGGACCCGTTGGCGGAGAAAATGCTGGAGGAGGCGCAGGTCCGGGTGCGCCGGTATGAGGGAGGCGGAAGATGAAGTGTCCGTTTTGCGGAGATTTGGAGAACAAGGTTATAGACTCGCGCTTGAGCAAGGAGAGCGAGGTAATCCGGCGGCGGCGGGAATGTATCGAGTGCGGCCGTCGTTTCACCACCTATGAACGGATCGAAGAGGTCCTTCCGCTGGTGATCAAGAAGGACAGCCGGCGGGAGCCCTTCGACCGTATGAAGATAATAATCGGTCTTAAGAAGGCCTGTGAGAAACGTCCCATTTCCATCACCACCCTGGAGAAGGTAGCGGAGCGCATCGAGGCCGGCCTGCAGGAGCGGGGGGACAAGGAGATACCTGCGGAGGAGATCGGGGCCTCGATCATGGAGGAGCTTTTCCACCTTGATCACGTGGCCTATGTCCGGTTCGCTTCCGTGTACCGCTCTTTCAAGGACGCCCATCACTTCATGGAGGAGCTCCGGGACCTCTTGCAGAGACAGAAAGAAGAGGCGGACAAGAAAAAATGAAGAACAATGACAATGACGACGTAGCATGGATGAAGCGGGCGCTCTGGCTCGCGCGGAAAGGCGAAGGCGAGACGTGCCAACACCCCATGGTGGGGGCGGTCATAGTCAAGCACGGCCACAAGGTCTCCGAGGGATGGTTCCGCAGGCCGGGAGAGCCGCACGCCGAGGTCCACGCTCTCCGGGAAGGCGGGGCCAACGTGCGGGGGTCCACCATCTACCTGAACCTGGAGCCGTGTTCCCATTACGGCCAGACACCTCCGTGCGCTGACGCACTGGTTCGGGCGGGCATCAAGAGAGTGGTCGCCGGAATGATGGACCCCAATCCGCTGGTGTCCGGCCGCGGGTTCGCCATGTTAAGAGACGGCGGCGTAAAGGTGGACACCGGGGTGCTGGAGAAAGAATGCCAGGACTTGAACCGGGTGTTCACGAAGTATATAACCACCAAGAGACCCTACGTAATTTTGAAGGCGGCTGCGACCCTGGACGGAAATATAGCCACCAAGACCGGCAACTCGCTCTACATCACCGGCGAGGAGGCCCGCAAAGAGGTCCACCGGCTCCGGGACATCTATCAGGCGGTCATGGTGGGCGCCGGCACCGTAAAGGCGGACAATCCCCAGCTTACGGTGCGGCGGCAAGGAGGAAAAAATCGCCATCCCCGGCCGGTTGTCCTCTCCTCCAAGCTCGACTTTCCCTTGAAGTCCAACTTCATGTCCGCGGGAGGAGAAGACGGGCCCCTTATCTTTACCAGCAAGGTGGCGGGGGTAAAAAAGATCAAGTCCTTCCGGCAGGCGGGCGCCGAGGTCGAGATTATAAAGAAAGACCGGTCAGGCGGGCTGGATTTAAAGGAGATCATGAAGCAACTGGGGGAGCGGCAGATCGCGAGCGTTCTTCTGGAAGGGGGAGGCGGTCTTTTCAGCTCCTTCCTGCGGGCGAACATGGCGGACGAGGTGGTCATGTTCTTTGCGCCCCGCATGCTGGCCGGAGACGGAATTCCCCTGACCAGGGGCACGGGCCCGCGCAAGATGGAAGATGCACTTCTGCTTGATGACCTGTCCTCCCGCCGCCTGGGAGAGGACATCATGATAACCGGCCGGGTGATAAACGGAAGGCATTGAAAGCATAGGCGAGCCGGTTATTGACAAAAGGTGACGCGGAAACAGAAATTGTAAAGAACGATTTTTTCGCGACTGAAGTCGCTCGCACAATGGTAAAGTGATCGCGAGGTCGCGCGGGAATTTTATTGCGATTTATTAAACTGACGTAATATGTGCGAATTTGCTTTTGTAAGAGTAATTTTTATGAGATCAATTTTCGTGCGAGCGACTTTAGTCGCGATTAAATTTCAGAGCTTAATCAGAAAACAATGGAAAGGAAGAACCAAAAGGGGAATAAAAAACCGGATAAAGGCTCGCGATTGCTCAGGAAAGGCAGGCGTTCTTTCGGACACGGAGTTTATTTTATCAGTGCATTCAAGAACCCGGAAGCAGAGCTATTGGATAATACGGCCTGCTTTGACTCGGTTATATTAACACTGGAGAAGCTTGAGGAAGAGAATTTGCTGGAATGGTTTGGCTTGGTCCTGATGCCCGATCATTTTCATTATGATTTTAAGGCTTGGTGAAAATATTGAGCTAAGCAAGATGATGCAAAGAATCAAAGGGAATTCATCCCACGAGATCAATCGGCGTTTGGGAGGAAAAGGATCGGTCTGGTATAAAGGTTTCCATGATCGGCTGATCCGGGACCATGAAGACGTCAGCCGTTACCTTCAATATCTTTATGAGAACCCGGTGCGGAAAGGTCTTGTGAAGGAAGCTTCCGAGTGGAAATTTACGAAGATAAAATGGAAAATGTTCCAATGACATCGCGGCTAAAGCCGCTCGCACGAAAAGGGAATTATCGCGGATGAAGTCGCTCGCACGATGTTAGTCATGCGGGCAAATTGCGCTATTCTATTTATAGAGAGAAACGATGTTTACCGGGCTCATTGAACGGATAGGTGTAGTAAATAAGTGCGTGCGGAGCGTTGCGGGCTTGCGGCTGGAGATCGCTTCGGGGGAAGACGGTTTTGACCTGGCGGCGGGGGACTCGGTGGCGGTGGACGGGCTTTGCCTTACCGCTTCTTCTGTTTCCGAGGAGTCGTTCGTGGTTGATGTTAGCCGGGAGTCCCTGGCCCGGTCCACCTTGCAGGAGGTCCGGAACGGCCGGCGGGTCAACCTGGAGCGCTCGCTTAGGCTTGGCGACCGGCTGGGCGGGCACATGGTAACCGGCCACATAGACGGGACGGGCCGGATAGCCGAGGCCCGGCCCGAGGGAGGCTTCGCTCGCCTCACCATAGCCGCTCCCCCCGAGGTCCTGGCCTTGATGGTGGAGAAGGGATCAATAGCGGTGGACGGAATAAGCCTGACCGTTAACGGACTGATGGCCGATCGGTTCTGGATGACGGTAATACCAGAGACCCTGGCCCGGACCACCCTGGGTAACAAGACCCCGGGCGACCTGGTCAACCTGGAAACGGACCTCCTCGGCAAGTACGTGGCCAGGCTGCTGGGCTTTCGCACCCAGACTCCCGCTCCGCAGGAGGGCCTGCTCGAGAAGCTAAAGCAGGAAGGATTCTTTTGATCCCGCTTCCCGAAATAACAATACCCCTGTCGCTCGTTGTACTGCCCTCGGCAGGTTAAGGCGCGTTCATGGCCAGGCTGATCTTCTTTCAACTGAACCACTACGAGCTTCACGGTCCGGAGTCCATATCCTCGGTCCTGTCCGAACACGGGCATCAGACCAGGCTGGTCGTTCCCGGACTGGAGCGGGATCCCCTTCACGCCATCGAGGCCGAAAAGCCGGACGTTATCGGCATCGGCCATACTACCGCGGAGCGGCAGGAGGCGCTGGCGTGGGCGCGGCTGTTCAAGAAACGCACCAGCGCCCGGGTGGTGCTGGGCGGGGTAGACCCCACCTTCCAGCCGGAGCTGGCCCGGGACCCGGCAGTGGACGCAGTGGTGCGGGGGGAGGCGGAGTTTCCACTTCTCGAGATCATGGACCGGGCGGAGGAGAACAAAGACCTTTCCGACATCGAAAGCGTGGCCTGGTCCGAGAACGGCGAGCTCCGGATGAGCCCGGTGCGGCCCCTTGTCTGCGACCTGGACCGCCTGCCTTTCCCGGACAAGGACTTGTACCTCGGGCAGTACCGCTACTTCCGGTCCTATCCCATCAAGTTCTTCATGGCAAGCAGGGGCTGCCCACACGGTTGTACCTACTGCGCCAATAAGGGGCTTAGAAAGCTCTATCCCAATCCGGCCGACTACGTCCGCTTCAAGTCGCCTACCTACCTCGCGGAAGAGATAAAAAGCGTGCTCGCCAAGTACCCCGCACGCACCGTAGGCTTTAACGACGACCTGTTCACGCATGACCCGGACTGGCTCTCCGAGTTCCTGCCCCGCTATAAAGACGAGATCGGCCTGCCTTTTTTCTGCACCGCCCGCATAGACACCATGACCGATGAGAAGGCTAGGCTTCTTTCCGAAGGCGGCTGTTACACCTGCTGGTACGGCTTGGAAAGCGCAGGTGAAGCCACCCGGCAGGCGGTATTGGGACGGAAGATGAAAAACCAGGACATCCGGGAGGGAACCCGCATCCTTCACGAGCACGGCATTCTTACCCAGAGCTATAACATGCTGAACATTCCAGGCGAGTCAGTGGATGACGCCCTCGAGACCCTCAGGTTCAACATCGAGCTTCAAAACGACTTTGTGGTGGCGTCCCTGTTCCAGCCCTTTCCGGGCACCGAGCTCACCAGAAGGCTCATAGAGGACGGGAAGCTTGAAGACCCCGACTCCTATCACGGCAGGGAAGCGTTGTCCTACTTCGCCTTTTCTCCCTTCCAGCAGCGAGACACCCGGCTCCACGAGAACCTGCAGAAGCTTTTCATCCTGGGGCACCGCCACCCGCGGCTTGTCCCGCTCATAAAAAAAGTCCTGAGTTTGCCGAAAAACCCGCTTTTTGATATCCTGTTCTTGGGGAGTTTTGCCATTGATTACGGCAGGTCCCACCGCCTCCGGCCGTGGGAGGTGGTACACTATAATCTGCGGCACCTTTGGACCACTTATCTGGCCCGGAACCGGAAGGTGCCGGAGGGTTGAGCTTTAGAATTATGAAAGCCGGGCTTTCAGCCTGAAGCCGTTTCCAGTAAGGCGTGAGCCGGGGGGGGAGTTATTATGTCAGGCAGTAGAAGAACGAGTATAGAACAGGCGATCGAGGACATCCGCGATGGCAGGATGGTCATCCTGGTTGACGACGAGGACCGGGAGAACGAGGGCGACCTGTGCTGTGCCGCTGAAAAGGTGTCGCCCGAGATCGTGAATTTCATGGCCACCCGGGGCCGCGGTTTGATCTGTCTTTCCATGACCGAAGAAAAGGCGGACTCGCTGGACTTAAAGCCCATGTGCGAGAACAACGAGGCCCCTTTGCGCACGGCGTTTACGGTGTCCATCGAGGCCCGGCAAGGGGTCACCACCGGCATATCAGCTCATGACCGTGCCCGGACCGTTCTTACCGCGGTGGCGGAGGACGCGAAGCCGGAAGACCTGGTGCGGCCGGGGCATGTTTTCCCGCTTCGGGCCCGCAAGGGCGGAGTTCTGGTGCGGACGGGCCAGACCGAGGGATCGGTGGACCTGGCCCGGCTGGCGGGCCTTACTTCCGCGGGCGTGATATGCGAGGTCATGAAGGACGACGGAACCATGGCGCGGATGCCGGACCTGGAGAGGTTCGCGGAGGAGCATGACCTTCACATAGTAACAGTGGCCGACATCATCGAGTACCGGATGAAGAACGAGAGGCTGGTGCACCGGGCGGTGGAGACCTCGCTTCCCTCCCAGCACGGGGGAGAATGGAAAGCCATCGCCTACACCAGCGACGTTTCCCCGGACGTGCATCTGGCCCTGGTAAAGGGCGAAATCCAGCCGGAAGACAACGTGCTGGTCCGGGTCCACAGCGAGTGCCTGACCGGTGACGTGCTGGGGTCGTTGCGTTGCGACTGCGGTCCCCAGCTCCAGCAGGCCATGGAGATGATAGCGCAGGAGGGCAAAGGGGTCGTTCTCTATATGCGCCAGGAGGGACGCGGTATCGGGCTGTTGAACAAGCTCAAGGCCTACCACCTCCAGGACCAGGGCATGGACACGGTCGAGGCCAACCTGGCGCTCGGGTTCAAGCCGGACCTGCGCGACTACGGCATCGGCGCCCAGATACTGGCCGACCTGGGGATTAAGAAGATGCGGGAGATAACCAATAACCCCAAGAAGATCGTGGGGCTGGAAGGGTATGACCTCGAGGTTACCGAGCGGGTCCCCATCGAGATTTGCCCGAACTGCAACAACATCCATTACCTCACGACCAAGAAGGAAAAGATGGGCCATATCCTGACTTTCAAGGACTAGGCCCGGGGAGGACATAATGCCCAGGATCATAGAAGGAAACCTGGACGCCAAGGGCCTTGGCTTCGCAGTGGTGGTAAGCCGCTTCAACGACTTTATCACCGGCAAGCTTATGGAGGGCTGCCTGGACGGCCTCGCCCGGCACGGAGCGGAGGACGACGACATATCCGTAATCAAGGTCCCCGGCAGCTTCGAGATGCCGGTGATTGTAAAGAAGCTGGCCCGCTCCGGCGACTATGACGCGGTGATAGCGCTGGGGGCCATAATCAGGGGCTCGACCCCCCACTTCGAGTACGTGGCAGCCGAGGCCACCAAGGGCATAGCACAGGCCATGCTCGAGACAGGCGTGCCCGTGGCCTTTGGAGTGATAACCAGCGACACCATCGAGCAGGCCGTCGAGCGGGCCGGGACCAAGTCGGGAAACAAGGGATACGACGCGGCCATGTCCGCCATCGAAATGTGCCGCGTGCTCCGACAGCTCTAAGATAAAAATGGGAAAACGCCGCCGCGCCCGCGAGCTGGCCCTCCAGTACCTCTACCAGTGGGACTTCCACGGAGAAAAGGGAAAAGAAGTCGCCGACCTGTTCTGGCAAAGCAGAAGCGACGGCGAAGAGGTCAAGTCTTTTGCCGAGTCTTTAATACACGGGGTGGAAAAGAACCGCGAGAGCATAGACCAAAGGATCGAGTCCCGCTCGAGCCACTGGAAGCTATACCGCATGAGCCGCGTGGACAGAAACATCCTACGCCTGGCCGCCTATGAGCTCGAGTTCCTAAAGGACATTCCCCCCAAGGTCACCATTGACGAAGCCATTGAAATAGCAAAAAGGTTCGGGACCACCGAGTCAGCATCTTTCATTAACGGCATCCTGGACCAGGTGGCAAAAAGCCTGCAACAGGACCCGGCCTCAGAGCAGATACCCAAACCATGATCATTAACGTTACATCATTGCCGGCGGACCTGTTCCCTTTTGACCCGCTGGGAGTGCCGCTCTTTCAGGACATGAGACCGCCGCGCAAAGAGGCGGGCAGGGTCAACTTCCGGCTGGCCGGAATCATATCCGACTGGATCGAAGAGGGCGCCCTGGACCCCGCATCATCCAAGCCGGTCCTCTTCAGCCCCGGACAGAAAAACCCCTTTCCCATGCTCGTGTTCGCAGGGTGCGGAGAGTCCGGCGAGCTTTCCGCCCCCGCAACCGAAAAGATCGTCGCCGCCATGATCGAAGCCTTCCTGCGGGCCAAAACCCCTGCTTTCGGCATCGCCGCCCGCGACCTGAAAAGACCGCTGTCCCCGCCCCGCGACAGCGCCGAGGTCCTGCTTCGAGGCATAACCCACGGCGCCCACATGGCCGGCGTCTCCTCCGGCTCAGCCATCCGGCTTCACTGGGAAAGACAGGAAGCGGAGCTTCTCATACAAGAGCTCCGGCGCTTTCGAAAGCACATCGAAATCTCCCGCCAGTGGGAGATCGGGCCCGCGCCCGAAGATGAGGAATGGATTGCGTAAAGGCCGGTTAAAAAAACGAGCTTGATCCTCTGCCCAAATCTTTTCTTCGTGGTGGGAGCGAGCGGAAACTCGCGATAGTAGAGGACTGCCTGCAAGGGTTTTCCCCTCTGCGGCTTTCACTCCTCCTCTTCCGCCTCGGTGCCGCAGTAGGGGCAGGCCTCGTAGTCGGAAGGATACTGGGAGCTGCAATTATGGCAGATGATGTAATCGCCCGCCTCCTCTAAGGGGTTGCTCTCCATGTAGGTTTCAATAAGCTCTCTTGCCAGCTTGGCGTTCTCTTCGGAAACGAAAACCTTGATCTCGCCCATCTCGGACGAGGTGCTGCCCAGCATGGTCGAGCCCATCTCATTGGACAAGGCTGAAAAAATGCCCTCGTTATATAAAAGCTCCTTGACCATCCCCGCTTCCGGGTAGGAGTGGGCATGGTAGACCTCGGCCATTTCGCCTTCGAAATGGTCCTCCGAAAGCGCCTCCACCAGCTCCACCCGGCAGTCCGGGCAAACCTCTACTCCCTCTTCGTACTCGTAACCACATGAAGGGCAATAAGGCATAACTCTTCCTCCCTGCGCTTGTAAGACTGATTTCCTGCACAAATCCTTATAAAAACATAACCCACCGGATACGACTTCGCAAGAGACAACTCCAATAAAGCGCAAGAAAGATTTCCGAAAAACTTCCCCCTAATACAAACCCGCAAAGTTTGACTCCTCCCGCCCTGCTTTTATAATAAAGGTATCCGGCAAGGCAAGGGCACCAAGAAACCGGCCGGTTGGAGAAGTAAGTGATGAAAAAGCTCGTCATTCTGGGGCTTGATTGTGCCACGCCCCAGCTTGTTTTCGACAAATTTAAAGACAAGCTCCCCGCGCTCAAATCGCTCATGGATCAGGGTGTGTACGGCGATTTTACCTCCACCGTGCCGCCCATCACCGTTCCCGCCTGGACGGCCATGATGACCGGCCAGGACCCCGGCATGCTCGGGTTCTACGGGTTCAGAAACCGCAAAAGCCACGATTACGAAGACCTCTACTTCGCCAACGCCAACTACGTAAAAGCGAAAACAGTCTGGAACTACATGTCCCGGAATCGCCAATCGTCTCTGGTGTTCGGCGTTCCCCAGACGTATCCTCCCAAGCCGCTTCGCGGGATGCTGGTATCGAGCTTTTTGGCCCCCGGCAAGGACGTGCAGTACACTTGGCCGGACGAGGTCAAGGGAGAGTTGGACCGGGCCGCGGATGGAGATTACATGATAGACGTGGACGACTTCCGCACCGACAACAAGGACTGGCTCTTGGAGCAGATTCATCTCATGACCAGAAGGCGCTGGAAGGCCTTCCGCCACTTTTATAAAAAGGAAGACTACGAGTTCGCCATGATAGTCGAGATGGGCGTGGACCGCATCCACCACGGGTTCTGGAGATACTTCGACGAAACACACCGGCTCTATGAACCCGGCAACAAGTACGAGAACGCCATGCTCGAATATTACCGGGCAGTGGACGAGGAGATCGGCGAGACCCTCGAGCTTTTCGACAAGGACACCTGCGTGATGGTGGTGAGCGACCACGGGGCCAAGCCCATGCAAGGCGCCATCTGTGTAAACGAATGGCTGCAAAGACAAGGTTACCTGACCCTTAAAGAACAGCCGTCGGAGCAGACCCGCTTTAAGATGGACATGGCGGACTTCTCCCGCACTCGGGCCTGGGGCGAAGGCGGGTACTACTGCCGCCTGTTCTTGAACGTGGAGGGACGCGAGCCGGAAGGCCAGGTGCCGCAAAAAGACTACGAGTCCTTCCGCGACGAACTAAAGGAAAAGCTCGAGGCCATCACCGACGAGAACGGCAACAACATCGGCACCCGGGTCTTCAAGCCCGAAGAGGTCTACACGACGGTCAACAACATCGCGCCCGACCTGATCGTCTACTTCGGAGACCTCTACTGGCGCTCCGCCGGAAGCGTGGGAACCGGCACCGTGCACCTTTTCGAGAACGACACCGGCCCGGACGACGCCAACCACGCCCAGGAAGGCATCTTCATCTGCAACCGGCCGCCCGAGAGCTTCAACCAGGTAAAGGACACATTTTCTATATATGACATCGCTCCCACCGTGCTGGGCTTTTTCGGGATCAACGTGCCAAAGGACATGATCGGAGAGAATCTTTTAAAAGACGAGTAGCGCATAAACAACCCATCTTGGAAGGGTGTTGTTATAAAAGCTGCGAGCGGGGTCACGCGCGGTTTGCCTCGCTCGCGCTGGAAAAAGATGTTTTATATAAACTTTGGAAAGGAGCGGAGGTAATGAAAGGATTCACTTTGTGGTTCACCGGACTCTCGGGCGCGGGCAAGTCCACTCTGGCCCAGGAGATCGAGATGGAGCTGCTGGAGCGGGGCTTACGCGTCGAGGTGATGGATGGAGACGTGATCCGCGAGAATCTCAGCAAAGGGCTGGGCTACTCCAAGGAAGACAGGGACATCAACATCCGGAGGATAGGTTTTGTATGCAACCTCCTGACCAGGAACGACGTGGTGGCTATCGCCGCGGCCATCGCTCCTTACCAGGAGACAAGAAGAGAGGTCAGGGAAAAGATCGGCAGGTTTGCAATGGTACATTGCGACTGCCCCATAGAAGTCCTTAAAAAGAGAGACCCCAAGGGCCTTTACAAAAAAGCGCTGGCAGGAGAAATAAAGAACTTCACCGGGATAGACGACCCCTATGAGCCGCCGGAGAAACCGGAGATCGTCTGCCACACCGACCAGGAGACGGTCGAGGAAAGCGTGGCCAAGATAATAAAGACACTCGAGATACTGGGCTACATCCCCGCCCTGGAATCGGCCGACTATGACGCCGAAGAAGAGGGCAAGATAAAACAGAGGCTCAAGGACCTGGGATACATCTAGCAGCCTCTCTCGGGTTCTTACAGCGGTTTTGAAAAGCAGTCTTATTTCGGGACAAGAGTGGAGCAATCTATAAAAAGAAGTTAAACCGGCTTGAAAGCCGGCAGACAAGGAGATTTTATAAAGATGTACGAAGGACCTTTTTTCAGCAGGTTTCCCCAGAACGAATGTTCTTTTACGGATGACCAGGGGGTGGAGAGGCGTTACCTTTTTCCGAGCTTTTATGAGAGTTCCCGCGGCATGAGCCTTTTGATGCAGTGCTCGTGGAGCAAGGCCCGGTCCATACTGCCTTCCCGGAAGCTCTTTCCCGTGCCGGCGGGTATCGGCAAGGCGCTGGTGGTGGTGGCTGCGTTCGAGTACCTTCATCCCCAGGGAATGGACCCCTATAACGAAGTGCTATTTGCCGTTCCGGTGCTGCACCGTCTTGCCGGGACAGCTTTTCCCGTAGTCGGCCTTGCCGTTAATAAGCTTATCGTGGACAAGCAGGAAAACGTGCAGCGCGGAAAACACCTGTGGGGCATGGACAAGTCCATGGGGGAGTTCCGCTTCTTTGACGTCGGCGACTACCGGGTTTGCGAGGTCTTCAGGAACGGCCGCCGGGCCATCAGGCTGGAGGTCCCGGCTAAAGGGAAATCCAGGCGGTTCGAACAATCGCGCTACCTAATAACATGTAAAGACGGTAACATCCTCAGGAGCCGCCAGGCCATGTCCGGCCGGAAAATGGAGCACCGGAAACAAGGCGGTCTCATACCGGGTGCAGACCCCTTTGCCGTGGAGATCGAGTCCTTGAACGTATCTCCCTTGCCGGCTGTCTCCGCCTTTTATCCGGTGGTGGACCAGACTTTAAGCCTTCCCCTGGAAAGCGACCCGGAAAGGTAGCTATTTATGTCCGCCGGTTTGGCCCCCGGCCCAAAAGACCTCGGCAAGGGTAAAGGCAAGCATGGGCAATTTCCCTCTCATTGACAATATGTGGGGATTTTTCTAGCATAATACGAGGAAGAGGGAGAAAAGGGTGGAGTATATTTATAGTCAGGAAAGTCCCCGCATCCTGGTGGTGGACGATGAGAAGGTCATCCGCGATATACTCTCCGACTTTCTTTCCGACGAAGGGTTTTTGGTAACCACTACCGAGGACGGCAACCAGGCACTGGAAGAGCTTGAATCCCAGCCTTACGACCTCGTTATTACCGACCTCATGATGCCCGAGATCGGCGGCCTAGAGCTCATGGAGGAAATCCGAAAAAGAAACTACAACATCATAACCATCATCATGACCGGCTTCGGCACGGTGGAGACAGCCATCTCCGCCATGAAGCACGGCGCTTACGATTACATGCTCAAGCCCTTCAAGGTGGACGAGATGCTCCAGGTGATAAACAGGGCCCTGGAGAAACGAAGGCTCGAGCAGGAGAACGTGAAGCTGAAAGAGGTCATGAGTCTTTACAACGTAAGCGAAGCCATGACCTCCAGCCTCAGCCTGGACCACATCCTGAGCATGATACTGGAAACCACCAAGAACGAGCTCGACGCTGACGCCACAAGTCTTATACTCGAAGAAGACGAGAACGCCGAGTACAACCTCCCTCCGGAGAAAAAACCCGGCGTTCGGCTCTACTCGGAACCGGCCGACGCCCCCGAGTATTTCGGGGAAATTGACTACAACACCCTGTTCAACTGGTTCTCCGAAAACCCCTTTCTCATCTCCAACACCCCCAAGCTGAAGCGTTTCTTCAAAAGCCCGCCGGAGCGTAAAGGCTTGAACTCGTTTCTTTCCGTTCCCCTCAAGGTCCGGGACCAGATACTGGGGGCGGTAAATGCCTACTCCTTCAAGAAGAGCTACCGCTTTACCGAGGGACAGGCCAAGCTTCTTATCATCCTGGCCTCCCGGGCGGCCCAGGCCATCGAGAACGCCCGGCTTTTCGAGAACCTCCAGCTCACCTTCCGCCAGACCATCCAGGGGCTGGTGGGGACCCTGGAAGCAAAGGACAAGTACACCTCCGGACATTCCCGCCGGGTAACCGAGCTGGCGGTAAAGATAGCCCACCAGCTCGGGCTGGCGCCCCGCGAGGTCGAGAGGATCGAGTGGGCCGGACTGCTCCACGACATCGGGAAGATCGGCATCCGGCTGGAAGCTTTGAACAAGCCGGAGAAGATCACCGAACAGGAGCACGAGATGTTCAAGGACCACACCGTGATGGGAAAACAAATCCTCGAGTCCATTCACTTCCTGCGGGAGATCGTGCCCTTGGTGTACCATCACCACGAGTGGTACGACGGCTCCGGCTATCCCGAAGGAATAGCGGGAGAGGACATACCCCTGGGAGCCAGGATACTGGCGGTGGCGGATTCTTATGATGCCATGACCTCTGACCGGCCCTACCGGAAGGCCATGTCGCGGGACGAGTCCATAAAGGAGCTGAAAAAGTTCGCCGGTTCCCAGTTCGATCCCCGGCTGGTGGACATTTTCATCCAGGTCCTGCAAAAGCCGGAAGAGGAACAGGGAAAGCCGCCGGAAAGCAAGTTGCCCATTACCGGCAGCGCTTCCTGAACTCCTGATGCCAGACCCGCTGTCCCGATTGAACGCGAAAGTGCCTTCTGGTAACATCAAAGCGCCATGAGTGAGAAAACCACGCCCGCCTCTTTTAACAGGTCCGGGACCATCCTGAAGCTGTTTCTTTACGGCATCGGGTTTACCCTTTTGGGAGTCATCCTTTGCGCCCTGTTTCTCCAGTCGGCGCTCGGGCTGGCGGCAGACCAGCTTGCCGAGCTCACCGTCTGTCTGATATGGATCGTGCCCCTCTTCCTTCTCTTGATGTGCCTTGCCCTGGTGCTTCTTTTTATTAAGCTTTACCGGCAGGGCCCGGCCATGGAAGCGGGAGACCTCGATCAAGAGACGGCCGCCTGGATATGGAAACAGCTCGTGCTCTTGTCCTCCCGCGCCACCTTGCTCTCCATGGCCCTGTGGATCGCCGGAGTCGTGCTCGTCTCCATCTGGATGGTAAAGATGTCCGCCCTGTCCCTCCGGGAGGCCGTGCCCGCCGGCGTCGGCTGCATCATGCTGGGAACTGCATCGTCAGTGGGCTTTTACTTTTTCTCCAGGAACGTCCTGAAACCGGTGCTCTTTTATATGGGAAACTTTCTGCCTCCCGACTTCGAACCGCCTCATATTACCGGCCTGGGAAAAAAGCAGTTTCTGGCCTTCGTGTTCATCGCAGTTTCCATCTCTTCGGGCCTGGTGGTACAAGCCTACTTCTCCATGCAGAGGGCCGAGCTTTCCGCGGCCCTGTCCATGGCCCGGCAACAAATCGGGCAAGGGGTGGAAAAGCCGGCCTCCTTCGGCGAGTACCACTTCCGGCCTTTTACCGTGGACTTTGAAGGCGGATTTCAAAAGCAGGGCTCTCTCCGGTCTGCATTGAAGGACTTTATCCGGAGCCATCCCCGCCTGCTGCGCCACTCCCGCTGGATGGCCGGGGACACCTTGAGGTCGGAGCTCACCCGCTTTTTCTCCCGTTGGATAGAGCTGCCCGATTACGTTCCTTTAAGCCGGGCGTCTATAGACAACCGGGACCGCGGCTGGATAATGCTCCAGCGCGAGCCGGACGCCGGCGGCCTTCATCCCGGTATGATCATCGAACGCCAAAGCCCCGGTCTCATGGCCGGCCGGGACGCCTCTCTTTTTATTATGGCGCTTTTTTTTGTAACCCTTGTCATCATTACCGTGCTGTACTCGACCGGCCTCTCCAGGGACGTGGCAAGGCCGGTAAACGACCTTACCCGGAGCATAAGGGAGGCCGAGGAAAAAGGGGAGGTCTCGCCTGCACCGCTTACCACCGACGACGAGATCGGAGTTCTTACCGCTTCCTTTAACCGGATGGGGCTGATCCTGGAAGGACAGATGCAGTCGGCCCGCCGGACGCTCCACTCCGTCCAGGCGGCCGTACATGACTTGAACCGGCTTATGCAGAACCTTGCTTCCATGTCCTCCGAACAGGCGGCCGACGCCACCGAGCACGCCACTTCCGTGCAGGAGGTCTCTTCCACCTCCGAAGAGATCGCGGCCACCCTGCGTACCATCGCCGAGAACGCCGGGGATGTGGAGGAGGTGGCGGGCAAGAGCCTGGCCGCCTGCCGCTCCGGCCAGGAACAGCTCCAGGAGGTCATCGCCGAACTGGACCAGGTCGGCTCCCGCTCCGCGGAACAAGGAGAGAGGATGCTGTCTCTCCAGGAACAGGCCAACCGCATTGAAGGCATCCTCGAGTTCATAGAGGAGATATCCGAAAAGACCAACCTTATCGCCCTGAACGCGGCCATCGAAGCGTCCGCGGCAGGCGAGGGCAAAGAGAGGTTCCCCCTGATAGCAAAGGAGATGAGAAAGCTGGCGGAAAAAACCATGTCCGGAGCCAGGGAGATAAAAAGCGTGTTGGATGACTTGCAGGAGGCCACCGGCAAGGCCATCATCTCCACTGAAGAAGGAGAGAAAAAGCTCGCTGCCGCCAGGAAGGCGGCAGATCAGGCCGACTACCATTTTCAAAGCATCATCCACTGGGCGGGCGAGACCTCGAGAGCCGTACAGGAGATATCCTCCTCCAGCAATCAGCAGACCTCGGCTACCGACCACCTGGCTTCCGCCCTGGCGGAGATCAAGGACGTGGCTTCAAGGTTCGCAGACGGAACCAGCCATCTGGACAGCTTCATGAAAGAGCTTAACCAGGTGGCCGGAAACCTGGAGAACCTGATCGAAAAACAAGACAGCAGGGAGAAGGACCATGACCAATAACGAGCTGAGCAGAAAGGTACTGCAAATACTCGAGGACCAAGACGGAACCATCAGGTTCAACGAGCTCACGGAGAAGACCGGCGTGGACGCGCGCGCCGTGTTCAAGAACCTCTTTTTCCTGGAAGAAAAAGGATACGTTAAGCTTTCCACCAGCTACCCCACCGACGCCGTGTATCCGCGCATCCACCTGGTGAAGCTGCGGGAGTCGGGAGAGAAGCTCCTCAATGACCCCGCCCTTCTCGACTCCGTGTTTCCGCTTACCGATCCCGCGGTGGACACCAGGCTGAACATCCCGCCCGAGCTCGGCAACAGCCGCTCCTTCACCTTCGCCATGGTCCTGGATGTCCTGGCCAACCGCGTCAAGGAGAACATGCCCGAGGACCGGCAGGAGGACATCCTGGAAAAGATCGAGGTCCTGCTCGGGCTGCCTTTTATAAACGAGTCCGTGCCGCTCGACAAGGAGAAGAAAAAATAAAAAGTCGCCCTTCTTGCAAAAAGGTTGAACGCATAGTGGGAGAGACCTCCCGGTCTCGATTATCGCGATCTGGAGCTTGCTTCTCAGCAGATGGAGCTGGAATCTTGCGAACGCCTGCAGACGCTTCCAATATGCTCGCCTGAAAAATGACGGGTCGTCCGGGCGGGAGCGCCGGGAGCTTTTATTTTTCGGCAGTGTCTCCGCTTGCACTGCCGCCCCAGTAGCCCAGCGACTTGAGCTTGCGGACCGTCTCCGGGTCCGGCTCTGCCGGAGTGGGTTTGTCCGAGTGCAACACCTTGTAAAGGTCGTCGGCTATCTTCTCCACCTGGTTCTGCAAGCCCTCCGGAAGCTCTTGTTCTCCGAAAACGTTGGCGGTCTCTTCCGGGTCCTCCTCAAGGTTGTAAACCCGAACCCGGCCCGTGTCCCGGTTCACGATCATCTTATAGCCCTCGTTGTAGATGCACTGTCTCTCTTCCCCGTAAAGCATGTTCATGGACACGACCTGGTGGGGAGGAACCCATAACTTTCCGCCCTTGGGATAGAGGCTGACTCCTTCGAGGCCCATGGGCGGCCGCCACCGGAAGTACTCGGCCAGGGTGGGAAAGATGTCCAACAGGGAAACGTACTCTTCCACCGTTTTTCCCGAGAACTTCCCTCCCGGCAGCTTCATGACAAGCGGAACCTGGATGACCTCCCGGTGGAGGCTATGGCCGTGTTCGAACCCGCCGTGCTCCCAGAACTCCTCGCCGTGGTCCGAGGTTACGATCACAAAAGAGTTATCATATAACCCCTTCTTTTTAAGATGGTCTATGAACAGGCCCAACTGTTTGTCGGTGGCCACAACCTCGCCGTCGTAGGCCCCCCGGATAAATTCTTTGTCTGCAGCGCTCAAACCGGCCTCCCCGGCCCGGACCTTGCCCAGCTCGGGGTTGTAGGGAAGCGAAAGAGGGCCATCGTAATCCGCGATGTACGGCGCGGCATAGCTCGGTGGCGGATCATAGGCGAGATGCGGGTCGAAGAAATGAAGGACCATAAAGTAAGGGCCCTCCGGGTTCCGCTTCAGCCAGAGAGCGGCGTCCCTTATCACCTCGCCCGCTTCTCTGATCTCCAGCTCGTCGCCCCCCACGTAGTCATAGGTGTCAAATCCCTTGTTCATTCCGAAATCGGGATGGGTGTAGGGGTTGTTAAAGAAACCCGCCGTCTTGAAGCCGTGCTGCTGGAAGGTTTCCGCCATGCTGGAAATCCCCGGCTTCATCCTGGACATGCCTTTTTCCTCGTCGCGGGGCCATTCCAGTTGGTGCGGCAGTCCGGCTTGGTGCCGATAAGGGATGACCCCCGTCAATATGCCGGCGATGGACGGAAGGGTCCACGGAGACGCGCTCACCGCGTTCTTGAACATAACACCGTCGTCAGCCAGTCGGTCCAGGTGATAGGTGGTTGATCTTTCGTAACCGTAGCAGCTCACGTGCCCGGCCGGCAGGGTGTCTATGATGATCAGGAACACCGAGGTCTCGGGCTCTTTCTCCGGCAACAGCTTGACAGCCACCGCCGCTGCCACTGCCACCGCCAGCACCGCCGCAATTACGGCTATAACCTTGCCCCTTCCGAGGCGGCTTACCCATTCTTTTCTCATAACGAAATAAGGACTCCTTCCTTGATAATGCCGGCAGGGGCATACTCCCGGAGCGCCGTAACCAATTCACTCGTTTCGGGAGAGATGCAAACCTCGCTTTTATCAGGATAGCTGAAAACGCGCCCCGGCTTCAACAAGCGGGGCTCCGGAAGCTCATCCTTTTTTTCCATGAAACGCATCATCGCCTGGATGTAGCCGCGGCTCGTCCGGATCAGCACGTCCGCGGTCCGGTTGCTGGAAGGACGGTCCGCTATCCGGATTTCCTCCACTTCCTCCCAGGAAACCTCGATCAGGCCGCTCACCGTCCGGGACTTTATACCTTCCTCGCTGACGGAAAACCAGGTGTGGTCCGCGTGCGCGCGCCGGTTGCGTTTCAGCATGTAATAGGTGATCCCCATGCCGGCCACCAGGACAGAGGCCATAATAAGGTAATCGCCCAGCTTGGATAAAGGGGCGCCGGAGAAGTACCAGAACGTGAAAAGGCCCACCAGGCCGCATCCGAAAAGGAACATCATCAGCGCCACCTGAAAACTCTCCACCTCCCGGGAGTGCATCAGCGGGTCTACAAATACCTTCTCCATTACCCGCCGACCCGCTCGAAGCCGACCAGGTCCAGGATATGGCCGCTCCTCTCTTCGGCAAACACCGCCCGGACCCGGTCGCCCGGCTTCAGGCCTTCGGGTTTATCCAGGACAAGATGAGTAAGCGCGGTGTCCGCGCCGTCCGGCTTGATAAGGCCCAGCACCAGAGGAGTTCGGGGATGGACGTCCTCGTGATAGGAAACCTTGGTGAAGCTCGCGAGAACACCCTCCGGACCGACTTCCACCCATTCCGAAAGAGAAAGGAAGCAACGGCCGCACACGCTCCGGGGCGGGCAGTACACCGTGTTGCAGCTTTCGCACTTTATTCCGTAAATCCTCTGTTCGTCCCGGAGCCCCAGCAGGAACCGGCTCGCCACCGGCCCGGCCGAGTAGTTGTAAGGCACCTGGAGCACCTGCTCGCTCGTTAGTATTTCCTCTTCCGGCATTCGCTCATTCCCTTCTTGCAAAGCAGTCATTTATTTACATGAAAGTAACCGTAGATATGCAAGCTGCTTACGTGCGAGCGACTTTAGTCGCGACAAACTTCCACCTTTAAGAACATCCGTCTGCAACACTATTTCCATTATTGCTCGTCACTCCTCCATCGGCCGGAAATGGACGAGGTCCGAGAAGTTGCCAAAACGCTCTTCGGCAAACACCGCGGTAACCCGCATTCCCACCCGGAGCTTCGCCGGGTCGCTCTCCGAGATGAAGTGCTGGAGACGCGAGTCAGCCTTGTCAAGTTTCACCATGCCGTAACCATAGGGCACCGGCCGCTTCTTGCCGGTCATGGGGTCCAGGAAGGAGAAGTAGACCACCGTATAGGCCACCAGGGTCCCGGCAGGTCCCACTTCCACCCACTCGGAGGTCGGCTTGAAACAAGGACCGCACACCGGCCGGGGAGGGATATACACCTTGCCGCAGGAGGGGCACCTCCTGCCGAAGATGCGCTTTTCATCCCGCAGCATCCTAAAGAAAAAGCTCGGGATGGTACCCATCGAGTAGCTGTAGGGAAAGCGCGAGTCAATCTTTACGTCCAAAAGCTCCTCGTCCATAACAGCTCCGGTGAAAGCATAAAGCTCAAAGGTCCAGTCGAACGCCGCCGCCCACGGCAAACCCTATATCCCAATCGCCGAGCTTGGCTTCGGGGCTTACGGCGTAAAGCTCCCCGTTCAAAAAGATGTTCTCCCGCAAAAAGAAGAGAGTGCCGCCGCCTATGGCTAAACCGAAGGCGTCTTCTCTTCCAGAGACCCGACCGCCGAGAACCGCTAGGCGCGGCTCGAAACGTTCATCCCTTTCAAAAGGAAGATAAAAGCGGGCGCCTCCTACCGCGCGAAAACCGTTTCCAAATCCTACGCCCACAGTTGCCGCGAGCTGGTCCGTAAAGCGCAGGTCCGCGCTCACTCCCGCGCCGCCATACGGCACGCCGTAACCCCCGCCCGCGTCCAGTATCCAGCTCCGCGAGCCGAGCTCCAGCCTTGTTCCCTTTTCCTGCTCCGTTTTAGGCGTCTCTTGAGCAAAAGCCCCACTCGAGACCATCAAAACGGCCAGAAATGTCAATGCTGACGCCCCCTTTTTCAACTTCTTCATCTTTTCGCACCTCCGTTTAAACCGGGCTGTCCGTTCTTATAAGTTCCTGAACGGCTTATTCACTCCCCAGAATGGTCAGCTCCGTCCACCAACTGCCGCCGAATCCGCTTGCCAGCGCCGTCCCGGCCTCAGGCACCTGGCGGTCGCCGGCTTTTCCCATGACCTGCATGGCCGCTTCCGCCACCCGGATCATGGCGGTGGCACCTATACAATTGGTGGAGATAACGCCTCCGGACGGGTTCACCGGAAGGTCCCCCGAAAGACCGGTGGCCCCGCTCTCAGCCAGCTTGCCGCCTCCTCCCTCCTCGCAGAAGCCGAGCGCCTCGTACCAGGAGAGCTCGGCAAAGCTGCACGGCTCGTAAAGCTCGGCCACGTCCAGCTCTTTTCGGGGATCAGTTATCCCTGCCTGGCTGTAGGCCTCGCGGGCCGCGTGGGTCAGGCTTCGCATTCCCATGAGCATGGGCAGGTCGGAGTTGAAAGGCTGGTCGTGCCGGGTGGCCAGTGCTTTGAACCACGCCGGCCGGTTGGGACTTTTCTTTTTGGCGGTCTCTTCCGAGGCCACGATCATGGCGCAGGCCCCGTCCGAGGTCGGACACATGTCCAGAAGCTTTACAGGCCAGGCCAGCACCCTCGAGCCGAGAACGTCCTCCACGGTGATCTCTTTCCTGAGGTGCGCGTAAGGGTTCAGACAGGCGTTTCCGCGGTTTTTGACGGACACCATGGCCGCCTGCTCCTCGGTGATGCCGTAGGCGGCCATGTACTCGGAGGCCGCCAGCGCAAAGGTGCCGATGGCCCCCGCCATGTTGAACCGCTCGAATAACGGATCGGACTGGAAGATAAGTCCAGCGGTGGTGTCCCCGTCCGACTGCTTCTCCCAGGCTATGCACAGGACGGTGTCAAAAGCGCCGGAGGCGGCGTGGTAGTAGCCCGCATGCGCCACTGACGCCCCGGTGGTCCCGCCGGTGGTTACCATCATCATGTGTTTGCCGAGCGCGCCCATGGTGTCCACCGACCAGAGGTTCGGGTTGTACACCCCCTCGAAGTGCTCCATGTTGCCGATCACCACAGCGTCAATGTCCGCGGGCGTCATGTCCGCGTCCTGCAGGCACTCGGCCACCGCCTCGTTTACAAGCTCGGTGATGTTCACGTCCCTGCGCTTGGACACGTGCCGCGTCTGCCCGGTGGCTATTATGGCCGCTCGGTTTGACATTTAAACCCGTTCCCTTTGCACCTTCACGTCCCCAGCACCAGCACGCACTGGCTTTGTCCGGCGGGCCCCCAGCTTCCGTGGGCCACCGCTTTGTTCGTCTCTCGCGCCTGGCACGGTCCTGCTTCTCCTTTAAGCTGGCGGGCGCACTCGATCACGCGGGTCAGGCCGGCAACGCAAAGCGGGTTCCCGCCCAGCACGCCGCCGGAAGGGTTTACCGGAAGGTCCCCGTCCCGGAGCGCCGAACCGTTACGATACAGCTTATAGGCCTCTCCTGCGTCAGCCAGTCCCATGGCTTCCAGGGTCATCAATGATTGGTGCGCAAAGTAATCGGTAAGCTCGACCAGGCCGACATCTTTTTTGGGGTCGGAAATATCCGCCAGCCCGAAGGCCCGTGCCGTGGCCTCTTCAAGCGCGGGCAGTCGCGAAAGCGAGCGGTCGCCCAGGAAAAAGGCGTCGGTGCTGATGCCGAACCCCTCGATCCAGACCGGGCTTTGCGAGCGCTCGCGCGCCGTTTTTTCGTCCGCCAGCACCAGGGCGCAGGCGCCGTCAGTTATGGGATGGGCCATAAGCTTGCGCACCGGTGTCGCGAGCATGGGGCTTTCCATGACCTTGTCAACGGTGCATTCGATGTGCCGGTGGACCATGGGGTTGGAAAGGGCATTGCCGAGGGAAGCGGAGGCCGGCACCGCCATGACATCTTCACTAAGACCGTGGCGGTCCAAGTATGCCCGGGCCTGGAGCGCTGCCGCGGACACTTCGTCCAGGCCGAGGTGTCGCTGGAAGAGGGGGTCGAACATTGCGTTGGCGATCACGTTCTGGTTGCCTTCGCTCATCTTGGAGTGGGCGAGCACCAGGGTGGTCCGGTACTTGCCGGACATGATCCGAAGCGCGCCGTACAGGGCGGCCTGGGCGCCGTCAGAGGCCACCTTGGCTTCCGACTTCAAGTAAGCCCCCTCCGCCTCCGGAATGGTCCGGTTGGAGATGGTCCGGCCGTCCAGGAAGTCCTGGGAACACGACACCACGTTGTCTATATCTTTGATCTCCATGCCGGCGTCATCCAGGGCCGCCCGGACGGCGTCGTAGACAAGCTCGGTGATGTGCCTTGAGTTGTGCTTCGGAAGGTAGGGGGTCTGGGCCGTGCCGATTATGCCGGTGCGGGCGATCATGTAAGCGTCTCCTTTAAGTGCTCTCTCATGATAGGGTGTCAACAAGAAAAAATGTGCGAGCGATTTTAATCGCGACTGGTCCCGCTCGTACTGTAGTCGCCATATCCATGCGCCAGGGCATCAAAAAGTATTATGTGGGTTTGGGGCACGGCAAGTCAAGGAAGCTCGGGTTTTGGGAAACCCATACACTTACATAAAAACTGTACGATGATCCTGGCTGTTGCTCCCCATACCACGTTTTCCGGGAAGTGGAAGAAGTGTACGGGGTAGGCCACTCCGTCCCAGTCATAGGCTTTAGTGGTCAATCTTTCCGGTTCCATGAACTCCCGGAGCGGAAATATGAGCACCTCCTCGATCTCGCGCGGGTCCGCTTTCAGCTCGACGCCGGCGGGAACGACGCCGACATAGGGCCGGACCCGGAAGCCGGTGATAGTGATGATGTCGTCCAAGCGCCCTAGCACGTTGACCTGATCGGGCGAAATGCCCACTTCCTCCTCGGTCTCGCGCAGGGCGGTAAACATGAGGTGCGGGTCTCCGGGTTCCCGGTGTCCTCCCGGAAAGGATATCTCTCCCTTGTGATGCTTGAGCCTCTGAGTGCGGCGGGTCAGTAAAAGGTCCCATCCCTTGTTGCCGTACAAAAGCGGGACCAGCACCGCTGCAATCTTGTAGCCTTCCGGCTCGATCCGCACCGGCGCGTTTTTCGACAGACACTCCTTTATCGCTTCCTCGTCCGGCTCTCTTTGCACCTCGCCTTGCTTGTCGCCAGCGTCCATATGCGGTCCGAACCTTCCCTACTTCTTCTGCGCCTTGCCGGTCATGGGAACAAACCGGACCGGCAGGAGCTTTTCTCTTTCCGTGCCTTCCTCGGTCTTCCGGATTCTCATAAGCTCCTGGCCGTACTCGCCGACCGGGATCACCATGGCACCGCCTGTTGCAAGCTGGTCCACCAGCGGCTGCGGCACGTGGCCGGGTGCCGCGGTTACGATCACGGCGTCGAAAGGCGCGTGCTCCGGCCATCCTTTATATCCGTCCGCGCACCTGGTATGGACATTATCATAGCCGAGCCTCTCGAGTGTCCTGGCCGCCCTTTTCTCGAGCTCGCAGATGATCTCGATGGAGTAGACCTCGTCCGCTATCTCGGCCAGTACCGCGGCCTGGTAGCCGGAGCCGGTGCCGATCTCGAGCACCTTGTCGCCGGGCTTGGTTTGGAGGGCCTCGGTCATGTAGGCCACTATGTAAGGCTGGCTGATGGTCTGGTCGAACCCGATGGGAAGCGGCCGGTCCTGGTAGGCGTACTTTCTCATGTCCTCGGGTACGAACTTGTGGCGGGGCACTTCCAGCATGGCTTGGAGGACCCGTTCGTCTTCCACCCCGCGTCTTTTTATCTGGCTGTCCACCATTCTTTGACGGCGCACTCGGTAATCCTTTTCCTCCCCCGAAGCTTTTGAAGACTCTCCGGCCGTCCGTTCAACCGCCTCGGCGCTCTCGTCCTTTGCCCGCTTTTTGCATCCTTCGCATCCCGCGGTAAAAAGGAGCAAACCGGACAACGCCGCCGCCAGAATGTAATGACCTGTCGGTCTCATGCAGTCCTCCTTTCAAGCCCCGGCTGTAGAGAACTCAGATCAGCCATACCTCGACCTTCTCGCCCGCCGTGAGGCCAGTGCCGGCGCGGGACAGCACTATGCCCGAGGTCTCCGCTATCTCCCGGTGGGTCTTGAGCTCGGACAGCGGTGAAGCCACGATCTCCTCTTCGGTGTAATCAATGGCCACCCGGACCAGTTGGTCCATGTCCTCCCGGCCGGGAATGTCCTTTTCCAGCCTTGCGTAGTTTATGGTAAAGGACCAGGCCGGGTCTCCCATGCGGGCGTGGAGCGCGCGGCGGGCCAGGACATGGAACATCATCTCTGCCGCGGACGGTCCGCCGGGCAGGCATATTACCGGCAGATCGGAAAGCCGGGCAAAGGCCGCGTAATGGCCGGGCCTTACCTTTACTCCCCGGAACAGTATCTCGGCCCCCAGCTCCTCGAGAGCGCCGATAACCACGTCCCGCTCGCTCTTGCCGGTCCCGCCCAGCGTAATGACCAGGTCGGCCACTGCGCTGTCCGGCATCTCTTCCTGCAAGTCGTAATGGTCGTCCCCCACCAGGCCCATCCTGACCTCGCCGGCAGCTTCTTTCCGGCACCACGCAAACACGCCCGCGGCCGCGCTCGGAAAAACGTCGCCCGGATCGAGCGCCCGGCCCGGGTTCTTCAGCTCGTCTCCCACCGCCAGGATGCGTATCCTGGGAGGCCGGACCGTGTTGACCTCCATCCAGCCCGCGGCAATAAGCAGGGAAATCCAGCCGGGCGTCAGCACCGTTCCCGCCGGGGCCATCATCTCCCCCTTGGAAAACTCTTCCGCTTTCTTTTTGATCAGGTTGCCTTCCGGCGCCGGAGAAGAAACGGATATCTTTCCCTCCCCCTCTTTTACCTCCTCGTCCGGTACCACGGCGTCGGCCCCCTCCGGTATGACAACGCCCGAGTAGACTCTTACGCACTCGCCCGCTCCCACGGTATTATCAAACGCCGCTATAAAAGAGGACTTGCCTGCAACGGTGAGCTCGGCCGGGTTGTCCGTACTTGCCGAGCTTACATCGCGAGAGCGGAGCGCGTATCCGTCCATCCGGGATATGTCCGCGCCGGGCAGGTCCACCCAGGCGCTTATATCTTCGGCCAGCACCAGACCGTCCCCCAGCATCAGCTCGACCGGCTCGACCGGAAGCGGCTCCACCGCCTGGTCTATTATCTCCAGCGCCCTCGCCAGGCTCACGTTTTCTTCCATCTTCACTCTCCTTTTCTCACCCTCGCGAAAAGTAGCGTCCAAAGAAACCCTTTACCTGCCAGGCCGATTCCGGACAAAGCTCCTGACAGCAAAGGCAGCGGATGCAGAGCTCGTCGTTCACCACCGGGTACTCCTCCATGGTCATGGCCCCGGTGGGACAGCCGTCCACGCACAGCTTGCACTTCCGGCACTTCTCCTTGTCCAGGACCAGCTTGCTGTGGGACAGTGGCTGAAAGAACCTCTGGTTTATGAACCTCCCCACGCAGCTTAAGCGGTGCACGGTCACGGGCAGCTTGAACCTGATGGGGGGCGCTTCCCCCCAGAGCTCGATCCGCTCCGGCTCCACCGGCCCGTGTCCTCTTTGGGAAGCGTACCTTATGTGATGGACCTCAGTGGCCGGCACACCCATCATCCTGCACATTATGGTGTCAAGGGCCACTGCGTTTGTGGATGCCAGGAGCTTGTTTACCTGTTTGGGCTTTCCGGAGGACGGGCCGTTCCCTTCCATGGCGGTTATCGCGTCCATGATGGTCAAGTCCGGCGGCCTTATGGAAAAGATGTCGGAAAGGATGCGACCGAAGTCCTTGTTGCCGGGCGCGCCGGCATGTGCCCTGCCTTTGCCGGCTCCGGCCACCAGCCCGAACATGTTCTTGACCGCGCCGGTGACAAGAGTCAGCCCGTGGGTCTTCATTTTGGGCAGGCTTATCAGGTAGTCGGCTTCCAGCATGGCCCGTGAAACCACGATGCTGTCCATGTATCTCGAGTCGAAGTCCACCTGCACGGTGTCGCGGGCCACGTTTTCATAAGCGCCTTCCGAGGCCTCTGCTATGCCCGTCTTGTTGGCCACCCGCTGGTTAAGGCCGTAGCCGCCCACCCCGCAGTTGTCGCCCACCACAACCTCTGCGCCCGCGTCGCGGAACAGCCGCACTGTAAGCGTAACCAGTGCGGGCCAGGTGGTAACGTGCTTCTCCGGCGGGAACGCCCCCAGCATGTTCGGTTTTATAAAGACCTTTTTGCCCCGGAGCTCCGAAAGCCGGGAGGAGAGGTCCAGTTCCTCTACCACCTTCTCCAGCGCGGGCGAAAGGTCTTCGTAAGAGGCGTCCGCGGATACGACTTTGGGAGGCTGATTTTTGTTCATTTTACGCCGGTCCTTTGTCCCGGGCGATGAGCGCGGCTCCCAGCGCGCCGGTGACCTGGGGCTCGTGGGGTACGTTAAGCTTGACTTTCATTCTTTCCCGGAGGGCTTCTATCACGCCGGGGTTCTTGGCCACCCCTCCGGTTACGGTCACTTCTTCTTCCACTCCTACCCTTCCGACCAGCGCCCTGGCCCGGTCTGCCACCGCCCGGTGAATGCCCTGGATGATGTCCTTTTTATCATGGCCCTTATGGATGAGACCGATGACCTCTGACTCCGCAAACACCGTGCAGACCGAGCTCACGGCTATCCGCTCTTCGCTCGCGAGGCCCAAAGGTCCCATCTCGGAAAGGTCAACCTCGAGTGCCCGGGCCATGACTTCGAGGAAACGGCCCGTGCCCGCGGCGCACTTGTCGTTCATCTGGAAAGCCAGCACCCTGCCTTTGTCGTCTATCTTGATGACCTTGCTGTCCTGGCCCCCTATGTCTATCACCGTGCGGGTGGAAGCAAATAAGTAAGAAGCGCCCCTGCCGTGGCAGGTTATTTCCGTTACCTTGTCGTCCGCGAAAGGCACCCTTTCCCGGCCGTAGCCGGTGCCCAACAGGCGGGCCAGATCATGGCGGGAGGCCCCCGCCTCTTCCAGCGCCGCGGCAAGGGTGTTCTCCGCGGCAGCCACGGTGTCCGCGCCGGTGAAACCTATGGCCTGTCCTTTTATCTGTCCGTCCTCGTCCACTATCACCGCTTCCGCAGATATGGAGCCTACGTCCACTCCTGCAAACAGCATGTTTAACTCCCCCGTTAACTTCGATAATCACCGAGAGCCTGCAGCATGTCAATCAGACCGGAGCTTGCTCGACCTTTTCCATGCCTCGTGCCTGCGCAGGGCTTGTTTGTATAGATCAACGGTCTCTTCGATCATCCGTTTTTCATTAAACTCTTTTTCCAGCCGCTCCCTGCCTTTTTTTCCCATGCTCTCGGCTTTTTCCGGGTCTTCCAGGAGCGTGCCCAGGCAGTCGGCAAAGGTCTCGGAGTAGCGCGGCTGCACCAGGTAGCCGGTGGCGCCGTGCTCTACGATCTCCGGGATTACACCTACGCGGGAGCCCACCACGGGCACGCCCGCGGCCATCCATTCGAGGGCCACCCGGCAGTGGGCCTCGCTTCCCACCGAAGGTATCACTGCGGCGTGGGCCGCCTTCATGACCTCGCGGTGGTCCTCGCGCGGGCCTACCAGTATGAACCGGTCTTTGAACTTCGATTTTGCCAGCTCGGGAAGAAAGGGGTCCGATTTCTCCACGTCCCGGTAGATGACCAGGAACCTGGCGGAGGGTACGCGCCGGAGGATTTCACCGGCGCCCCGGAGGATGAACTCCCAGCCCTTGACCGCCCCGAGCCTGCCCATCATTCCCACGACCCGGTCTTTTTCGGACAGCCCGAGCTCCTGTTGAATCTTTAAAGAAGGCGGCGATGGCGCGATCTCCTCCGGGTCTATGCCGAGTCTTACGGTATGGACCATGTCGGCGGGCAGATCAAGCCGGACCATGAGTTCGTCCCGCAAGAGATCATTAGAGGAGATAACGAGGTCCGTCCACTTTTTGTAGATACGTTTATTAAGGGTGGGCAAGCGCGGAATCCGCATGTCTCCCCTGGTCCTTATCACTGTCGCGCCCGCCCGGCGGGCCGCCCGGGCCACCAGGGGGTATCCTTCCGAGCGCATGGCGTTGACTACCTCGATGCCGCCGTCCCGAATCACTCTCCGCAAATAGTTGAAAGTGGCCCGCCAGTCGGCCGGGTTCAGGGAACCGGGATTCCCGCTGGTTATAACCGGCACTCCGTCCTGTCGCGCCCGGTTTACCAAGGGGGAGTCATCAAGTCCCCAGATGATGACTCGCCAGCCTCGGGTGAGAAGCCCGCGGGCCAGCCGGTGCGCGTACTCTGCCTCCGCGTTGTACCAGCGGATATGGGCGGATATCAACACGCTGAAAGGGTTGTCCATTACAGCCAGGGTCCTTTCATTGCTTGTTCAGCCGTGGCCCATCTCGACAAGCTGCCACTCCATGAATTTCTTGAGCCACTGTTTTCTTTGCCCGCCGAAGTAGGGCGAGAACCTCATATACTCCTCTGCCAGCACGATCCCGTCGGCCTGGGAGATGGGCAGGACGTGCCAGAGGTCGAATATGTTCCTGAGGTATAGCTCCGGCCGGTGTCGTAGCAGGGGCCGCAGCTTATGCAGGGTCAAAAGCCTGACCTCGTGGGT
>JAWOBU010000182.1:0-3907 GCA_046484135.1 bacterium
CGAGCGCGCCGGGCTTCCCCGTGATCAGCGCGGCCCCGCGGTCGGCGGAGTACTCGCGGTACCGCGAGAGCGCCCGTATCAGGTCTGCAGGTCGGCCCACCACTCTCTGACCTCGGGCTTGGAAAAGTCGGGAAACGCCACCTTGCCCGGCCAGACGCGGGAGTTGAACTCCCTGCCCTTCTTGTCCTTGCAGAAGTATCCGTTCGAGCGGCCTTCTTGGTACAGGTCGTAGTCATCCGCCTTGGCAATGCCCGGATCAATAAGGCTTACCAGCTTGAAGCCTTTTTCCGAAAGCTCTTGCGAGAGTGCCGGCGGGTCCGGGAACCGCTCCTTATCAAAGGTGAACACCCGGTAGCGGTCCATGTAATGGATGTCCATGTGGATCGCGTCGCACGGGATGTCGCGGCTTCGAAGCTCGTCCGCTATCTCACGGACCTCGGAGTCGTTCATGTAGGACCAGCGCGACTGCTGGAAACCGAGCGACCATCTGGCAGGCATGGGGTGCCGGCCGGTCAGGGCGGTAAACCTCTCCACCACCTCTTTTACGGAAGGCCCCTCCATAACATAAAGGTCGAGTTCGCCTCCTTCCGCGGTGTAATTGAACGTGCCGGCCGCGGCTTTTCCCACGTCGAAGCGGCATCTGCACGGGTTGTCGAAGAACAGCCCGTGGGCCCTGCCTTCCCGGAGGACCAGCACAAAGGGTATGGAAGCGTAGACAGGGTCATAGTTCTTGTGGTAGGGCATGTCCGTGTTCCACATGGTAAGCTTTTTGCCGAGCTTGTTTAGCGGACCGGTCTTCTCTCCGAAGCCGTAGTAACGGGCGCCCTCTTCTATGGTGTGGCGTGCCGACACCGCCGGGCCCTTCCACTCGACCCCCTCGCCGGGCTGGTCGCGGAACAACAGGAAGTCGTCATGATCATACACTGACAAAGCCGCGTGGTCCCGCGCCGCAATGATCCGAAGTCCCGCCAGGCTGATTTCCACTTTTTCCTCGGTGTCTTTGAGCCGGGGGACCTGCTCCTCATCCTGCGGGCAGACCACGGCAAAGGAGCGGTCCTCGGAAAACGTACCTCCCCTGCCGGAACGGATGCGCACGCTATGAGGAAATGGGCTTTGCAAACCCAGCACCCCGTTTTCGCAAACAAGAAGCGCCTCCCCTGCGGACACCTCCCAATCGCACACCGCACCAAGCGTTTCCGCCGACTTCTTCTCGCGGCCGGGAAAAGACATGAACACCTCCTGAAAAACAATTCCGGCAATTTCAAAAATATACATGGCCGCGGGAAGGTTTAAGATTCCTTCCCGTCAGTTAGCTCATATAGAATTATTGCCCTGTCTTTCGAGAATATCAAACACGGCTTTTTATTTTCATAAAGCTGTTGTAATATTTAAAGACCCCTCGGAGAGCACAGGAGACGCTTAGAAACCGCTTTTACATATCGAGCCAAGGAGATATCGCCATGCAAAGAAAACGCGCTTTGCCGACCCTCGTTTTTACGGCCGCCATGCTGGCCGTATTTCTGGTTTCCTGCCGGCAGCCGGAGATGGATGACTCGATCGAGCCGCACGAAAGCTACTTCGACAAGATGGTGATAAACGGCGAGAAGAATGTCTCCATAAAAGACGCGGTCGCCCATTACCTTGATAAAAAGGTAGACCCGGCCGGGCTTACCAACTCAAGCGTGTACCTGCGGGTAGTGGGAGGAAGCACGGTGCTGGGCACGGTGGACGGGTTCGAGTTCAAGGACTGCACAGTGGCGCCGGTAACCGGCTGTCCGCTGGGGGTCTCCTTTTTAAGCGGCGGCGGGCCTATCTGTGACCTTGCTCCCGAGACCGACTACGAGCTTGTCATAGACAACCTGGTTCTCGCGGACGGCTCGACCCTGTCCAAGACCGTAACCTTTACCACCGGGCCGACGCCTGCGGGCTACACCCCGAGTCCCTGCCCCTTTCTCATCTCCGGCAACACCCTGGACCCGGCTCAGGGCATATCAGGAAATCTTGTCGGCGCAACCTATGAGCTGGACATCGTGGCCGCGGGCATAGAGACCGGCCCTCCCTATAATGACTACCGGAACCTGACGGCCCCGAGCTACATTGCCATCCTCGAGTTTTACAGCGGTCCGATGCTGCCATTTGATCTATCCACTACAGTGCAGTGGGTCAATTTAAAGGTGAACGGACAGGACATAAAGGTTGAACTTCCCGCCGTCAACATCCCGGTGGAAAGTACGTTGGTCCTGTATGTAGCGGACGACGGGTCCACTTATTACGCACTTGACACTGCGGACGGTACCACAGACATGAGCTCCGGCGAGTGCGACAGTGCGGGTAGCGGCTGTCCAGCTTATACGCCTGAACTGGCCTATGATGCTTCCAACCTGGGCGCGGCCGGAAACACGGTCGCTTCCATCTCGCCCCTTTTGGTCCGGGAGAAGGCCATAGACCCTACCGACGGCATCAACGGAGGAGTCGTCAGCGATATACCAGCGGTCGGTTTCATCGCGGTTTACGGGATCCAGTCCCGGTCCCCTTACTGGGGCTGGGACCAGCTCAATAATGCGACCGACTTCCGGATAGGATACCACGACGGAAACACTTTAATGATCCAAGATCCTTCTTTCCTGGTCTCGAGTTCCCCCTTTATGGTGGGCCATATCCGGAGCGGGGGAACCTATGAGCCCAACCCTGCCAACCTCATCAGCACCCCCGACAGTTGGCTCCTTCTTTACATCGAGAACTTAGGGACAAGCTCCTTCTCTCTCACCCCTTACCCTTCGGTGGATGTAACCGAGCAGGGGATTGTAAACCCGGTCAGCCTGCCCGCGGAGAGCATTCCCGCGGGAGAGGCCCTGCCCCTTTACGTGGACCGGGACGGGGCATCGTACTACGCATTTGAAGACGGAGGGGTGCATACCCTGGACCTGATTTCCAACCTGTGTGACGGGACCACCGCCTGTCCCGTCATGGACCCCGTAACATCCATGAACGATTATCCGGCGGCGCCGTAGCCCGCCGCCCCGGAAGAAAAGAGGACATGCCATGATTACAGGAACAAGCAGGAAGACAGGAAAAAGCACATTGTTGTTTAGGGCCGTGGCCCTGGCGGCTCTGGTTCTTATGCCCGGGGCTTTGCTTGGCCAGACCCAAACCTACCAGCGGGTGCCGTTCGCTTCCACCCCCAACCCGGTGGGTTCCGGCGGCCGTGCCATCGGCTGGGGAGGGGCTTTCATTGCGGTGGCTGACGACGCCACCGCCGCCAACTGGAACCCGGCCGGGCTGGTGCAACTTGTAAAGCCGGAGGCTTCCATCGTTCTTTCCTACCATGCCCGGCAGGAGGACACTGATTTCACTGGCTACGACGTTGACTCGGAAAGCAGGTTCCGTTCGGTGGCCAACATCAACTACGCCTCGGTGGTGTATCCTTTCAACGTAAGCGAGGTTAACATGGCGGTGAGCCTGAACTATCAACGGCTCTACGAATTCGACCGGGACCTCGAGTACACCGCCACCGGCGTGAACGAGCTGGGATACGAGTTCATCGAGACGAGAAGGATCGAGCAGATGGGGGCCTTGACCACGGTTACGCCCGCCTATTCGCTCCAGATCACTCCGCAACTATCTATGGGAGTGGCGGTCAATTTCTGGGGAGTGGAGGACTCCGGCAACGGCTGGGACCAGCGCTGGCAGGTCGAGGGGACCATGTGGGACCCGGACAACCCGGGCAGCCTGGTTGAATCCTGGACCGAGATAGACGAAGAGTACCTGGTTTCCGGGGTCAACTACGTGGCGGGGGTCCACTACAAAATACAGAACTTCACCATCGGTGCGGTGTACAAGTCGGCGTGGGAGGCGGACGTGGAGTATACCTCCCATTACGAGACAGCCAACTACTATCCTTACAACC
>JAWOBU010000122.1:0-43484 GCA_046484135.1 bacterium
TGCCTTCAGCTTTCTCAAATGTTCCGGAGATATCCTTCTCTCCTGCGTGTTCCCTCCGCCCAGTTCTTTGAATTTTTTCTTGTCCCTTTCCCGGATAGAGTCAAAAACTTGACGTGGCGAAGGTGTGTTTTCCGGCCAGGGACACTCTTCAATGGTAAAGGGGTTTTGTTCTTCGGGGTCGGATTTAAGATCGTAACAGGTTATGGATCCGTCCTGGTGGAACATGGCCTTATGGCCGTGCCGGTCAACAATGGCGCCCTTCTCCAGGCCGTACAGGACTTTCTCCGAGATCCAGAATCGGTCCTCCGGTTTACCGGGCTCGGGCGGGTTGCCAGTGGCATCCTTTAAAAGGCTTTCTCCCGGGAACTTGTCTTCTATTCCGACCGCGTCCAGCATGGTGGCCCCTATCCTTTTCAGGTCTACCCAGTGATTTACTGTGGCGCCGGCGAGCTTATTTTCCGGCAGCTTGATGATAAGCGGGACCTCGAGTATCTCCTTGTGAAAAGCATGGCCGTGGGCAAAGCTCCCGTGCTCCCAGAACTCCTCGCCGTGGTCCGAGGTCAGGATGATGAGGGAGTCTTTGTAAAGGTCATTGTCCTTGATCCAGTCCAGCAGTTTTCCCACCTGGTCGTCCGTAAATCTGACTTCTCCCTGGTAGCGCTGGAGCAGGTACTTCTTGTCCGGCTCGCGCATTCCGAATATCTCCGCCCTGATATTGACGGGTACTCTCTCCAATGCCAGATACTTGGTCATGGGTGCGGGAGAAATTTCGGGCTTGTACTTTTCATGTTCGTAAAAAGGTTGATGGGGGTCCATGTAATGAACCCAGAAAAAGAAAGGGCCGGGCGCTCTCTCTTGAAGAAGCTCGATGGACCGGGCGGTCTGGTGCTCTGCCGGCCCTTCCCAGTTTTTTACGAGCGCCGTCTTCAGGGAGTAGAAGATACGGGAGATAAAAAAGCGTGGTTTCTGCTTTTTTCCCTTCAGCATTTCGTAATGCTCGAATCCCTGGTCGAACTCCCTTGCTTCGTTGATTTCATAATTAAAGACAAGGGCGGAAGTGTGATAGCCGACTTCCTGAAAGACCTCGGCAATGGTGCGGGATTCGAGTAAAGGACCGGTGTGGTCGTGAGGATTTCCCGGTATCAGTATTCCCGCTCCACAGGCGGTCGGGCTCAGGCCGGTGAGGAAGCTTGCCACTGACGGCGGTGTCCAGGAGCTGGGCGCCACTGCGTGTTCGAAGCGGATGCCGTCTTTTGCGAGTGAGTCCATGGCCGGGGTTTCCGGAGCTTGTTTGTCATAGCAACTAAGCTGGTCTGACCGGAGGGTATCTATGCTTATGAGGAAGACCGGCGGAGAGCCGGGTGGTGCCGCTGCCGGCCGGGACTTTCTGTAGTAGCTTGCGCCTGCGCCTGCGGCCGCAGTCGCGGCCATGGCTACGATGACGGCCACGTGGATGATCGGTCCCCATCTTTCCAGGAACTTTCTTCTTCCCCTCCACATGCCGCGGATCAGGAGATAGTAGGCTGCGATAAAGAAGACAAGTATCCCGAGCACTGCCATGGCGCGGTAGTGAGGCTGGGAAAGAGCATGGCCGGCCACGGAGTACATTCCCACTGAAACCACTGCCACCGGCGCGAGCGCCCGGAAGCGGATGTTGCCGAGATGCGGGTCTCCGCGCGAAAGGTATGACCAGAGCATGGCCCCCAATCCGGCCAGAAGTGCGAGCAGCACACCGGCGGCCAGTATCTCCCACGGCACGGACGCCCGACCTACGTATCTTAAGCGGACCCACATGATAAGGACCAGGCCCACCAAGGCCAGGCTTCCCACCAGGCTGGTGGCCCGGCACGCCGTTTCTTTTTTCAGCTTGAGACCGCGAAAGAGGGGCCACACAGCCAGAGAGTATAAAACCACGACCGCGAAAGCCAGCACCAAAGCCCAGGCCAGGTCGTAAAACCGGTAATGAACATCAAAGACGACAAAGCCGACAAGCTCGACCGCCAGCAGTCCGGCGGCCATGGCTCCGGCTATCCTGAGATGAGTGAGAGGATTGTTCTCTCGCATTCGAACACCTCCGGAGCATTTTGTATAAGGGCAATCCCTGCAACAAGGGATTCAAAAAGAGCATATCATAAAGCCGGGATTTCATAAACGGTATGTGGGGCGGAGCGGTGTAATCATAAAAGGTGGAGGCGTGGTAATTTTCGAGTTTCTTAGTTCTCAGATGAGCTTGACCGTTTTCCCTTCCTGTGAGGCCCATATTTTGTCGTACTCTTCCCTGCACTCTTTTACCAGCCGGTCTATCTCTTTATCGGTGTGCATGGGGTCGTGGTGGAAGATGTAGAGCTGGTCCACGTTGAAATGCTTTGCCGTCCTGATGGCCTCGTCCCAGGTGGAGTGTCCCCAGCCGATCCTGGAGCCTGCGCCTGTCCTTCCGGTGTACTCGTCGTCGGTGTAGGCCGCGTCGTAGATCAAGAGGTTACATCCTTGTATAAGGTTGGCCAGCTCTTCGGGCATGTCCTCCTGGTGCTCGTTGTCGGAGCAGTAGACCACCGACTTTCCCTTGTAGCTGATGCGATAAGCCAGGCTTGACTGAGGATGGTTCAAGGGCGCGGTCTTTACGGTAACGTCTCCGTAGTCCAGTGTGGTCCTCTCGTCAATGGTATGATACCTGGTCTGGGCCTGGAACACGTCCAGTCCGACCGGGAAGTAGGGGTACTTCATCTGTCCGGCGAGTATGGATTTGAGGCCTCGTTTTTTTCTTCCCTCTCCGTAGAAGTTGATGGTGTTCCCGGGATCGTAAAGGATCCCGCAGAAAGGAATGCCGCAGATGTGGTCCCAGTGATAGTGTGATATAAGGATGTCCGCGGTAAGCGGAGATTCCTGGGCAAGGGCCTGTCCCATGGGTCGGGCGCCGCTGCCCATGTCCACTATGAAAATCCGGTCCTTGCAGCGGACCTCGACGCAGGCGGTGTTCCCGCCGTACTTTATCGTCTCAGACCCCGGAGTGGGAAGGCTTCCCCGCACTCCCCAAAACCTCACCCAGAACTCGTCCCTGCCGGCCATGCCATTTCCCCTCCACGTCCGCTTGTCCGCCTCAGCTTATAAACCTGCTTACCAGCCGCTTCTTTCCCTGCCTTTCAAAATCAACCACGATGACGTCATGCCCGCCCCGGGACCGGCACTTTTCCACCACCTGACCCGTGTCCTGCCACTCCGGGTGATAGATCCACTCTCCTTTTATAAACCTCTCCCCGGACCGGTAATGCCTGACCACCCGCTTTTTCGGCTCTGGCTCTTCCGCCGGTTTTCGCGGGCGGGAACCGGGTTTTGCTTCCGATTCGCTCTTTAAGTCTTCCGGCCTTGCTTCCACCGGCTTGATCTCGTTGCACTCGGGGCACCTGATCCAGATAAGGTCGGGATGGCTTTCTTCTTCCTGGACCACGGGCATGGCAATGCTCTTTTTACAGATGGAACAGTATTCCTGGACAAACTTCATGTTTTACCCTGTGAGAAGTGAGGATTGCCGGCAGGCTACTCGTCCAGGATCTCCAGGATATAACGCCTGCCGTCTTTTCCGGAGGCGGCCATCATCAAGGTCCGGATCGCCTGGGCGTGAGCGCCTTTCTTGCCGATCACCTTGCCAATGTCCGCCTTGGCCACCCGAAGCTCGACAACGCAAGAGTAATCCCCGCTCACCTCGGTAACGGCCACCGAATCCGGATGATCAACCAACTTCTTAGCAATCAACTCAACCAACGAAGCCATCGATTCGCACTCGCCCATAGCTTTAACCCCCAGCACCCTTTTTGCTTCTTGTTTCGCTTTGCGCTACCTTGCCGAATGATCTGTTGAGATATCTTATACCAACTGAGAAATTATTTCAACTAAAACCATACCCTTTTTCTGCCGGTCTTGTCAAATCCGGCCGGCGGTGCTATATTTAATTCCGGTTTGACCGGAGCTTACCAGTTCGTTTCAGAGGTTTATCATGCCTTTCATAAAATGTGAGTATTGCGGCAAGGAGTACGAGGAGGACCCGGGAAAGTTCTGCGATTACTGCGGCAGGGTGCTTGCAAGAAGGATTTTCGGGACCGGCGAGGAAGGCGGAGAATCCGTCCGGTGTAAAAACTGCGGCCACCCGAACGAGCCGGACGCCACGGTCTGCACCAACTGTGGGGAAAAGATTTACGAGAGGCAGACGCTTTAAGGGCAGATGTATTTCCGACTTGCAAGACGCCGCGGCTACTCGGCGGGCGAAGTTTCGGAGCTGGTTCTTTTTTTTATCATCGCTTGCGCTTTCGGTTCAGTGCTTGCAAGCGGTGAAGCCCTGGTTTCCGAAACTGTAATAATACTCCTCTTTTTCATTTGCGCTCCGTTTTTCCAGGAGAGGCTCCGCAAGATCAGCGGCCGCATATGGACGGGGCTCATCGTGGCCGGTCTCGTTTACAGCGTGTTCTTCGCTTTCTTGCCGGCGGCCGGCTTCGAGTCTTATTTCCACGGTCTACTCAAGTTTCTTATCCTGGTGACCTTTATCCAGTACTTCAACCGGCGGAAGGCCCGGGACGAGCTTGTCCTGCTCCTTCTGGCCCTTCTTTTGGTGAGCGCCTCCACCATTCTCACCGTATCCATGTCCTTTCTGGCCTTGCTTTTCGTGTTTGTGGGACTGGTGATTACTTTTTTAATGATTCGGTCGGTGAGGGACGCGGCGGCAGAGGTGTTCGAGCATGACCGGAGCCTCAGAGAGAAGGAGCTTTCGGCTCAGGGGCCCCAACGTGAAGAAACGGTCCGGCAAACGGAAGCGCGGGTGTCCCTGCCCGGCAGGTTTCTGCGGTTCCCGTGGCTTTCCGCCCTGGTGATCCTGCTGGTGGGAGGAATGATCTTTTTACTGGTGCCGCGGGTGGGCCGGGGCCTTTTCGCCTGGCGGACCGGGATTCATTCTCGGGTTTCGGGTTACTCCGAGCGGGTGGACTTTGGCAGCGTGGGCGATCTTATGATGGACGATTCCCTGGCCATGCGTGTCAAGCTGGAGGGCGTATCCGGGTCCGGCCCGTTTTATTTCCGCGGAAACGCGCTTAACCACTACACCGGCCGCGGCTGGCGGGACACCCTGGGAGCATGGAAGTATCTTCATTTCGGCAGGCAGGACACCATATCCATCGAGAAGATAGACTCGCTGGACAAGGTGATAAAGCAGGAGGTGATCCTCGAACCCAGTAACTCGGACCTGTTGTTCGCCATGCCGGAGCTTAAGACCATCAGCAGGCCCCGCCGCTTCCGGAGCCTTCTTCTTTACTGGAACGATTACGTGGGCCTTCCCTATGGCGGAGGCGTTAATGACCGGCATACCTATAAAGCGTGGTCCGTGCCTTCCCCCCGCACCCGGGAGGACTGTGAAAAGGCTTACCAGGGTGCGGTGGAGCTGAAGCTCGAACAAGGCATGCAGTTATATCTCCAGCTTCCCGAAGGAATGGAGAGAATGGAATCGCTCGCCTCCCGCGTTACCGAAGAGCAGGAGACCGTCTGCGGCAAGATATTCGCCTTGCGCGATTTCTTCCGAGAGGAGTTCGAGTATGATCTTGATTCCCCCTCCGAGAGGGCGCCTGATCCCATCTCCCACTTTCTGTTCGAGTCCAGACGCGGCTACTGCGAGTACTTCGCCACCGCCATGGCCCTGATGCTCCGGAGCCAGGGTATTCCCTGCCGGCTGGCCGCGGGTTACTTGACCCAGGATTATAACCCCATTCAAGGCTACTACCGGGTGAAGGGCAACAGCGCCCACACCTGGGTCGAGGTCTATCTGCCGGACAGAGACGACTGGCTCCTGGTGGACCCCACGCCGGCCGGACAAAGCTCTTCCCCGGTACCGTCGCTCTTGAACTGGCTCCGCGACCTAAGAGACGCCGTCCAGTACCAGTGGGACCGGTACGTGATAGGCCTGGGTTTGAGAGAACAGTACATGATGGCCTTGCGGGCCAGAGACGGCACCGCGGAGGCGGGAAGGACCCTGGCCCGACTGCCTTCCTACATCTTAGGAGCTTTCCGGGACCTTTTAAGCTCAAGGCTGCTGGTATACGTTGCAGCCTTTTTTGCCGCCGGGTACGCGGCCTGGTTATTCCTCTCCCGGCGGAAAGGACGCCGCGGCCACGAGAAGGAAATGGACGCCCTGAAAAAGGAGTACAAAAAGCTCCTTGCGCTTCTTGCCAAAAGGGGGATAAAACGGGGCGTACAGGAGACACCGCTCGAGCTCGCCCAAAGAGCGGAAAAAACCGGCCGGGGGTTTGCCCCCGAGCTCCGAAGGGCCACCGACCTGTACCTCCTGGTACGGTTCGGAGGCTCTCGAGATAAAGCCCCCACCTTTGCCGCCATCTCCAAGGCCATGGCCAGCCTCCGCCGCCGAGATTGAAAACACTGCCGAGAGACAGGCGCCGGAAAAATTGACAGTCGGGAAAATATGTTGATACACTATTAAAAGAGATGGCCAGGATTCTTATAGTGGATGACAACCGCATGGTTCTCCAGGCACTTTCCGATCACCTCGAGTCCATAGGCTATGAGACCGAGGTGGCCTCCAACGGGGCGGACGCACTGGAGATCATTGATGCGGAGAAACCCGATGTAATCATCATGGACATCATCATGCCCGGCTTGAGCGGCATAGAAGTGACCCGCAAGATACGGCAGAGCCCGGAGACCGCGTCCATACCCGTCATTGCTTTTACCTCTCAGTCCAACCAGGGCAACTGGGGAGAACTGTTTGACGACTACCTGGTCAAGCCCTTCGGGTACGATACGGTGGGAGAGATAATCGAAAAGGTAAGGAGCGCTCCCTCGGGAAGGCCGCAGACGGGCTCGTGAACTCATGTATCAAAGTCCCCCCTCCGGAACATGCAATGAAAGAAAGATTACTTTTTACAGGATTATTGGCGGGAGCTTTACTGCTCGCCGGATGTTCGTATCACCTGGTCCGGGAAAGCCGGAAGTCCCTGCCCGGCGAGCTTGAGAGCGTTTTCATCCCGCTCGCCCGGAACGGCACCATCGAGGCCGGCCTGGAAGACACCTTCACCCAGGAGCTTATCCGGACCTTGCGGGCGGACGGCAGGATCAACCTTGCCGGGCCGTCCACCGCGGACGCGCGGCTTCAGTGCGAACTAAAGAAGCTCCGCACCACTCCCGCCAGCTACTCGGAACAGGGCAGGATACTGGTGGAGAACGTTGTGCTGGAAGCGGAATGCCGGCTTATCATCCCGGAGACGGACAGCACGGTATGGAGCTCGGGCGTGGTCCGGGCCTCCGAGGAGTACCCGTTGGGGACGGACTACCTGAACAATGAGCGTCAAAGGGCGGTGGCCCTCCGCGAGGTCTGCCGCGATATCTCCGAGTCCGTCCGGTCCCTGCTTCTGGATTCCTTTTGAGCTTGCGCTTATAAAACAAACCTGCTTTTCGTGAAGACAAAGCAAATCCGTCAGAGCGGTAAGATTATGAAGGACGTTTACGCGAAAGATTTCTGGGCTTCCTTTAAGAAGGGGGAGCTTTTTCCGGTGTACCTTTTACACGGTGATGACACTCGTTCGCTGGACCGGGCGAAAAAAGCGCTGGAGGACAAGGTGATCTCGCCGGAGCTTTCCGAGTTCAACTCGGACTACTTTTACGGCAAGGAGTCCGACATAAGCGAGGTCTTAAACTCGGTCCAGACCCTTCCCATGATGGCTGACAAGCGCTTTGTCCTTATAAAGCGGGCGGAAGAGATCAGCGGGCCGGCGCGGGACCGTCTTATCGAGTACATAAAATCACCCGCTTCTTCCACCGTGCTGGTGCTTGTCTCGCAGGGGCTTGCCTTGAAAGGGCAGGGCGCCCGGCAGGGGGACATAAACCTTGTCAAGGCGGTGTCTTCCTCGGGCATGTGCGTGAACTTTACAACCCCTAAACCGGACAAGCTTCCCGCCTACGTGGAAGGAATGGCGCGGGAGAGGGGAAAGCGCCTGGAAAGGCCGGCGGTATCCGCGCTTCTGGACTTGACCGGCGCGGACTTGAAGGGCATCGAACAGGAGCTTGCGAAGGTATGTCTTTTTGTGGGGGACAGGGAGCTCATAACGGCTGATGATGTGTCCGAGGCGGTCGCCGACATAAAAGAGGGGGAAATCTTCGAGTTTACCGACGCCATGGGCGATCGGGACATTGAGAAGTCCCTCCGGATCTACCGGCTCATGCGGCAGGAGAACAAGGAGCCCATCATGATACTGAGCATGATCCTCCGTCACTTCCGGCTCATCTGGCAGATACAGGATTACCGGGAGCGAGGAGAGCCGGACGCCCAGATAGCAAAGAAGCTGAGGCTTCACCCCTATATCTTCAAGACCACCTACAAGCCCCGGGCGGACAAGTTCCCGGAGTCGGACACCGGCAGGATAACCACCGTGCTCGCCGACCTGGACCTGAGCTTGAAAAGCAAGAACGTGGACAGGGACGTGTTATTCGAGCATACCGTGATAGAGCTGTGCCTAGGCCGCCCGGCTTGATTCCTTCAAGTTACGGACCGCCCGGGAAAGACGGGACTTGTAGCGGGACGCGGTGTTCCGGTGGATCACTCCCTTGGTAACCGCCCGGTCAATCGCACTCCTGGCTTCCTTTAATAAAGACTCGGCCTTGTCAGCGTCCCCTTCCGCTACCGCGGCCTTCACCTGTTTGATCCGGTTGCGGTAAAAGGAGCGGTAGTGCTTGTTACGCTCCTTTTGCTTACGGTTCTGACGAAGCCGTTTCTTTGCATCAGCAAGATGGGCCAATTTTAAACCTCCGTTCCATTTGCCTCGTTAACTGGAATAAATTATTTTAACCCCTTAAACGGAGATGTCAAGTAAAGAGACCTTAAACAGAATCCAGCAACTGAAACGCATCTTGCCGAAAGCTGTGCCAGAGTAAGTAAATGCCGGAAGAAAAGCAAATAACCAGGTCCGCGGGAGTGATCGGATTGTCCACCCTTTTGAGCCGGGTCTTCGGTCTCGTCCGCGACATGCTCATGAGCTTCGTGTTCGGCACCGGTATCGTGGCGGAAGCCTTCTACGTGGCCTTCATGATACCAAACCTCCTGCGCCGGCTGGTGGGGGAAGGCTCACTCACCATCGCCTTCATATCCGTATTCACCAAGGTCCGCCAGGAAGAGGGCGAAGAAGAAGCGCGCCGGCTGGCCGCCACTTTCTGGCTGTTCATGACCGTGGTCCTGGCCGGGCTTACCGCGCTTGGCATGGCTTTCAGCCGCGAGATCACGGCATTGTTTACCAGCGCCGAGTACCAGGCGGTTCCTTACCAGTTCGACCTGGCCGCGGACATGACCCGGGAGCTGTTCCCCTACCTCTTTCTTATCGGCCTGGTGGCCGTGTCCATGGGCATACTGAACTCCTACCGCCACTTCTTCGCGCCCGCGTTCGCGCCGGTGCTGTTGAACGTCTGCTGGATAGCCGCGGTGGTCCTTTTGCACGGCCCGCTCGGCGACTCGGGTCTTTCCGCCATGATCGGCGTGCTGGCGGGGGGCGTGGTTCAGCTTCTTTTACAGGTTCCGTTTCTGTGGAGGATCACCAAGGGGGTATGGTTGGGCATTAACTTCCGCCACCCCGCCCTGCGGAGGATCGGAGCGCTCATGGTGCCGTCCGCTTTCGCCATGGGCGTCATCCAGATCAACACCCTGGTGGCGACCTACTTCGTGACCCAGTTCCCGGGAGGCAGGAGCCAGCTATACTACTCGACCCGGCTTACCGAGTTCCCCTACGCCATCTTTACCCTGGCGGTGTCCACCGCGGTCCTGCCCTTTCTGTCCGAGCAGGCGGGCCGGAAGGACTCGGAGGCCCTGGCCGGCACCATGAGCTACGGGCTCCGGCTGGTGGCTTTTATTATCATCCCGGCTTCGGTCGGGCTTGCCGTAATTTCCACTCCCTTGATCCACTTGATCTACGAGCACGGCAGCTTTACCGCGGTTGACACCTCCCGCACCGCCATGATGCTGGTCATGGCCTGTACAGGTTTGTGGGCGGTCGCCGGCGTCCGGATAGTGGCGCAGGTGTTCTACGCGGTGGAGGACATGGTTACGCCGCTGGTGGCCGCATCTGCCGCGCTGGTGGTAAACGCGGCCTGCTGCTTCGGGTTTTCCATCCTGATCGGCCGCTCCGGAGTGCCGCTCGCCATTGCCGTGGCTGCCATCGCCAACTTCCTGGTCCTGGCTTTCCGGCTCCGGAGCAAGGTGAGCGGCATCCCCGGTAAACAAGTGGCCTCCACCGTGCTAAAATCAATAATAGCCTCGGTCCCCATGGCCCTGTTCGTACTGGCCTTGAACCGGCTGTCCATATGGGACCAATCCGGTGTGCTTCATGTCAAGATTCCCGTGCTGGCGGCACAGGTTGCTGGAGGAGCAGTCATTTACATGGCCGTAGCTTGGATATTGAAAGCGCGCGAGCTCTCTTCCGTGGCCGACATTGTAAAGAGAAGGATGGGAGGGGGAAGATGACGGACATCCGTTACACCGTTTTCGAGACCGAGTGGGGTCCTTGCGCGCTGGCCTGGAGCCGCTGGGGCATCTGCGCGCTGGTCCTGCCGGCCGGCAGTAAAAGTCGTCCCGACAGGAAGATCGAGGAGCTCTGTCCCGGCGCCGCTCCCGGGGATCCTTCCGAGGTGGCGGAGTACACGGACATGCTCCAGGCCTACTTTCGAGGGGAGCCGGTCGAGCTTCGGGCGAAGCTTGATCTGTCCTGGGCCACGCCCTTCCAGTCGAAGGTCTACCGGACCTTGACCCGGATACCCGCGGGCGAGACCTGGAGCTACGGCTACGTGGCGGACAAAGCCGGAGTGCCGGGGGCCGCTCGGGCAGTGGGAGCGGCCAACGCCGGAAACCGTGTCCCCCTGTTCATCCCCTGCCACCGGGTGGTGAAAGCGGACGGCGCCACCGGCGGCTTCTCCGCGCCCGGCGGCACTAAGTTAAAACAGAAGCTCCTTGACCTGGAGCGAAACTCCATATCAACTTGAGCTTTTCGCAAGAAGCTCAACTTAGAAATACTGTAACTTAAGGAAAGATTTATTATCATAACAGAGTAGGCAAAGGCAGGTGTTGGTGATGCCCATATATAAGTTTAAATGCAAAGAGTGCGGCAAGGAGTACGAGGATTTCCGGAGCGTAGTGGAGAAGGAGGAGCGCGGCGCGTGTATCCAATGCGGCTCGGCAAGCATCGAGCGGCTCGAGAACATGACCGAGGAGTGCGCATGCGGCTGCGGCTGTTCCGGGCCGGGCGCCGAGCATGGACATGGCTGAGTAAACCATTACTGTTATCTGGTCTCAAATAAAAGACGGAGGCTTAACATGCCGATTTACGAGTATCGTTGCAAAGCTTGCGGCCATCAGTTCGAGGATTTCCGGAGCGCTGCCGAGGCGGACGCACAGGAGTCCTGCCCCAGATGCGGCAAGCCCAAGACGGAGAGAATGATGTCCACCTTTGCAACCTCGGGGGGCTCGAAGAGTGCCGGCGGCGCTTGCGGTCCTTCCTCCGGCGGCTTCACTTGAAGCCCGTAAACGGAAGCCGTGAGCTTCCCGGACATCACCGGACGGCAAAACATGAACAACGATAAAGTCCATTCCTCGCAGTACGAGCTGGCGCGGACGTTCAGCTCGGTGCGTCTTCTGGGCCCGCCCATGAGCGATAAGCTCATCGAGCTTGTCTGCCACCTTTTCAGCCCGGATGAGGCCGAGGTTGCGCGGCATCTTCCTTTTTATTACCCGAAACCGCTCGAGAAGATCGCGAAGAAAGCGGGCCGGGAGCCTGCGTCCATCCGGCCGGTTCTTGATACCATGGCCGAGCGCCGGGTCATTTACGGTGGCGCAAAGGGCTACTCGCTCCTTCCGCTTATACCGGGCATGTTCGAGTACATGCTGATGGACGGCTCGGACAGCGACTGGCACCGGGAGTACGGCCGGCTGGTGAGCGAGCTGTTCGCCACCGGCTACGCCCGTGACTACGCGAGGCGGAAGGCCCCGGCCATCCGTAACATCCCGGTAAAGGGCGCTTTGGACGAGAGGAGCCTGGTGGCCCATTCCGGTCTGGTGGACGAGATGCTCGAGGCCCACACCGAGTTCGCGGTCTTGAACGCGTGCCAGTGCCGGCAGTCGGCGCGGTTTTCCGGCCGGGAGTGCGAGATGTCTGCACCGGAGGACGGCTGTTTGGTGTTCGGCGGTTTTTCCAGGAACTCGGAGGAGCGCGGCAACGGCAGACTGGTGGACCGGGAAGAGATGCGGGAGATAGTGGCGGAGCGTTACGAGAAGAAGCTGGTGTTTCTTACCGGCAACGTAGCGCCGGAGTCCCCCAACGCTATTTGCACCTGCTGTTCCTGCTGCTGCCACTACCTGGAGTACTTGAACCATTACGGGGGTTTTGTTTCGCTTGCCGAGCCGCGTTACAAGGCGGCAGTGGACGCGGACCTTTGCAACCTGTGCGGGGAGTGTATAGAGGTTTGTCCCACCGGCGCGCACCGGCTTACCGAGGATGCCCACCAGTTGGACCGGGACAAGTGCATCGGGTGCGGTAACTGCGTAACCGCGTGTTCGACGGGCGCCCTTACCATGCAGGAGAACCCTTCTTACCAGGCCCCTTCCCGGAGCTTCACCCGGCTTGGGCTCCGGCTTCTTCCGGGGGTCTCCCTTTCCGGGCTGGAAGCCAGGCTTAAAAGATAGCGCTCACCTTTCGTAGGTCCCGACCAGCTCTCCCTTGGCCACGATGCGGTCATCCATCTCCATGCTTACCAGGAGCTCGTTCTTGCCGGCGTTGTCGTAGAGCTCGACCGGCTCGTCCAGGGCATAGACCTTAATGTGATAATGATGCACTCCGTGTCCCTTGGGAGGCATGGGCCCGATATAGCCCGGCCGGCCCTGGCTGTTCCTGCCTTCCACTGCTTCACCGGCGTCGCCTTCGGCAAGGGAGGTCGTCTCCGGCGGGATTTTGTAGACCACCCAGTGGACATAAGGTTTGTCCGTGGGGGCGTCCGGGTCGTCCATTATAATGGCGTACCCCTCGACCCCCTCGGGCGCCCCGCTCCAGGAGAGCGGCAAAGACGCGTTTTCTCCCTCCTGGGTGTACTTCTTGGGGATGGGTTCTCCCTGCTTGAAGGCGGAGCTTTTTACGGTAAGCTCTGCGGGTCCGGAGGACTTTTGCCCGGAGTCGTTCGCCCGTTGGTTGGTGCAGGCGATAACAAAAAGCGGGACCAGGGCGATCATAATAAGTTCCGGTTTCATGACACTCCTCCTTTCCGGGCGCGTGCCGGGAGGCGTCTTCGGCGGTTCAGTCCACCGGCACTTTATCGAGTTTTGCTTCAGCGTGCATCTTCATATCATAGATATGATAATCAAACAGGGTCACCTCCGCGGTATACTCACATTCGAACTTGCCTTCTTTTCTTATCTCGGCTTCTACCTTGCACAGGTCCTTGGGGTGGGTCTGGGTAGGATCGAAACCCAGCTCATGTTTATTCACGTATTTTTTCAGGTCGGATTCCATATACATTTCCACGTTGCCGTAAGAATCTTTCTGCCTGTAATCATTGTAATCCGTTAACATGAGCCGCATTTCGTCCTGGAGACGCCACTTGGCCTGGTAATGGGGCAAAACCGCTCCCAGTCCCAAACCTATCGCAACCAACAGGACCAGGAAAAACATGATCCACAGCTTGATGCCTCCCTCTTTTCGATGGAGAATACCCGTGTCTTCCGCACTCATGGAACCGTTCCCTCCTCTTTTGGGACACTGTTCTTACCGCCCTTGCAATCTCCATCAAGTTAGGTCAGGCCATTCAATTTGTCAAGCGAAGAGAATTCAGACAGGCCGAGCAACCCGGCTCACCAATATGCTTACTTACCGGTCCATGTAGACCATGCTGACCGAGCACCTTTGTGCGCCCGGCACCTGGGAGACGATCTCCTCCACTTTCTTCTTGATCGCTTCCTCCTGGTCGTAGAGACCTTCGATCTTTACGTTCACGTTTCCCTTTTCCGCGAAAACCTCGGCGTCCGGGTACTTCTCCACCAGCCGGACCTTGGCTTCGGCTGCCAAGAGCATGTCTTCCACTGCCTGGCGCGAGGCATCGGTGGACTGGAACTGTTCTTTCTGCACGGCTTCACAGATCAGGTCCACGGCATCGTCCGTTCCCAGCTTGTTTATGTGGAGCACCATGTCGTAGATGGAAGAGTCCTGCGGGTCCATGTTGTAAAGCTGCAGGCTCCACTTTCTTCTCTCCTCGTCGTCCTTTTTCAGAAGGTTCTTTGCTTTGTCAAAGGGAATGCCTTCCCGCTCGGACTCCAGCCGGGCCCGGTCATCCATATCCGCCAGGATGCGCACCTTGAGAAGGTGAGAGAGACCCTCCAGGAAAAAGTGGCCCGCCAGACCATGGTAGATCACGTTGTCGTCCTTGACCCGCTCCAGCAGGGCGTAACGGAAGTAGGCTACGTACCTCTTTCGGCTCGAACCCAGCCGCGATAGAATGGAAGGTGCGTCGTGGATGGCCCGGACCATCTTGATCTCCGGCACGTTGAACTCCTTCGAGGCCTCCAGGATAAGGTCCCGGCTGATGACCTGGTAACCTAAACGCCGGCCGGCTTCTTCCGCGACCTCTTTGCCCTTAGAGTAGGAACCGCGGGAAATGGTGATGATGCTCATTTGTGCCTCCTTCTTTTATTAGAATTCTTTAATAAGTAGGTTTAGCACAAAACAGGGGCTCTGCAAAGTCCGCCCTTGTCAACCGCTCTGTTTTCACCGGCAAAGGGGTGGAGGCGGGGAATCTTTTTAATAGTCTTTTTCTTCCAGCTCTTGGAGGTACTTGCGTGCGGGTTTGCGATGGACGCTTTCCCGGTCGCCCAGGACGCGGAAGAACTTTTCCAGCCGCCTCTTGGCCTCTTTTTTTCTTCCCAGTTTCAGGGAGCACTCACCAAGTTTGAAGTAGGGCAGGTACAGCTCTGGATCAATCCGTCTCATCCGGTCGTAGTAGGAGTATGCTTTTTTATAATCCCCTTTTTCCATGAGCGCCCGGCCCGCGAGCTGGTAGAACACGGGAAAGCCGGGCCTCTCCTCGATGAGCCCGTCCATGTAGGAGAGGGCCTTTTGGTAATCCTTTTCGTTCACATAGATGTAATAAAGCGCGATCCTGCTGACCTCGTTCAGGTAGTCCCGTTTTTCTCCGGCCAGCTTGACCTCGGCTATGCCCTCATCGCGACGGTCCAGCCACGGAAGCGGCAGGTAGCGGGAGTAAGCGGAACGGTAGTAAAGATACACTCCTATGCCCATCCGGGCCTCGTAGTTCTTCGGGTTCATCTCTTTCGCGGTCTTCAGGTAGCGCAGCGCGGTAATACCAAGATATGCGCCTTCCAGGTACTCCTGCCGGCGCAAATGATAGATTCCCTTGATACCGTAGCTCGCGCCCAGCAGGGTGTAGTACCAGTCGGTCTTCTCCGCCTTGTTCTCGTAACCGCGGGCCGCGGCCTCCGCCTGCACGGCAGCGTCCCGCAGCCTCCGGTCGTAGCGGAAGTCGTCGTTTTCCAGCATCATGACCTGGTAGAGCACCATCTCGCCGGTGGGAGCGGCCGGGTTGTCCGGGAGGTCGCGGCCCAGCTTAAGGCAGATTTCCCGGGCCTTCTCATACTCCCTTTCCAGGGCGTGGTTATAAGCGCGGATGATATCGCGGGACACCCTGGGATGAGCCCGGCCGGGAAAGATGACCTGGTCCGAGGCATTGCCGGAGAAGAGAGCCCCCCACATGAGTATGGCAAGGAAGAAAAAGGAGAGGGAGGAGGTCTTGAAAAGCCGGAAGTGGAAAGAACGCAGGTTTCTTGTTACTTCAGAGATCGAGGCTTTTGTTCTTTCGGATTTTTTTGAGACTGACATGGAGGTTCCCGGTCTTGTCGGGCTCCTTTTAGTTTCATTATACCTTTTGCTTTCATCCGATCAAGCTAAAATCCGTTCGGTGTTATAAAAGTGAATTTCCGGGCCTTGGTGGCACGATTAAATAATGCGTGCTAACACTCCGTTTTTACTTGACAAATTCAAAAAAAGCCGTTATAAATAAATAACAAGATAAAGATGCAAACCACATCTGAAAGGAGGCCCGGAAGAATGAAAAAGCTGATGAAGACGAAAAAGGGACTTTGCAAGTGTAAAAGCTCCTGCTGAAAGCAGGAAGATGAAATGGCAAGATAAAAGCGGCTTTGGGGCCGCTTTTTTCTTTACCCATTTCCCTCTCATTTATTTTATGTATCCTAACGCCCGGAGTCGGCCCCTTTCTTCTGCACTGAACTCTCTAAGATGCGGTGGCTCTTTTTCCACCGGGTCGTCGGTGTTCTCCAGGAACTCGTTTATTATTCTCAGTCCTTTGCTGTAGACATATGACCTTGAGTCAACCAGGTTGTTTTGTTCGGCAGGGTCCGTCTCCAGGTTGTAGATCTCGTCCGGCTTTATAGAGTTTACAATAACCTTGTAATTTCCTGTGTAGACCGTCCGGGAGTCCTGGAAATACAGGGTTTCGTTATAAAAGTTACCTGCCATTGCTTCGCCTTGATTGTACCACTCGGCGATAACATTACCCCTGATTCTAAGGTGTCTGGCTCCTAGGCCTTTCCATCAGTACTTCCGATTTCAACCAGCGGGCTATGAACCGGGCCGCAAGCTCAGTTCCTTTGGATGTGAGATGGCATTGGTCAAAAAACAGTTTTTCTTCTCTATGTTTCCTTAAAAGCGGCAACAGGTCCAGGTATTTAATGTTGTGCTCCCGTGCCAGTTGTGCAAACTTTTTTTGAGGGAAGTCATCATAGTAGTCGGATTCCACCTGTATGGAGACAGGAAATACTACTGCTGCCGGGGGTCTTCCGGATGCTTCGCATGTTTCCACTAGCCGGGCCAGTTGCCGGTCAATTATCTCCCAGGAATCCTTGTCCCAGGCAGCTCCGAAGTCGTCCCCTGCTGTGCGTATGATCCTTCTATAAACTTCGCTGTCGGATTCCCATTTCTTCGACAAGAAAGGCTCGACCCAGGCGGTTTCCATACCGCGGGCCTTTAATAGCCGACGCACATTAAATCTCTTCCACAAGTAATTAAACAGGGAGCTTGCCGCGCGCAGGTCGGAGAGTACTCCCGCCGAAAATTCATCAAGCTCGCCGTATTCTTCCTTCAAGACAATTGATTTGACGGCGTCGTTCAGGTAAAAACCCACCACCACCATATCCGAGTTCAGTTCTTTTCTTTTTTCTATCAGAAAATCTACCTCTTGTTCGAGGTTCAGTCCCGGAACGCCCCCGTTTAAGACCTGCACGTACGGTCCCAGAATTCGAGACAGCCGACGGGGTACGGTTTCTTCGTACTCCAGGCCCGGCCCGAATATCACCGAATCCCCCAGGAATAATATGCGCAAGGTATGAGGTGGAGGTATGGTTTCAATTTCAGGGCCTCTAATTCCGCTGGAATTAATGTCTAATTTGATTATCCGATTGTTGATCCGGGCCCTGTACTTCCGGTGGGTGTTGGGAACAAGGCGAAGACCGTTCGGGTCAAACTGGAGCCAGGGATGTCCTTTCACCTCGAGAGAGGCCGGTTCCAAACCGAAAAAAAACCTGCCCGCCACTTCCGCCAGAAGCAGGGCGAGAAAGAACGAAAGGACACTTGCTGTTATTTTAAAGCAGGTGCGCTTTTTACGAACGCCGCGCATGGAGATATTATATCATCCCGGTCGAACTGATAAGAAATAGAGGGCCTGTGACATGAAAGGGGGGCAAGTAAACCGCCAGTCCCCGCCCGCTTTCATCTGCGGCCGAGACGGCCGCGTTCCCAGCTCTAAAGCGAGAGCGGTCTCGGCAGTAAGCTGGAGGGGCCATTTCAGGGCCATGCCCAGGGTATCGAACCCGGGACCCCGGTTTGGAGGTTGACACCGGCTACCGCGAGCTTATTTTTTTTCACGGGGGATGGCATTTGTTGAGCTCTTGGTGGGATGGTTTCTTTTACTTGGTTTCCTTGAAGATGTCGTAGTACTCCTCGGTGTTCTACGGTTGACTCTGCCCTGAATTGAGCACTTAAGAGGTAAAGGCCGCAAACAAGTAAAACCAGAAAGATTGCGGCAGTGATTTCAATTGAGATCCCCCTGTTCAGGTTATCCCTCAAATGGGTTGCCGCTCCCAGGATAATGACAAGATAAAGAAGATGGAGGGGAACCGTGAAAAGATGAGGCTCTGCAAACACCATCCTTTCCGGGTAAACCCCGAGCCACCAGATAAAAAACGCGCCGAACAATGCCAGCCAGGCAAGAGAAGAGCGGTCCTTCTGTGGCCGCCGATAGTAAAAGGCCGTAAAAAGGAAAACCCCCAGCGCCGCCATGAAGAGCGGCGAAAGCGAGCTCCAGTTGAGGTCTATCCCCCTTTTCCAAACGAGCAGCACAAGAAACACGCCGCTATAGAGCGAGCCGATCCCGGCAAAAATTTTAACGGACAGGCTCCGGCTCTCCCGTCCCCGGAGCAGTATCCGGAGGACCCCAGCACCTGCCAGTGCTATTGCGAAAAACAGAAGCCAGTAGGCTGCGAAAAGCGCAAAAGGGTAACTGTGCTCTCCAGCCAGCAGATTCACTTGTTCCGCCACCAAAGCGAGCAGGCCGGGCAGGGAAAGGAAAAGAACCGCTTGCAGAAGCCGGCTTCCCCTATGGCGTTCTGTCCGGCAGTGTCGGGACATGGACGAACTCAACCAAGGAGATTTAAAGTTTTGCATCAACTTTTATGTATAATATTGTAAAAGGAAGACAAGTTCAATGGTGCGAGGAATGGTCGCTTTATTCGATCATCCTTGTTCCGCGGTTGTCCGGCTCCAGAAGTTTGGCATAACCCGGCTCTCCCGCTTTCCGGAGCCTCTCCACCATGGCATCGGCCACCTTCTGGCCACTTTCCAGGTCGGTTACGGCGAGCACCGCGGAGCCGGAACCGGACAGGAACGCGCCGTAAGCTCCGGCCTCTTCCGCGGCTTCTATTACCGGCTCCAGGAAAGGCAGGAGAGTCTTGCGATAGGGCTGGTGGAGGTTGTCATGGAAAGTGCCGGCGATAAGGTCGGGCCGATCATTGGCCAGGGCGTACACCAGCCAGGCCATTCTTTGCATGTTCTCCACCGCCTGACGGAGGGGGACATACGTTGGCAGGACGCTGCGGGCCCGGCCGGTTTCGAGCATGGCGTCCGGGATCAGCGCGGCAAAGCGCCACGTCTCGGGCACAGGATACCTGATCCACCTGATCCGGCCCCGGTCCCAGCCGGAGACAGTGAGTCCTCCCAGTTGCGACGCTGCGGCGTTGTCCGTGTGACCTTCCAGTTCGCAGGCCACCTCCAACAGCTCGTTTTCAGAAAGCGGCTCGTTGTTTGAGAGGTTTAAAGCCGAAAGGGCTGCGAGTCGGCAACAGGCGGAGCTTCCCAGTCCCCGCGCCGGAGGCACATCACCTTCGAAGCTGAACTTGAGCGGGCAAGCGGTTTTTCCCGTTCTTTTTTCAAATGCCCGTACCACTTCCTCGAGCGCCTGCCTGGAACCTTGGGCAAGTGGGCCGGCAAGGGTCGTTGTTTCTTCCAGGAGGATTCGGTCGGCAGGCTCGGCAGTAAGCAGGAGGGGCCATTTCAGGGCCATGCCCAGGGTGTCGAACCCTGGTCCCAGGTTCGAGGTTGAGGCGGGCACCGCGAGCTTAATCTTTTTCATGGGGGATAGCATTTGTTGATGTCTTGGTGGGATGGTTTCTTTTACTTGGTTTCCTTAAAGATGTCGTAGTACTCCTTGGGATTTATGAGTCCTTTTTTGGCGAGGAGTCGAAGCAGTGCTTTTAGTTCCCGGGACAGTTGCGGTTTGTCCTCGGTTTTTTCCGGCCCGCTTTCTTCATCCTCTTCCGCGGACGGCACGACCTGGGGGTCATGGGGAGCTCCCACCCTGGAATGCTCGATGGCCATTTCCGGCATTTTTTCTTCTGCGCCCTCTGTCGAGCCTTCCGCTCTCATGCGGTAGGACCCTTGGGCGTTCTGCTGGTAGTAGTACTCCCTGATCACGTAGCGGATGGTGTTCTCCAGCGCCAGGGCCGGCTCGATTTTGTATCCTATGGTGAAGCGGATTTCGTCCTGTATCTCCACGTTGGTAGGATCGGCCATGGCCACGACCAGGACCTTTCCCTGCGGCGTGTTCTTTACGGCCACCGGAAACACGGAGTACTTTTCGGCGAGCTCGAGGGGAACAAGCTTAATGACCGATTCCGGAATGGTGCTGCGGGAGAAATCAAAGGCCGGGATTTTCAACTGCCGGGTCAGGGCCTTGAAGAAGTCCTTCTCGCTGATGAACCGGCGGTCCAGGAGGATGGTGCCCAGCTTGCCGCCGTAGCGCTTTTGATCCTCCAACGCCTCCTTTAACTGTTCCCGGTTTACAACCCCGGCCTCCAGCAGTATCTCGCCGAGTTTTTTCTTCTTTTCCATAAGTCCCTGTGTGCGGTGTTACTCTGTTACTCGACCTCTTCAACCAGGTTTCCCCGCCTCCACTGCTGATAATGTTTATTGCAAAAGCCTTTGCTGCGGTGCTTATTGTTGCACCCTTTGACCCGGCATTTCTTGGCCGGCGCCCGCGGGGCTTTCCTGGTGTCCTTCTTCTCCTTCTTTTTGGGGGCCGACTTGCGGGCGGTCTTCTTTGCCGGTCGGGACGACTTTTTCTTTCCGGTCCCGGCTTCGGGTTCTTTACCCGGTTCTGTGGTTTTTCTTTCTTCGGTTTCCCGGCCCTGGTCGGTTTCCGGCTTAGTCTCTTCCTGTTCCTCCGGGGCTTTTTCTTTCCGGGGTGGTTCCGGTTTCTGTTCAGCAGCTTCAGCAGGTTCAGGCTTTGCTTCGCTTTCCGGAGCCTCTTGGCCTTGAGTCTTGGTATCGGAGGGGGGGCGGCTCGGATGAGGAGGAACTTCTTTTTCCGCCTCCATGATGGTCTCCCCCTGGTCTTGGCGGGCCTGGTCCGAGAGACGGTTTATGACCTGGTCTATCTCTTGGTTCATTGCCAGCTCCAGCTTCTTCTCCCGGAGCCTCCATAACACCCACAGCCCCAGTACCAGTACCGCCACAATAAGCAACATGCCGGTGTTCCATACGGGCCGGGTGTACTCCCATACCCCTTCGGTGGTGTCGGTGCCGAAGTACAAACCGCGCAGCCTTTCGGTTGCCGAGCCGGCCACTTCCAGGCGGGGTTCGGTCCTGTCCATCTGTGCGTCCATCTTCCGGAGCAACTCTCCCAGATTGTCCGTGCGTGCGGCAAGCTCCGAGTTTCCCTTCTCCAGGTGTTGCATCTGCTTGTCTATCAGGTTTATCTGCTCGGCCATCAGTTTCTTCTTTTCTTTTTCCTCGCCGTTGCAAGCACTCATCCCCAGGCAGGCGCAGATGCAAAGGATGAACGTTATGTAGCTTGTTCTTTTCAAGGCCCCCTCCCTTTTCACTTGGATTTAGTGCTCGCTTTCACCCGGAACCGATAAAAGAGCCATAAAAGCAGTATGAAGAAAAGGACCCATAGTACGTTCCAGGCGGGGTTCTTCATGACGGAGGTTGCCGGTGATTCCCCGAGGCCGTTCTGATTCAAGTCCCGCAGGGACATGGTTCCTTTCTTGGCCGCCTCGATCCGGGGAGCTTCTTTTTTCAGTTCGGCCCGCATGGCCTGGAGCTCGGTCTCCATCCGGCTTATCATGCTGCGCATGTTCTTTTGATGCTTCTCCAAAGCCTCGATCTCGTTCTCGATAAGCGATATCTCCTGGTTGATCCGCTTCTTGACCTCTTCTTCCTGGTTAGAGCATCCGCACAGGGCCAGGGTAACCGTCAACACGAGGCCTGCTACTAACAGTCGGTTTTTAAATCGGTTCTTATTCATTAATCCCTCTCCTTCCGCTTATGATTCGAGACCGGCTCCGTACTTTACGGAAAGCCGGACAGTGCCAGTTTTCTTTATACTAAAATACCGGGTTTTAGTCAACCCTGTTCTTTGTTCGTTTTTCTTGACTTGTTTGCGGACTTCCGGATATGATACGGCTTTAACTCGCGGAGAGGGAAGGACCGGCAGTTGAGCAGGTTATACATGATAAGGCACGGGCAGGCTTCGTTTGGCGCGTCCAATTATGACGAGCTGTCCAAGCTGGGCGAGCTCCAGATGCGGGTCCTGGGCGAGTACTGGAAACGCTGGCGCGCGCCTTTCCACGCCGTGTACACGGGCAGTCTTCAAAGGCAGAAGGACTCGAGCCGTTGTCTTCTCGAGGCCTATACTAACGGAGGGGAGGAAGTCCCCGAGCCGGTCGAGCTGCCCGAGCTCGACGAGTACGACACCCAATCCCTGCTTACGGATGCGCTGCCGGGCGCCATCATGGAGCGGGAGGAGCTGGCTTCTCTGGTGCGGGAGCTCAACATCACGAGCGCCGAAGACCTGGTAAACGACCGCAAGGCTTTCCAGCGCCTTTTTTCCGCTGTCATGGACCTGTGGGTCCGGGGCGAGCTGGAAAGCGATGACGCCGAGTCGTGGAACGGGTTTGTGGACCGGGTAAAGCAAGGGATAGAAAAGATCACGTCCGAAGAGCAGAACGGCAGGAACGTGGCAGTGATAACCTCGGGCGGGCCTATCTCGGTTGCGGTGCAACAGGCCATGTCCTGCCCGGACAAGGTGGCGCTCGAGCTCGGGTGGGTGATCTGGAACAGCTCTTTGACCGAGTTTCGCTACAGCGGCGACAAGTTCTCGCTCGCGGTTTTCAACTCGACCCCTCACCTGGTTGAAGACGAGCTTTACTCGTACCGGTAGTTTTTATTGTGATTTGATGCTCCGGAGGTCGTGATTGATGGAATATTCTTTTACGAAGCACCTGCAGACGCGCGATGCGCGCCTGCCCACACAAACAAGTTGTGTGGGCTATCGTGGAGATGGTTTTTGCAAACCATGGCAATGAATGTGAAAGACCAGTAACGGACGGAAGACAAACAAGGAGGAGTGGCTGATGGAGTTTGGCATTGATTCCACGACCCAGACCATCCTGGAGATGATCCGGGAGTTCATGGAGAAGGAGGTCTATCCTTTAGAGCCTCACTTTCTGGGAAAGAGCTTCAGCGAAATGAAGCCCAAGCTGGAGGAGGCCCGCGACAAGGTCCGGCAGATGGAACTATGGGCGCCCCAGCTTCCCAAGGAGCTTGGCGGAGTGGGCATCGGCTTCATGGGATACGCGCTCTGTTGCGAGGAGATCGGCCGTTCTCCCATCGGTCCTTATATCTTCGGCAGTCAGGCGCCGGACGCCGGCAACATCGAGATACTGGCCAAGTACGCCACTGAAGAGCAGGCGGAAAAATACATGTGGCCCTTGATAAAAGGCGAGATAAGGTCGTGCTTTTCCATGACCGAGCCGGAGTACGCGGGATCAAACCCCACCCGCATGGGGACCACCGCAGTAAAGGATGGAGACGACTACGTGATCAACGGCCATAAGTGGTGGACCAGCTCCGCGGACGGCGCCGCATTTGCCGTGGTCATGGCGGTGACCAACCCGGAGAACCAGTCGCCCTATCAACAGGCGTCCATGATCATCGTGCCCACTGACACGCCCGGGTTCAACCTGATCAGGAACGTGCCGGTCATGGGACACCAGGGCGACGATTACGCCTCCCACGCCGAGATCATGTACCAGGACTGCCGCGTGCCGCAAAAGAACCTTTTGGGACCGGAAGGGCAGGGCTTTATTATCGCCCAGGAGCGGCTCGGCCCCGGCCGTATCCATCACTGCATGCGCTACATCGGCATTGCCCAGCGCTGTTTCGAGATGCTCTGCGATTACGCTGCCAAGCGGGAAGTGGGCGGTGGCAAGACCCTGGCCACCAAGCAGATAATCCAGTCCTGGATCGCGGAGCTTCGGGCCAAGATCCATGCCTCCCGGCTCATGGTATTGCACGCCGCCTGGAAGATAGACACCTACGGGACCTACGAGGCCCGGGAGGAGATATCGCTCATCAAGTTTTACGTGGCCAACACCATGATGGAGGTCATAGACAAGGCCATCCAGGTCCACGGCGGCCTGGGAGTGTCAGACGATACGGTGCTGTCCTTTTTCTACCGGAGCGAGCGGGGGGCCCGGATTTACGACGGCGCGGACGAGGTCCACAAAGTGGTGGTGGCAAGAAGAATACTCCGCAATTACCAGGACCGGACGGATTGATGCCAAAGCCCGTGATATGGTTATTGCTTTTTGCGAAACAGAGGTTTGCTGACTTTTGCGGTGTTACTTTAGGAGTGCGGCAGCTTGCTGCCGCTTTGTCCGCCGGGAAGCTTGCTTCCCGGAAATGCGCTTCAATAAAGGCGCACAGCTTATAAGCCGCCTTTTTTGAAGTTCCGGCAAGCCGGAACTTATGAAAGCGAAAGCAAGCTTTCGCACTCCAAAACGGAGTTTCGCAGGAATTGGTTATTGATGAGGTCCGCTTTATAGCTGCGAGAGCAAGGTTTTCCAAAGTTTCTGTTCAGGCGGAAGGAAGGTGAAGATCATGGAAGAGCTGATAGATAAAACCGCAAAAGTGCGGGAAGGAGAGGAGCTTCCCGCGGAAACAATCCGAGACTACTTGAAGGAACACATCCCGGACCTTGAAGGGGACATCGAGATCGAGCAGTTTCCGTCCGGCCATTCCAACCTGACCTATCTTGTCAGGATAGGGGATCGGGAGATGGTCCTCCGCCGGCCCCCGTTCGGGTCCCACGTAAAGACCGCCCACGACATGGGCCGCGAGTACCGCATCCTCTCGGGCCTGTACCCGGTGTTTCCGCGCGTGCCGCGTCCGCTTGTTTTCTGCGAGGACGAGTCAGTAATCGGGGCCAGGTTCTACGTGATGGAGAGGCTTCGCGGTATCATCCTCCGCCGCAAGGTGCCCGAAGGGATGGAGATTCCGCCCGAGACCGCTTCTAAGTTGTGCGAGTCTTTCGTGCAGACCCTGGCGGAGATTCACGCGGTGGATTACGAGGCCGCGGGCCTTGCAGACCTGGGCAAGCCGAAAGGGTACCTTTACCGGCAGGTGCATGGCTGGTCGGAGAGGTACTACGGCTCCCAGACAGATGACATCGAGGGCGTGGACCGGGTCATATCCTGGCTCCAGGACAACCTGCCCGAGTCGCCGGAACCCGTGCTTGTACAGAACGATTACAAGTACGACAACCTGGTGCTGGCTCCGGACGATATAACCCGCATCATCGGCGTGCTTGACTGGGAGATGTCAACCATCGGAGACCCCCTGACCGACCTGGGAGGAAGCCTCGGCTACTGGGTAGAGGCGGACGACCCGGACGAACTGCAAGCCCTGGCGTTCGGGCCCACTATGATACCCGGAAGCTGGACCAGGAAACAGATCGCTGAGAGATACGCGGAGCTCACCGGACGCGACGTGTCCAACATCCACTACTACACCGTGTTCGCGACCTTCAAGATCATGGTCATCATCCAGCAAATCTACTACCGCTATGCCAAGGGACTCACCAAGGACGAAAGGTTCGCGCCCCTCATCGAAGGAGTCAAAATATTAAACCGGACCTCCAACACCCTGATAGACCAGGGCCATATTTGAGGACTGGCCCGGAGCAACAGCATTGAAAAAAGTGGCTTACCTCACCCTTGGGTGCGACAAGAACCGGGTGGACACGGAATATACTCTGGGAAGGCTTTACGAGCGAGGCTTCCGGCCGGTGCCCGCTCCCGGGTCCGCTTTCGCGCTTATTATAAACACCTGCGGCTTTATTGACCTTGCCAAAGAAGAAAGCGTGGAAACCATACTGGAAGCGCTGGAAGCGCGCCAGGAGGGAACTTATGAGGTTATAGCGGTGGTGGGCTGCCTGGTGGAGCGCTACCGGGACGAGCTTTGCGAGGAGCTTCCTGAAGTGGATTTGTGGATGGGGCTCGAGCACACGGACCGATTGGCTCATGGTCTTTCCGAACTGTACCGTGACAAAGCGGGAAAGCCGGATGCGGATGATGTTTCTGCCCCGGAAGAACATCCTCCTTCTCTGGTTTGTTTCAATAATGTGTCCCGCCTTATCACCACCCGTGGTCATTACTCATTTCTCAAGATTGCGGACGGTTGCAGCGGCGGGTGCAGCTTCTGCGCTATTCCCCGCATCAAAGGTCCTTTGCGGTCCCGTCCTTTGGAGGAGCTTGTTTCCGAGGCCCGCGCTTTGGAAGCCGCAGGCATAAAGGAGCTCAACCTGGTGGCCCAGGACACTACCGCCTATGGCAAAGACCTGCCGGAAGACCTCGAGCTTGCCGACCTGCTGGAGAGGATTCTCTCCGACACCGGCATACCCTGGATCCGGGTGCTTTATGCCCATCCCGAGCACGTTACCGACCGGCTTATCGAGCTTTTAGCTCAAGAACCCAGGCTCCTTAGATACCTGGATTTGCCGCTACAACACATCTCTGATAGGATTCTGTCCGCCATGGGCCGCAACGCGGGCAGGCGCGAGATCGAGTCGCTCCTTGACCGGCTCCACGCGCGGGTCCCCGGCCTAGTGCTCCGGAGCACTTTCCTCGTCGGCTTTCCCGGTGAGACGGACAAGGACTTCCGAGTGGTTATAGATTTTATCGAGGAGGGGCATTTCTTCTGGGCCGCGGCGTTCGGGTTCTCTCCGGAAGAGGGGACCGCGGCTTATAAGATGAAGGGCGGGGTGGACCAGTCCATAGCTGACGAGCGGGCGGCCGCGGTTTACGAGGCGCAGCGGGGCATCACTGCCCGCAAGCTGGGGGGTTTTGTTGGAGGGGACCTGGTTGTACTGGTGGACGAACCGTGGTCTCCGGTGATTTATGAAGAGGATCATGTCTCAGAGGCACCTGAAAACACGGAGTGGCTGGCGCGCTTCCGGGGCCAGGCGGTAGAGGTAGACGGGGTGGTAAAGCTTATGGGAAGGGCGTCGCCCGGTTCGTTCGTTCGCGCCCGCGTAACCGGCTCCTGGGACTATGACCTGGATGCGAGTTTGATAGAGGAGGACTGATGAGGGAAAAACCGCTTTCGACCAGGGTTACCGAGACTCTGGGGATCGAGTACCCGGTCTTGCAGGGCGCCATGGCCTGGGTGAGCTTCGCGCCCCTGGTGGCCGCGGCATCGAACGCCGGTGGCCTGGGAATAATCGGCGGAACCATCTTCAACCCCGACCAGATGCGGGACGAGATCAGGAAGGTCCGCGAGCTTACCAACAAGCCATTTGGCGTGAACATCATAAGCCTGCATCCCATGATAAAAGAGATACTCCAGGTGTTGATAGACGAGAAGGTGCTGGTGGCCACTTACGGCACCGGGAACCCCGGCAAGATCATCGAGGTCTTGAAGCCGGGCGGTGTCATGAGCTTCCCGGTAGTGCCCAACGTGGCGACCGCGGTGCGTGCCGAGCAGGACGGCGCGGACGGAGTGATCGTGTCGGGTTGCGAAGGCGGCGGCCACGTAGGCAGGATGGGCACCATGGTCCTGGTGCCGCAGGCGCGCGACAAAGTGGACATCCCCCTGGTGGCGGCCGGAGGAATCGCCGACGGCCGGGGCATGGCCGCGGCCTTTGCCATGGGAGCAGAGGGCATCCAGATGGGGACCCGTTTTATTGTAACCAGGGAATCTCCCGCCCATGACAACGTGAAGCAAAAGATCATTCAGGCCGCGGCAGAGGAGACAGTGGTAACCGGCAATATCACCGGCCTTCCCGTGCGGGTTTTGAAAAACCGGATGGCGGAGGAATTCCTGAACATGGAGGACACCGGCAGGTCCAAGGCGGAGATGGCGCTTTTCGGCTCCGGCAAAATGAACCTCGCCTTTGTCCAGGGAGACGCGGAAGACGGCTCGGTCATGGCCGGTCAGATAGCCGGAATGGTGAATGAAGAACCCACCTGCGACGACCTGATCCAGAAGATCATGAGCGACTTTAGAAAAACATCACGAGAGATGGCGGAAAAGGCGGAGAGGTAAAAGCAGTATGAAATAAAGCTCGGCGATGAAGAAGCCAAAGAAAGCTGAAAAACCTATGGTGTCATTCTTGATTCAACGAGTCCATGCTTAAAGCAGAAAATGAGATCAATCTTGTTCGAGTACACATAGCGGGGCTGTTTTTCGAAGTTTTGACGAGCAAGGTGGATGTTCGCAGAATCGAGAGCCTTGAGGCTGGCAAGGAAGAGGTTATCGCGCTGAATAAGGCCCCCCACACAGGGAAAGACGAATTGGCGGGCGATGATTTTAAAACGGAGGTCCGGCCATGACGGCGCCCGCAGAGCCGAAGGTCTACCACATTGTGCATGTAGACAGATTGCCTCCGATTATCACTGATGGGTGTCTATGGTGCGATGCCGAAGTAATACGTCGCGAACGTGGGGGGACTACCATTGGCATGAATGCTATTAAGCAACGCAGACTATCGTTGCCTTTGACCAGCCATCCCGGGCTTCACGTAGGCGATTGCGTGCCTTTCTATTTCTTCCCCCGTTCGATCATGCTTTACCTGATTTACCAGGGGAATTACCCTGATTTGACTTATCGCGGCGGCCAGAGGCCTATCGTTCACCTGGAAGCGGACCTTCGCGCTTGTGTGGCCTGGGCGGAACAGAATCAAAGGCGCTGGGCGTTTACCTTGTCCAACGCCGGCTCATACTTTTTTGAAGACCGCAAAGACCTGGGGCAATTGGACGAGATAGACTGGGATGCAGTGCAGACAAACAATTGGCAATCATGTAAGGATGGAAAGCAGGCGGAATTTTTGATGGAGTACAGCTTTCCCTGGCATCTGGTCGAACGCATCGGCGTGCATTCGTATTCCGTCTATCAGGAGGTTGTTAATGTTATGCCGGCGGCTGATGGCCACCGTCCGCTGGTTGAAATAAGAAAAGAATGGTATTATTGATAAGAGAAGACAGCGATGATTGAATACAAAACCGGAGACATACTGAAAGAAGACGCGGAGGCCCTCGTTAATACAGTGAATTGTGTAGGCGTGATGGGCCGTGGCATTGCCCTGCAATTTAAAAAAGCGTTCCCCCGGAACTTCGAGGCCTATGCCGCCGCCTGCAAGCACCATGAGATAAAGCCGGGCCGGATGTTTGTGTACGAGACCGGCCAATTGACTAACCCTCACTACATCATCAATTTTCCCACCAAGCGCCACTGGCGAGGAAAAAGTCGCCTGGAAGATATTGAAAGCGGACTCAGAGCTCTGGCGGAGACTATTCAAGAGCGCAATATTCACTCCATCGCACTTCCACCTTTGGGCAGCGGGCTTGGGGGGCTTGATTGGTCAGAGGTCAAACCCCGTATAGAGGCCGCACTTCAACCGCTTAATGATGTGCATATCATAGTGTACGAGCCCGAAGGCGCGCCGGAAACCGGAAAGATGGTGCATAATCGTAAGGTCCCCAACATGACCGCAGGCCGTGCTACGCTGGTGGAATTGATGGACCGTTATATTCGCGGACTCCTGGATCCGTTTGTCTCGCTGTTGGAAGTACACAAGCTGATGTATTTCATGCAGGAGGCCGGCGAACCCCTCCGCCTTAATTACCGCAAAGGTCCCTATGGTCCTTACGCAGAAAACCTGCGGCACGTGTTAAACGCAATTGAGGGGCACCTGGTTTACGGTTATGCTAATGGCGGCGACAGGCCGGACAAACCGCTCCAACTCGTGCCGGGCGCAATTGAAAATGCTGAAGATTTTCTCCGGGAAACACCTGATACTCGTGCTCGTTTCGACAAGGTCTCGGGACTGCTCGAGGGTTTTGAGTCTCCCTTGGGACTGGAGTTGTTGTCCACTGTTCATTGGGTGATTAAGAATGAACCTGTCAAAACGATGGAGGAAGTCGTTAAACATACTTATGCCTGGAATGATCGCAAGCGAAGGTTTACGTCCCGTCAGATAGGACTTGCTGCGGAAATCTTGTCAAGCCGGGGATGGACGGAAAAGCCGGGAACATAGGGCCAAGCGTTAACCTCACTTATATCAGCGAAAAAAGTTTTGAGAACTTACACAGTTGCCTTGATTACTGAAAGAGCGGAACACAATCAGCCCGAAGTGATAACTGTTACAGTGATCATACGACCGCCCTGGACAAGTAAAAAGCTCTATCCTCTTGGATGTCCTCCCTCTTCTTCGCCTTCATTTTCTTAATCTCAGACCTTTATGTTTATCCTCCCCTTTCCGCCTTGACAGGCTCACATGTTATGATGAAGATTATAAGTACAGACGAGAGACGTGTTTTCAGTTTTCTGTTCTGGACAGGGAGGTTTTATTATGACCGAAAAGATTGGAATAAAAGACAATGACGCGCTTATCGTGGTGGACGTACAGAACGACTTTCTGCCGGGCGGGTCCATGGGAGTAAAGGACGGGGACGCCGTGGTTCCGGTGATAAACCTGCTTCTGCCCATGTTCACGACCAGGGTTTTCACCCGCGACTGGCACCCGGAAGACCACGTGTCCTTTTCCTCGGAGCCCGAGTTCACGGACATGAGCTGGCCGCCTCATGCAGTACGGGGCACGTGGGGCGCGGAGTTTCATCCCGACCTTAAAGTGCCGGAGGACGCCGTCATCGTGAGCAAGGCGCCGGAAAGGGACAAGGAGGCCTACAGCGGCTTCCAGGCCACAGACCTTGCCAGACAGCTCGGCGACAAAGGAGCAAAGCGGGTGTTCGTGGGAGGGGTGGCCACAGACTATTGCGTGAAGTTCACGGTACAGGACGCCCTTAAGGAAGGCTTCGAGACTTATGTTATAGTAGACGCCTGCCGGGCGGTGGACGTTCCGGAAGGGAACGGCCAGGCCGCGCTCGATGACATGGAGAAACAGGGAGCAAAGCTCGTAAACTCTTCTGACCTGGAGTAAAAAAGAGGAAGTAGTTATGGAAAGTGAGCGCGATCCCCATCTGCCGTGGTTCGAGCGGCAAAAGATGGCCCTTCTGACCGACCTGTACGAGCTCACCATGCTGATCGGGTACTTAAAAACCGGGCTCCACGAGCGCAGGGTCGCCTTCGAGTTTTTTTTCCGGGAGCTGCCGCCCCACTCCGGCTTTGCAGTGTTCGCCGGGCTGGAAGGGCTTATAAAGGGCATCGAGAACATGAGCTTCAGCTCATCCGACCTGGACTATCTCGAAAAGTCCGCCGGGTTCGACAAAGAGGTCATAGATTACCTTGCAGACTTTCACCCGGAGGTGGACATGTGGGCCATGCCTGAAGGCACGGTGGTGTTTCCGAACGAGCCGCTCCTTCGGGTGGAAGGACCGCTGGCCGCGGCCCAGCTTCTCGAGACCTATGTTCTGAACTGCCTTAACTATCCGACCCTGGTGGCCACCAAGGCCGCCCGGACCTGCCTGGCCGCGCTTGGAGACCCCGTGCTCGAGTTCGGGCTCCGGCGGGCCCAGGGACCGGACGGCGGCGTAACCGGCGCCCGCGCCGCTTATATCGGGGGATGCGCTGCAACTTCGAACGTGCTGGCCGGAAAGACCTACGGAATCCCCATAAGCGGGACCCACGCCCATTCCTGGGTCATGAGCCACGACACCGAGCTGGAAGCGTTCAAGGCGTATGCGCGGGTATTTCCCGATTCCTCGCTCCTCTTGGTGGACACCTACGACACTTTGAAAAGCGGAGTGCCGAACGCCATCAAGGTGTTCGAGGATCTCCGAAAAACCAACCCCGACGTCCGGGCCGCCATCAGGATAGACTCCGGCGACCTGGCCCGGCTCTCCAAACAGGCCCACAAACAGCTTGAAGAAGCCGGGTTCAAAAATCCCCGCATCGTGGGATCGAGCGACCTGGACGAGGACCTGATCGCGGACCTGAAGCGGCAGGGCGCAAAGATAAACGCCTGGGGAGTGGGGACCCATCTTATCACCTCCCGGGACTTCCCCGCCCTGGGAGGGGTCTACAAGATCGTGGCGGTGCATGAACAAGGCGAGTGGCAGCCCCGGCTCAAGGTAGCGGGAAACCCGGAGAAAACCACCGACCCCGACCGGAAAAAGGTCGTAAGGCTCCATAACGGTGAGGGCTATCCCCTGGCGGACGTGCTTTGTCATGAAGGAGGAGAAGAACCGTGCAGCGGCAGCGTGCGCGCAGTGGACCGCGAGAGGCTCCACCGGGTTTTTACCTATGAAGCAAAGAGCGCGGAGCCGCTTCTTGAAAAGTTCATGGAAAAGGGCAGGGCCATAAAATCATTGCCGTCGGTGGACGAGGTGAAGAAGCGGGCCGCCGGACAGATCGAGTCGCTGCCGGACGAGATGAAGCGGCTCCGGAACCCCCACCTGTATCCGGTGGTCCTGACCGAGGAGCTGGGCCGGGTGAAGAACGAGCTCATAAATGAAAGGACCGGAGCGTAGACATGCCGGCTTAGGCAGGCGCTGTGGTTTCAGGACATGAAAGCCGACCGGGAGGTATTCGAGAAGAGCCGGGTTGACCCTGATTTGATCAGGCTCGGGAAACCGGACGAATCGTTCAAGCTCCTGGTCGGCGGAGCGTTGATAATCGTGGGGATTTACATAGCGCTCATGCCCGCGGATGTTTTGCCTGTGCACGGCAGGCCCTTGCCGTGGTTCTTTGCCGTGCCCTTCGGCGGCGTGATGGCGGTGCTGGGAGCCATGATAATAGGTTTCCGGCAGGACCTTATGATAGACCGGCGCAACCGGACGGCAGTTATAAAGAGCGGGTTCGTGCTGCCTTACCGGCAGGCGGTGATTCCGCTTGATGACTATGACCGGGTGGCGCTGGAAAGGGAGGTCATCGAAGGCAAGGAGCTTCGGTACAACACGGTTTTCAAGGTCCTGCTCGACGAGGAGAGGGGGCTGGCGGAGCCGCTCCAGGTGATGGCGGGCGAGCTTGCCGACGCGCGCCAGGGGAGCAGGGAGCTCTCGGCTTTTTTATCGCTTCCGTTGGAGGACCGGCTGGAAGAAGGAAGCTCGGGCGGTGAAGGAGCGAGCTAGTCTCATGGACGCAAAACAGGAAATCGAAGAGCTGCGCGAAAAGATAAACTATCACAACGTCAGGTACTACCGCGACGACGACCCCGAGGTCTCCGACGCCGAGTATGACCGCATGATGAGAAGTCTCCAAGAGCTGGAAGGCCAACATCCCGAGCTCGTAACCCCGGACTCCCCCACTCAAAGGGTGGGCGCGGAGCCGCTCGACAAGTTTGAGAAGAAAAAGCATCTACGGCCCATGTACAGCATGGGCAACGCCATGGACGAGAACGAGCTCAGGGAGTTCGACGACCGGGTCCGGCGGGGTCTCGGCACCTCGAAGCCTATCGAGTACGTGGCAGAGCCCAAGATAGACGGCCTCGGCATCAACCTGGTCTATGAGAAAGGCAGCCTGGCATGGGCGGCCACCCGGGGGGACGGGACCACTGGCGAGGACGTAACCAGCAACATCAAGACCATCCGGCAGGTCCCGACCCGGCTGATCTCTCAAAAGCCCCCCGATGTAGTGGAAATCCGGGGAGAGGTCTTCATGCCGGTGTCCGCCTTCCGCGACCTTAACTCCTATCGGGAGGAGTCGGGCGAGTCCACGTTCGCAAACCCCAGGAACGCGGCCGCCGGCTCCATACGTCAGCTCGATCCCAAGATCGCGGCCAACCGCCAACTGGCCGTGTTCTGCTATCAGCTCGGCCACCAGGAGGGAGGGCCGAAGCTCGAGACCCACTGGAAGATTCTCGCCCGAATCCGGGAATGGGGCCTTCCGGTAAACCCCCGCCTCGAGCTCTGCAAGGACGTGGAAGCGGTCATCAGGTACTACCAGTCCCTGGTGAACGATCGCGACAGCCTGGACTACGAGGTTGACGGCGCAGTGGTCAAGGTTAACTCGATCGCCTCTCAAATCGAGCTGGGCGAGCGTTCCCGCGAGCCGCGATGGGCGATTGCCGTCAAGTTCCCCGCCCGGCAGGAGACCACCCGGGTCAATGACATTATCGTCAACGTGGGCAGGACCGGCGCCATGACTCCCACCGCGTCCCTCGAGCCGGTCGAGGTAGGCGGAGTGACGGTCAAGCGGGCGACCCTGCATAACCAGGACGAGATAGACCGGAAGGATGTGCGCATAGGCGACAAGGTATTGATCCAGCGGGCGGGCGACGTTATCCCCGAGGTGGTCAAGATCATAGACGACGGCAAGCACGCCTCCCGAAACCGCTACCGCCTGCCGGACAAGTGCCCGGTGTGTGGGGTAAAGGCGGAGCGGCCGGAAGGGGAGGCCATCCTTCGATGCATCAACATCAACTGCCCGGCCCAGCTCAAGGAAAGAATCCAGCACTATGCCTCCCGGCCGGCCATGAACATTGACGGGCTGGGAGAGAAGCTGGTCGAGCAGTTCTTCGAGGCCGGGCTTATCCGCACCATCAGCGACCTGTACCGGCTCCGTAAACAGGACCTTGTAAAGCTGGAACGCATGGGAGACAAGAGCTCGGACAACCTGCTTTCCGCAATCGAGAAAAGCAAGGACACCACCCTGTCCAGGTTCCTGTTCGCGCTCGGCATAAGGCACGTGGGCGAGCACGTGGCCAGGCTCCTGGCCCGGTCGTTTTCTTCCCTCGAGAAGATCATGAACGCATCCTATGATGAGCTCATCGCAATCGAGGGCATCGGACCCGAGGTGGCCTCGTCCATCAAGAGCTTTTTTGACCGGCAAGAGAACCAGAAGCTGGTAGAGGAGCTTCTGGACGCGGGAGTGAACCCGGCCGGCGAGCTGCCGGAGCAGGTGAAGGAAACTCCCTTCAGCGGCAAGACGGTGGTCCTGACCGGCGGGCTCGACAGCATGACGCGGGAGGAGGCCTCGGAAAAGGTCCGGGCCGCGGGCGGGCACGTGTCGAGCTCGGTGAGCAAGAAGACCGATTTTGTGGTGGCCGGCAAGGACGCGGGTTCCAAGCTGGACAAGGCCAGAAAGCTTGGTGTAAAAACGATGACGGAAGACGAGTTTTTTAAGATGCTGGGAGGTGAGTAAGATGGCTGACGCGCGCGTGCACTTGATCATATCCGGACGGGTGCAGGGAGTGATGTTTCGCTACAGCACCAAGGACGAGGCCGACGCATTGGGAGTTACCGGATGGGTGCGAAACCGCAGGGAAGGGACCGTCGAGACGGTGGCGGAAGGCCCGCGTGAAAAGCTCGAGAAGTTCGTCGAGTGGTGCAGGCACGGCCCTCCCCACGCCCGGGTAACCGACGTGCAGGAGAAGTGGGAGGAGCCCAAACACGAATTCACCGGCTTCAGCCTGGCAAGAACGGCATGAGAGGCACTGCCCCTATCAATTGACGCAGAGGGGCATCGGATTTATATTAAAATACAAAAGCTATCTGGGTAAAAAACTCAGAAGCCTGAAATAAGGATCATCAGGTTTTTGGGTACTTGAAAGTGTCCCGGATGGCCCACACAACTTGTTGTGTGGGTGATCGAAGATCATGGGAGAGAACCCTGCGAGGTTGTACCGTAGTGTTCTTTTGCTTTTGTGGTATGAGCAAGGCCGGAGGACAGACGCAAACCCGGTTACAGAGCGCCTGCAGTCGCGCTTTGCGTGCCTGCCCACACAACAAGTTGTGTGGGCCATCCTGATGGTGGTTTTGTGGGCGAGTGTGAACAAACTTCAGGGGTTCCCTCAAAAAAGTGCCCTGTTCCTTTAGGTACTCAAAAACCGGAAGAACCTAAAAAAACCGAGGTGTACTAAAGTGCCGATATACGAGTTTCATTGTGCCGGGTGCGATTGTGACTTCGAGGAGCTGGTGATGGACGACGACCCGGTAAAGTGCCCGGATTGCGGAAGCCGGAAGGTGGCCAAGCTCATGAGTGCCTTTGCCCACAAGAGCGGCGACAACTTTGTGCCGAGCTCCGGCGGCTCCGGCTGTTCGAGCTGTTCTTCCGGAAGCTGCTCCTCCTGTCATTGAGACGCGGACCTTCCTTATAAAGATGAAGTACCGTCATATAGCCATTGAAGGACCAATAGGCGCGGGAAAGACCTCCCTTGCCAGGATGCTGGCCCGCGAGTTCAACGCCCGGCTCGTGCTCGAGTCGGTAGAGGAAAACCCTTTTTTGGAGAAGTTCTACCAGAAAAGGGAGGAGTACGCTTTCCAGACCCAGCTTTACTTCCTGCTCTCCAGATATAAAAAACAAACCGAGTTCGCCCAGCCGGACCTCTTTCAGCAGATAGTGGTCTCCGACTACATGCTGGACAAGGACCGCATCTTCGCATCCGTAAACCTCTCCGACGACGAGCTCGCGCTCTACGAGCAAATCTACCGCATACTGGACCTTCGTGTCACCAGGCCCGACATGGTGCTCCTTCTGCAGGCAAGCCCCAAAACGCTCCTGGAGAGAATCAGGAAAAGAGGAAAACCCTACGAGAAAAACATCGAGATAGACTATCTGGAAGACCTCTGCCGGGCATATACCAGCTACTTCTTCTCCTACAACAAAAGCCCCCTGCTCATCATCAACACCGACAACCTCGACTTCATAGAAAACAAAAAGGACATGGTCGAGCTACTGAAAGAACTCCGCCGCTTCCAGGGCGGGACCCAGTTCTGGAACCCCATGGAACCGGGCTGAGAAAAACCGAACTCTCGCCTGAAAAACAAAACCCACGACAGAGCCTTCAGATTTCGATCTCTATGCGGAATCCATCCTTCCCATTGCGCCGCTTATTCTTGCGGGCTCTAATCTCTTGATTTTATTATGAAACTTATAAAAATCGGCCCCGGAGGGCCTGGCCGGCCATAAAGTTGAGCGCGGGCCGGTGGGGGCGCCGCGCGAAAAATCCTGTTTTATCGGGAGGTTATAAAAGAGGACGCGCCGGGTGGAAGTTGGCATCGGGATTGCTTGGTTACAGGGGCAAGAGGATTTGGATGAGGCCAAAGGCAAAAGCAGGCAACATTATTCAACACAAAGGTCTTCTCTTCGGGGGGACGAGAAAGGAGGAGTCGGTTATGAAAGGTTCTATCAATATCATATTAGCGGGTTTTCTGGTTCTTTTTGTTGGCATGTTCTCGGGCTGTTTCCAGGTGGAGGACGACGATGATGACACCTGTTGCGACTCGGGCGGCTGTGCAGTGGTGGAAGAATGGCACATGGTGGGTCCTGCTTTCCACACTTTGTCGGTGGGGGACGACTGCGGTTGCGGCGGCTGTTCTGACTGCTCCTGGTACGAAGAGGTGGGCTCGTGGGACACCCTGGTTTTCTCCGGCGATCACGACTATAACCTTGTTGACCTACGGTTCAACTACACGGTAACCAACTGGGGCGATTACACCACCAGCGTCTGGGTCAGCCTTTGTGATTACTACGGTTGCGAGGACGTGCTTTATATGGACATCCCTGCCGGTGAGGTCATAAGCGGCCGGGAAATAAACCCGGTTTTGGACACCGCCCTCACCGAGTTTTATGATTGCCTGGACCTGTACGGGAGCGCCTGTTACATGGAGTACGACGTGGATGTGTACCTCGGAGAGGAATGCACCTGCTCGGACGTTACCCTCGATTACTTTTACGACGGCCTTTACGTTTACTGAGGCGCAAACAGGTACAGGTGGGCGCCCCGGACCCTCCCCCCGGCCCGGGGCGCCGTTTTTTGTTAAAGGACATAACAGGCGCTGAGGCGCTTTAAACGCCACGGCGCAACGTAAGATGGAAGAGCTTATTTGAGCTTAAGAGGCTTAGCGCTCCTGTGGCTGCCCTTTTTGCCGGTCAATTTTCGCGTTCTCACGGTCCAAGGTCCATTTCAACGGATTATCGGCAATATATGCACGGATGCGATTCAATTCATCTGCATTGCGGATGATGACGATGGCGTGGAAATGATTCGGCATGATCACGAATTCATCCAGTTCAATCTCATCGCGGATTTCACCGGATTTTGTCCCTTCCTCGGCCGCGATCCTGCCAGCGCTGTTTAACACATAAAAGGGCGAGGCATCAGGCCCCGCCCTTTTTAGTTTCATCTTGGCTGTCAGGAGAAACTGGCTTCTTACATCATCGGCATACCGCCCATTCCTCCCATTCCTCCCATGCCTCCCATACCTCCGGGGGGCATGCCTGCACCTGCACCTCCGCCTTTCTTCTCGGGTAGGTCTGCTACCATGCACTCGGTGGTAAGCATGAGGCTTGCCACAGAGGCCGCGTTCTGGAGCGCGATCCTGACCACCTTGGTGGGGTCTATGACTCCTGCTTTGACCAGGTCTTCGTACTCGAGGGTCTGGGCGTTAAACCCGTTTGCTCCCTTGGCTTCCTTGACCTTCTCGACCACGATGGACCCGTCCAGGCCCGCGTTCATGGCGATCCAGCGGAGCGGCTCCACCAGCGCCTTCTTCACTATGTTTACGCCGAACCCTTCGTTCTCTCCCACTTCCAGCTTTTCGAGGGCCTTCAAAGCCCGCACATAGGACACGCCGCCGCCGGGTACCACGCCTTCTTCCACTGCCGCCTTGGTGGCGTTCATGGCGTCCTCGACGCGGGCCTTTTTCTCTTTCATCTCGCTTTCAGTGGCCGCTCCCACGTTAATGACCGCGACTCCGCCGACCAGCTTGGCCAGCCTTTCCTGTAGCTTCTCCCGGTCATAGTCGGAGGTGGTCTCCTCGATCTGGGCCCGGATTTGCTTGATCCTGCCGTTGATGTCGTCCTTGGTCCCTTTGCCGCCCACGATGGTGGTGTTGTCCCGGTCAATCACGATCCTTTTCGCCTGGCCCAGGTCGTCTATCTGCACGTTTTCGAGCTTCATGCCCAAGTCTTCGCTGATGACCTGGCCGTTGGTCAGGATGGCGATGTCCTCGAGCATGGCCTTCCTGCGCTCGCCGAACCCGGGGGCCTTGACCGCGCATACCTGGAGAGTCCCCCGCAGCCGGTTCACCACCAGGGTCGCCAGGGCCTCGCCCTCGATGTCCTCGGATATGATCAAAAGCGGCTTGCCGGACCGGGCCACCGACTCCAGGAGCGGCAAGAGGTCCTTCATGTTGGAAATCTTCTTCTCGTGCAGAAGCACGTAAGCGTCCTCCAGTACCGCCTCCATCCGCTCCGCGTCCGTTACAAAGTAGGGAGAGAGATATCCGCGGTCGAACTGCATGCCTTCCACTACGTCCAGGGTGGTATCGAGGCCCTTGGCCTCCTCCACCGTGATGACCCCCTCTTTGCCCACCTTGTCCATGGCCTCGGCGATGATGTTGCCGATCTCGGGGTCGTTATTGGCCGAGATGCTGCCTACCTGGGCGATCTCGTTCCTGTCCTTGGTGGGGTTGGACAGCTTTTTGAGCTCTTCGACCACGGCCTCGACTGCCTTGTCTATGCCGCGCTTGACCGCCATGGGGTTGTGGCCCGCCGCGGTGATCTTGGACCCTTCCCGGTAGATGGCCTGGGCCAGCACGGTCGCGGTGGTGGTGCCGTCGCCCGCCACGTCCGAGGTCTTGGACGCCACTTCGCGCACCATCTGGGCGCCCATGTTCTCGAACTTGTCCTCCAACTCGATCTCTTTCGCGACCGTGACGCCGTCCTTGGTTACAGTGGGCGAACCAAAGCTCTTCTCGATTATGACGTTGCGCCCCCGCGGACCAAGCGTTACCTTGACCGCGTCCGCAAGCTGGTTAAGCCCGGAGAGCATCCGGGACCGTGCATTCTCGTAATACTTGATATCCTTTGCCATGACTGTCTCCTCCCCTCTTTCTTACTTTTTCTTCTTCGACTTCGATCCCGACTCTTCCACTACCGCCAGGATGTCCTCTTCCCGCATCAAAAGGTGCTCTTCGCCGCCGATCTCCATGTCAGTGCCCGCGAACTTGTGGAACAGAACAATGTCGCCGGCTTTAACGTCCAGCTCGAGCGTCTTGCCGCTCTCCGTGGTCTTGCCCGGACCTACCGCTACGACCTCGCCCTTCTGAGGCTTCTCCTTGGCTGTGTCAGGAATGATGATACCGCCCGGTGTCTTCTCTTCCACTTCAACCCTTTTCACCAGAACCCGGTCCTGCAAAGGCTTCACTTTCATCTTCTCTTTTCTCCTTTCTACCGAAATATTCCTTGGTTTTATGTAAGGCCGTCATTAGCAGTCTAGCCATAAGAGTGCTAACTACACCAAGCATCTTAGTCACTTTTTCGGAAAATGCAAGGAAAAAATCAAATTTTCTTGATAAGAAAGCCGGTTTTCTCTGGCCCCTGCTATTCCGGCAAGCATGAAAAACCGTGCCCCATCAAGTGGCCTTTTTCTTTCTTTCGGTTCGACATATTTTATGGCCGGAGGATAACAAAAGATGCGTTTATCTGTTTTGGTGCTTCCAGGGGGGAAGAGGGAGAAGGCAGACACCGATCGCGAGTCCGCAGTCAGTTCCGGCGCTCGGTCTTGCCGTTGCCCTGAGGTCGTTATTCATGAGGAGGATCCAATACTGATGTCCAAAATATAAGACAGAGGCAAACAATTGTATCACGCAGAGGCGCAAGACGCAGAGCAGAAGGAATTTCTTTTGAATTTAATGGGAAAAGACAAGACCAAAGTAGTGGTCCGGCGAAGCCGGGCTTTTCCGGAATCGAGGTCCCTTGAAAAGCGCCACCGGCAGACGTTTTCCATAAAGTATCGCGAAGGCGCAAGTTTCTTTGTCTTGCCTTTGCGGCTTGCGCCTCTGCGTGAAATAAAAATCTGTTTTGGACAAGAGTGAGGAGGGTGGTTGGTTTCCGGTCCTGTTCCTGTCCGGTTTTGGGTCAGTCCATCAGGCTCATTCGCCAGGGTCCACGATCAGCGCCGTCCCCCGAATCCGCTTCCGCTTCCGATTCCGCTCCGCTCAGCCCAGCATGTTCCGCTCCGCATGTCAACTCCGCTTCCGCCTGGACCCTGGCGGACAAACCTGATGGATTCCTTTATACTGCCTTTGTTGCCGCTTTCCTTTGCAGTGATCTTTTAATCTTCTGATCTCCTCTCCGAATTTTTGCCGACTTACATGCAATAATTAATATTAATTGTATTAAATTATAGGTCTTTTATACAAAATTTTAGCGGGTTTGTCAAGGAAAAAGTTAAAGTAAGTTTTAGATAATTAGTCTAAGTCTCCGGATGTGCGGACTTTTTGGAAAGAAAAAAAAGAGGGGGTCAAGGTTTCCGGCAGTTTTGATAGCCTTCATAGGAGCCTTTAACGTAGGCCAGCTTGGTCATCCAGACGATGAAGAAGGCCTTGAATGTTTCCAAATTGCCAAGTCTCTCGTCTTGCCGGAACTCCCATAGCCTTCTCATTCCCGGCACGTACCATCTCCATTGTTTGAAGGCGTATCCGTCTTGCCCGGCGTAGAAGACTTTCAGTGAGCTGGCAAAGCCGTATCTCCACCATTTCTTGGAGATTTCTTTAAGGCCGGCGTGGGCGGCATGATAGATTCTCGTGTTCGGACAGTAGACCATTCTAAAGCCATTCGCGCTTGCGCGAGAGGTGTAGTGAGTGTCTCCTCCATAATTGAACCTCTGATCAAACCCGCCCATTTTCTCCACAACTTTTCTGGTCATGAACAGGTTGTTGGTGGCGCAGCCCCCAATGGATTCTACCATGAGCTTTTGTCTTCCGAAGCTGCTCCGGCTGTACCTCCCGCTTATACTTTTTTCCGGCACCTCGTATACGGAGTGGCCGGCGGCCATGTCGGCGTCATTTTCCCGGAGGCATTTCACCCCCTGTTTTATCCACTCGCGGTCCACCCGGCAGTCGCCGTCCGTAAAGGCGAGCACTTCTCCGTTCGAGTTTTCTATCCCCCGGTTGCGGGCGGCATAGGAGTTAGAGGGGGTCTTTTCGCACAGGTAGGTGAGCCCTTGCCCGCGGATGATCTCTTCCGTATTGTCGGTGGAGTTGTTGTCAACAATCAGTATCTCGATTTTGTCCGGGGGGTAGTCCTGCCCGCGCAGAGAGGAGATCAGCTCCGGGAGCGTTTCTGCCTCGTTATAAGCGGGTATTATTACCGAGACCAAGGGGGTGGAGTCTTGTTCGTTCATGTATAAACGTTCTCCGTAACACGATATCTTCCGAATTAAGGTTTATTTCACACAAAGAAGATAACACGCAAAGTTGCTTTAAAACGTATACAATACAGGGCATCCTTCAGCCGGATTCAATTTTTCATCCGGTTTTTCAAATCGAAGCGCCAGCCCTTGGCAGAGGCCCGGAGCATGTGGGCGGCCCGCGCCGCCCTGGTGGAAGGCTGGTCATACTCGATCATGCCGCGGTTGGCCGGCAGGAGGCAATTACAATACCTGGACAGACAGGGCCGGGGGGCCTCATAGCGGCAGAAGGTGCCCTTTTTTATTGATCCCAGGTAGTTCCAGAGTGGCCGCTGGCTGTAACAGCGCAGGCAATCGCCGTCCGGCTTGATAATGAAAAACAGCTCGCCGGTATGACAGTACCTTCCGTACAGGTTCCTGTCTCTTAACAGATTGGTAGCTTTTATGACTTTGTCTTTAATGTACTGCTCTATGTGCTCCGGATAACGCTGAAAACCGTCCTGTGCCTTCAGCACCTGGAAGTTCATTTCTATGCCGAGGGAGGTCAGCTTTTCATAGAGCTGTTTCAACTCATCGAACTTTTCGGGAAGCATGACCGTGTTTACGGAAAGGCTGGTGGCCGGGCTTTTGATGGACTGGAAATTTTGGACCCGGTCCACGAAGTCGTCCGCGTCGGTCTGGGAAAGGTGCAGGCTCGCTGTTACGAAGTCGAGTTTGTCTCCGCATTTTTCCACCAGCTCGGCCTGCTTTTTCTTGTTCATGGAGAAGTTGGTGGTCAAGGCCACTTGGTGGCCCTGCTCGCACAAACTTGCCGCGGCCTCGAAAAAGCGCGGATGTAGAGTGGGCTCGCCGCTGGCGAACTTGGCATGCCATGTTCCCGGCAGTGTTTTTGTAGTCTCCAGAACCCGTTGTACCAGGTCGTCCGGCATCATGCCGTCATGGGTCCGAGAGGGGTCGAACTGCCTCTCGCAGCAATACTCGCACCGGTAGTTGCACACGTCGGTCAGGTGCCATTCCAGGCTTGGTATGGGGGATTTCCGGCCGGCATTCTGCGAAGCCCGGGCAGAGGCAGGCTTTTCCGGGCCGTTATAGGAACCGCTTTGGGGTATCCCGACCATGTAAAAGAATGCTATCACGGTGCTTCCGGATTTGCAAAGGGGTTTTCCGGCGTGAAGTTCCCCCGTTTTTTATAACCGGTCAGTCCCTCCATAAGCGTCTCCGGCAAGCAGGACATTTATATTTGTTTCCAATCGGCGAACATACAACTCTCTGTCAAATGGATTGAACCACTCAGCCACCATAATAGCCCATCCTCGGCCATTGACCAGCCCACAACTCGGCCATCCGGATAGCCCACACAACTCGTTGTGTGGGCAGACCCACTTCGTGAGTCTGCCCACACAACGAGTTGTGTGGGCTATCCGGATGGCCGAGTTGTGGGCTGGTCAATGGCCGAGGATGGGCTATTATGGTGGGTGAGTGGTTCAATCCATTTGAGAGAGAGTTGTATGTTTGCC
>JAWOBU010000062.1:0-7233 GCA_046484135.1 bacterium
GCCCATCTGCCGGAAGGTCGAGGACCTGGCATACCTCATGCCCCTGCTCATGGGTCCGGACGGCAAGGACCCGGTTACAGTGGAGTCGGAATGGACGGACCCGGAGAGCGTTGACATAAGCTCGCTTAAGGCTTTCTTCTTCGATTACAACGGCGAGTCCCGCCCGAACCCGGAGGTCAGGCGGGCGGTGAGCATGGCCGCGGGCGCGCTGGCTTCTGCGGGTGTACCGGTCGAGCACTGGCGTCCGGAGGGCATGGAGGACAGCCTGGCAATCTGGCAGGCGGGCATGGCCCAGAACCCGGACCCGCTGGCCAAAAGCCTTGGAGACGGAGAGCCGGTGCCGCTCGGCAAGGAGCTTTTGAAGTTTATAGCTCGGCAATCCAAGCTGACCCTGCCGGGACTGGGCGCCGCGCTTATCGAGAAGCCGGGCCAGCTTTTGAAAAAGAGAAACCAGAACCTCCTCGGGGAGGCCGACCGCATGAGGGAGATGATCGAGGAGAAGCTCGGGGATAACGGGGTTCTGATCTGCCCGGTGTTTCCCGTGCCCGCCCCCAGGCATTCCCGCATCTGGCTAAATTTCTCGGGCATCGGCTACTCGGGCGTTATCAACATCCTGGGATTCCCGGCCACCATCATCCCCGTGTTCCATCGCCCGGACGGGGTCCCGGTATCCGTACAGGTGGTCTCCCGCAGGTTCGGCGACCACTTGACTCTGGCCGCGGCAAAGAAGCTGGAAGAGGTCTTTGGCGGGTGGAGGTATCCGGCCAAGATAAAATAACGGCTTCCTTCGCGGCTAAAGCCGCTCGTACTTGTTGCAGCTTCTGTGGAGTGGACATGAGGCCCGAGGGGAAATAATTTCATTGAGGTTTCATACTGCCTCAATCTATCTATAATGGACAGGAACGGGACAAATTAGTAGACTATGCACATGGACAGGAAACGCATTGCCAGCTACCGGATGTCCGCGCGGCCGGACGACAGCTTTGTGCCAATTTGACATCCTTGCAACAAAGGCGATCAAGGTCCGTCTCATAAGCTAAGCACAGGAGAGGACAAGGGACTTGGCGTCTATGACATAGCGGTGGGAGCCGCCGGACTGTCGCTTTTCGGTTACGTTCTCCAGTACGGAGCGGAACTCTTTGCTTTTAACCAGCGCCCGGATTATTCCTTCATAAGCTTTATCTATCTTGACCTTGTTATGCTCCCATCTCGAGACCGTGACCTTGGACACTCCCAGGAGCTTGGCGAAATCAACGGGCTTGAGCTCAAGGTGCTTTCGCAGAAACCGGATTTCCGGCCCGGTCAAGCGGGGAGAGTTCTCCGCAATGTCCCTCGCCAGCCGCTCGTGCAACTCCTCAATGCAGGGTATCTCCGGCATCACTTCTCCGCAGGAGCAATAATAAATCGTGATCCCGTCAAGGTAAACGTTGGGCAGTCCGGATTCAGTGTAATGGTACCTGCCGGTCTTCTTCTTCAAAGTCTTGCCGCAATTATAACAACGCATGGTTATCACGCTCTTTCTTTTGTGTGGCTTTAGCGAGCTTTGTTTCGTCTTCAGTAACCGGTGATAAGGATGATGGCCTTTTCGTCAATATCCAATCCCACCTGAAGGGTGAGTTCGTCCCCTTCAAGGTCTTCTCCGTGGATTTCAATTTGCCAGTTCTCGAATGTTTCATTATAGGATATTTCTTTTATCTGGCCTCGCTTAATGATATGTAGGACATCTTGTGCATTGAAATTACGCTTCTCCATGCTTTCTTTCGCATGATCGGTAATACGTAATCTACCTGAAGAACTAAGAAATTAATCTAAATAACTCCTTGCCTCCTGCTTTTCGAGCTTTGACGGCACCATTCATAACTCCTTTGAAGGAAATGTTTAAGGGGTTCTTCGGCCCCTTGCCGACACCGAATTTTTCATACCTTTTCATACCTTTTCATGCCTGCTCCTCCTGCACCAAATACAATAATTAATTACCAATTTCCGCCGACGTTTGTTAACACAATGTTAACCATCCTTTGTTCCCATGTCAAGACCAAAATCTTTATCTTCCAAAGTCGAAAAAGAAATGATCACTTTTTTCTGTTCCCGAAGCAGTCTTTATAAGGGGGAATGTTTTGATGGCAGCGTGCGATGGGAAGGGATTTCTCAGCCGCTCTCCGCCTTGCCGAACTGTTGCCAGAGCCTGCGGATGCGGCTCTGGTAGACGCGGTCGAACAGGTGGACGCGGTCGGGCAGGAGCTTCCGGCAGAGTTCGCGGACCTTTTCGATCCTCGCTTCCAGGTCGGCCTCGTCCCGGACGTCGCCTTCCATGGCCTCCCGGCAAACGCGATCCACTTCCTTTTTCAGGGTGATGTAATTCTCTTTTTCCCGCCGGAATTCCTCGTAGCTCGTCATGATATTATTATTGCGGCGTTATGGTTTTTCATGAGCTTTCGTAGCTGTAAAACCCCCGGCCGGTTTTCTTGCCGAGCCAGCCTGCGTCCACGTATTTGACGAGGAGCGGGCAGGGCCGGTACTTGGGGTCTCCAAGCCCTTGATGGAGAACTTCCAGTATGGACAGGCAGGTATCGAGTCCGATCAGGTCCGCCAGGGTGAGCGGACCCATGGGATGGTTCATTCCCAGCTTCATTACCTGGTCCACTGCCTCGACGCTCCCCACGCCTTCCATGAGCGCGTAAACCGCCTCGTTGATCATGGGCATAAGGATGCGGTTCGCGATAAAGCCGGGGTAGTCGTTGGCTTCCACCGGTTTTTTGCCCATGCTCTCAGCCAGCGACCAGGTAAGCTGCAGGGTCTCTTCGTCAGTGGCCAGTCCCTTTATGACCTCGACCAGCTTCATCACCGGCACCGGGTTCATAAAGTGCATGCCGATGACCTTTTCCGGCCGCGAGGTGGCTGCGGCGATCCTGGTTATAGAGATGCTGGAAGTATTTGTGGAAAGGACGATGCCGGGCCGGCAGACTTCGTCCAAATGTTTAAAGATGTCGAGCTTTAACGCTTCCTTTTCAGTGGCCGCTTCCACTACAAAGTCCGATTCCGAAAACCCGGCCAGGGAATCTAAAAGCCTGATGCGGTCCAAGGTCTCTGCTTTCCGGGCTTCGCTTATTTTTTCCTTTTTCACCTTGCGGTCAAGGTTCCGGGATATGGCTTCCTTGCCTTTCTCAGCGAGCTCCATGCTTATGTCGCTCATAAGCACGGAAAAGCCGGCCTCTGCCGCTACCTGGGCGATTCCGTTGCCCATCTGCCCAGCGCCTGCCACTGCAAAGGTCTTAACTTCCATCCGGTGTCCTTTCACTACTATTTTTCCGGTGGGGGCGGGGGTTCTCCGCCCGCACGGCCGGGCATTGGCATGTTCGGCATCCGGGGCCTTTTGCCTTTTTTCAGGTCCGGCGGAGGCAGCATGGAGGAGGAATCGGGCTTTTTTTCCTTTTCGTCCGCGTCAAAGGCCCGGTCAACGGCATAGGCGGGCGCTTTCATTATAAGGTCCGAGTCTTCACGTTTTACAAAGTAGCGCGAGCCGTCCTTTTTTCCCACCAGCAGGACCATGGGGCTGCCTTCCTTCATGTGAAGCACGATCTTGCCGAGCGGGTCTTCGAGCCCGGCATCTTCCGACGAAACAGAGTCGGCGAACTCCGAGGCCTTGAGCCGGCACAGGTTCCGGACCACGCTTTTTACCTTGCCTTTTTCGCTCTCTTTGACCGTGTCTCCCGAGACGACCTCCCAATCGGTCTGGCCCTTGCCTTCGGCTTCTTTTTCTTGGCCCTCAGCTTCTTCTTTGCCTGCGCGCCTAAGGGTGAGCCTCTTGCCCGGCCGGGCTGCGGTGTCTCCCTCTGCCGGCTTTGCAAACCTTGCCGTTTCTATCTTTTCTACATCCTCCGGCTCCACGGCAAAGACCATAAGGTCTCTCCACTCGTCCTTGTCCAAGGCGGAGTTAAGTCCTTCATTAACCAGGTAAGCCGTGTCCTCGCCCGGCATCCTCGCAAACGTGGTCGAGGGGGCCTCACCGCGCTTCCCGGCTAAGAGCTCGGCCACAACCTTGCCGCCCTCGCTTACCTTGACGTGCAGGCCCTTGTCTTCGGTAACGCCCAGCTTCTCGAAGTTATCGGGGTTCGTCGAAGCCGGCGAGTCCCGCTTGAGGCGCTCGATCATCTCGAGGGCCTTGTTTACCGTTACCGAGTCCGCCGGGTATCCCTCTTGTGTTTCCACCTTCCAGGCGGTCCCGCCGTCCGCTGCCAGGACAGTGGCGGTGCTTCCCTTCTTGATCTCGATCCGGTCCGCCTTTTCCGGGTCGAGATCGGGAAAGAAGACCGACTCTTCAATCTCCTTTTCTTCCTGGGCGGGCTTGTACCAGTACTGGTAAGCCAGTACCAGCCCGACGATAATCGCCACTACCGCAAATAGCGTCCATGAAGTTTTCGGTTTCATGATTGCCTACTCTCTATGAATCTTCTTTTCTTGCCGGCCCGGATGGAAAACCGGACGATACCGAGCAGGACCACCAGAAACGGCCCGGCCAGGGGAAGCACCAAGGAGATAAGCAACATGTCCGCCGTGTCCAGGTCTTCCGAGAACGGCCGGGTGGCGCTGGCCCGCTTCTTGATATCGGACAGCATGTCTCCGCCCATGAGCCACTCGACTGCGCCGGTAACAAAGTCCACGTTGTGGGAGATGTCTACCGGGCTCATCTCGGAGACAAAGTAGGAGTTGCCGATAACCATAAGGTGCGTGTCCGGGCTTTCCTTCCGGGTCTCTCCGGCTTCGGCTTTAGCGGTGGACCCTTCCAGGGGCGGGACTTCTTTGTCCTTGAAATAGCTCGGGAACTTTCCGCTCAAGAGCACTGCCAGGGTCTTCTTGCTCTTCTCCTGTCCCGGCATGGGCAGCGGTGATTTCGGCACCTGGCGCGGGTTCACCATGAGCTGCCGGCCGGACTGGGACCAGGCGTTCTCCGTGGTCCGGACCAGCTTTTTCGCCTCGAGGGTATTGTCCGCCTCTACTGTGCCGCCTTTTACCACCTCGAGAGAGCTCGGCCATGCAAAGGTGAGGTATAAAAGCCCGCTGGTTATCACGTGCTCGGTCTGCTTGCCTTCCCTCATGTCCAGGATGGGGAAAGGAGGATAGCTGGTGCCGATATCGGTATTGGGCACGAGCGGGTAGTTGGCGCAGTGTTCGGACTGCACGATGTCAGCGTTTCGCTTGACCCCGTAATGCTCGAGCATGGCGGAAATCGAGCCCGGGCCGCCTTTTTTGGGGAACGCCTGCCTGGGCCAGACCATGCCCATCTCGTTCCGGTCAAAAAAGATGTTTACCCCTTCGTCGAGCACCATCAGGTTCTTGCCCTGCATAAGATGCTGGTCTATCTCGTACAGGTCGCGCTCGGTCAGGGCGCGGGGACCGATAACCAGTAGGGTCTCGATGTCATCGCTTACGGGCCCGGTCTGGGTGTCCACCTCTTCCACCTGGAAGCGCTCCTTAAGGGACTGGTAGAAAGTGCCGAACTCCTGGTTGAGCTTCCTTTTCCCGCCGGGGTTTACGATGCCGACTTTTGTCTTTCCCTCGGCCACCAGCCGGTTGATGGAGTTGGTCAGTTGATACTCGAGGGTCTCGATGTTCAACGCCTGCCGGATGACCTCCGGCTCCTTGTCCAGGTACTTCACCAAAATGGAGGCGTAAATCTTTACGTCCACCCTTTCGTCCAGCCCCTGCATGGGAAGCACGAACGGCTGGATCCCCTGCTGCCGCAACTGGCTTTGGAGCTCCGGGTCGCCGGCCGGGTCCAGAAACTTGACCTTTAAGTTGTCTCCCCCATAGTTGCCGTACTCCCTTAAAAGGTCCTTCACCTGCCGCACCCGGAGGGACAGCTCAGTGGGCATATTCGAGCTGTACACCGCCTCTATGGTTACCACGTCCGGGAGGTCCTCGATGATGTTCCGGGTAGAATCGCTCAAGGTGTAGAGGTTCCCTTCGGTCAGGTCCAGCCGGGCGTAAGTATGATAGGAAGCGAAGTTGGCTATAAAGATGATGCCGATTACTGCAAGGAGAAGCGCCCAGGCTCCCACCCGGTATGACCTTCTCCGTTTTTCCGTAGACGCCATGAAAGAGCTCCTTTCTCACTTCCAGCGGCGGCTCGTTACCGCCAGGTAATTGGTTACCACGAAGAAAGCGATGATGGAGAAGAAATATACCATGTCCCGAAGCCGGATAAGCCCCTTGCCGAGCGGCTCGAAGTGGTCCCCCGCGTCCAGCCAGCTCACGAACTCGACAACCTCCGCCGGCAAGGGAGCGCGCTGCAGAAGCTCGGAAACCAGGAGCAGGGCAAGGCAGATGATGCTGCTTATGATAAAAGAAATGAACTGGTGCTCGGTCAGGCTCGACACGGCAAGACCGATCGCGATAAAGCAAGAGCCCAGTAAAAGAAGACCCAGATATCCGCCGAAGATCGGGCCCCAGTCCGGACCGCCCGCCACCGCCACAGCCGTGGGAATGCTCACAAAAGAAAGAAACAAAGTAATCAGCAAAAACGCGAAAGCGGCAAGGAACTTGCCCCCTACCGCCTCGATGTCCCGGAGCGGCATGGTCATCAGAAGCTCCTGCGTGCCAAGCCGCTTCTCGTCCGACCAGCTCCGCATGGTAACCGCGGGTATGAAAAGCCACATCGCGGGAATAATAAGGTTGAAGTAGTCCCTCATAACCGCCACTTCCGAAGGAATAAACGAGAACCAGATGAAAAACATGTTGACCACGATCAGAAAGATAAAAAGAAAAAAGTAGGCGATCAGGGAGTTCCAGTAGCTCGTAAACTCCTTCTTAAATACGGCCCACACTCGGCTCATCTTTCGACTCCTTGAACAAATCCCTGTTTACGCGGCCGCAGGTTACTCTTCATCCTCATCCTCGGCAGCCGCGCTCTCCGCTTCATCTATCATTTTAACAAAGGCGTTCTCCAGGGAAGGCTTGTCCCCCCCGGCGCGCTGGATCACCGACTCCATGGCGTCGTCCGCTATGATCGAGCCCCGGTGGATCAGGATGATCCGGTCGCAAGATGCTTCGACCTCCGCAAGGATGTGGGTGGAAAGTATTACTGTCTTCTCCTTGCCGAGCTCCTTGATAAGCGACCTGATCTCCCGGATTTGCAGCGGGTCCAGCCCCGAGGTGGGCTCGTCCAGGATAATAAGGTCCGGGTCGTGAATAAGCGCCTGGGCAAGGCCCACCCGCTGGCGATACCCCTTGGAC
>JAWOBU010000094.1:0-11081 GCA_046484135.1 bacterium
CGATTTTGTCATCGGATATGTTGTCCATAAAGCCTTGCATCACATGGAATGGTCTACACTGGTCTGGCGGACCCTTGAACCGGAATAGCCAGGTGGCAAACGAGCTCGCCGTGGGAGTGGCCAAGCAGAAACTGCGCGACGTCATCCAGGAGAAGAACAGCGAGCTGGTCCGCAAGAACCAGGAGCTCGAGCAGGCGTCCATCCAGCTACTCCAGAGCGAAAAGATGGCATCCATCGGACAGCTCGCAGCAGGGGTGGCACACGAGATCAACAACCCCATGGGGTACGTAAACTCCAACCTGAACCTCTTGAAAACCTACCGGAAGGAACTCAACCAGCTCATCACCGAGTACCGAAACCTCTGCCGCAAAGTGGACGAAGAAGCGGGACTAGAAGAGCTGAAAAAGGCGAACGAAAAAATAAGAGAGATCGAGGAGTCCCTTCAGTTGGAAGAGATGTTAAAGGACCTGGAGGACATGATAGCAGAGTCCATCGAGGGCACCGAAAGGGTCTCCTATATAGTAAAGAACTTAAAAGAGTTCTCCCACCCCGAGTCCAGGACCACCCAGAAAACGGACATCCACGAGGCCCTGGACAGCACCTTGAACATCGTCTGGAACGAGCTCAAGTACAAGGCCCAAGTCGTGAAGGAGTACGGAAGCCTGCCCATGATCGAGTGTTACCCCCAGGAGCTCAAACAGGTCTTTATGAACATACTGGTGAACGCCTCCCAGGCCATTACCGAGAGGGGAAAGATAACCCTCAGGACCTTCCAGAAAGACGGCTTTGCCAACGTGCAGATCGAGGACGACGGCGAAGGAATAGAACCCGACGCCCTCCCCAAAATTTTCGACCCCTTCTACACCTCCAAGGAAGTGGGAAAAGGCACCGGACTCGGCCTTTCCATAAGCTACAGCATCATGCAAAAGCACGGCGGCAGTATAGAGATCGAAAGCACGCCGGGGGAAGGATCAACCTTTACCCTGAAGCTCCCCCTGAGCCAGGATGATAAAATGACACAATTACCGGAAAAGGAACAGGAACATGAACTCGGCTCTGCATCAAATTATTGACTCCGCAATGAAAGAGCCCCCCAACTCAGGCCTGAAGGCAGCGGGCTTCAGGGAGGAAACATCAGCGGTCTACGTGCTCGACCGGGACGGCGCCATAATAGACACCAACGAGGCCCTCATAGGCCTCACCGGTATGCCTGTCGAAGAGCTGACCGGAAGGCACCTGGCCGACTTCCTGGACGGGCCCGCCCGACAGGCCCTCCGGACCATGATCAGGGACGAAGACCCCAGCGGGCTTCACGCATTTGAAGGGGCCCTCATAAACAGCCGGGGGGAAAAATTGGCCATAAGGGCCATGGTCCATCCCCTGTTCGACGAAAAAGCAAAGGCCATGGGGTTTGTCGTGCACGTGCAGGAAAAAAGACCTGACGCAAACCAGGAAAACCCCGAACCGCGGCTCTCCAGGGACAACCTCTTTTCCCTGATCTCAGACGCAGTCATCGAGTGCGACGGTAACCTCCGGGTAACATACTTAAACCACTCGGGGATGCGGCTGTTCGGTTGCGACGGAAAAGACAAAATCACCGGCAGGTCCGTGCTCGATCTCATCCATCCGGACGACCGGAAGGAGGCCCTCCGGACCATGGAAGACTGCGTTGCGGAAAGGGTCGGCTGCCGCTTCTCCGCCCGACTGCTCCGCGGGGAGGGGCCGAGCTTTCCGGCTGAGCTCCGGCTCTGCCCGGCCGCTTGGGAGGACGAAGAAAAAATGCTGCGTCTTGTCGTAAAAGACCTGTCCGTAAAGCGGGAGGCGGAGCGTTTCCGCAAGCTGTTCCAGACCTTTATCGGCCTGAAGCCGGAGGGGGTGGTACTGGTCCGGGGAGACGGCAGGATCGAGCTGGCCAACCAGCACATGGCCAACCTGTTGGGGTATCCGGGCCCTGACCACCTGCACGGAGTAAACATAAACCGCCTTGTCCAATCACGGATACTGAAAGTGCTCACCGGGCCGGAAAAGGAAAAGCTGGAAAGCGTGTCCCTGCAAATGGTCCGGGCCCGGGCGGTGAACAAGGAAGGGAAAAAGTTCCAGGTGGCGCTCACCGGCCTGGTCATTACCGACGAGCACGGCGAGCCCGACGGACTGGTCTGCTCCGTAAGCGAGGCAAAAGAGAACCACTCGCCGAGCGAGGGGCAAAAAAATAACTCCGTAAAGGAAAGAAACCATGGTTAACACATCCAACTGCAAGGTCCCGGAAGAAGTGCTCGAAACCATGACCGTGCTCATGGTGGACGATGAGGCCAACGTGCTCCGATCACTGAAAAGGATTCTTCGTCCCGAACCTTACAAGATCGTCACCGCGGAGAGCGGTGAGGAGGCCCTCGAGTACATCCGGGAAAACTACGTGAACATGATCATTTCCGATCAGCGCATGCCGGGCATCTCCGGTATCCAGCTCCTGGAAAGCGCCCGGGAAATAAGCCCGGACACCATCAGGATCATACTCACCGGCTACTCGGACCTCCAGGCCGCGGAGGACGCCATAAACCGGGTCCAGATCTATCGGTTCCTGTCCAAGCCCTGGAGCGACGAAGACCTGAAGAACACCATCAGGGAAGGGCTCAACAAGTGGTGGCTCGAGCATGAGAACAAAAAGATGTTCCGGACCATACAGGAGCAGAACCGGTCGCTGAAAAACTGGAACACCAGGCTGGAGCAGAAGGTGGAAGAAAGAACCCGGGACCTCCGGGAGACCCAGGACCAGCTCATACAGAGCGAAAAGATGGCCTCCCTGGGGGTGCTCGCCGGAGGCGTGGCCCACGAGATCAACAACCCCCTGGGTGGAATACTGGGCATTACTCAGCTCCTGCTGGCCGACTCTGTCGAGGACAAGCAACTAAAGGAAGACCTGGAAACCATCCAGAACGCGGCCCTCCATTGCTCCGAGATTGTCAAGAACCTGCTCAGCTTCTCCCGCGGGAACGAGCGGCAACAAAAAGATATGACCTCTCTGCCCCAAATGGTGGAGGAAGTGCTCACCCTTATCGGCCATACCTTCCGCAAGAAGAACGTACAGCTTGACAAAAACATACCAGGCGACTTTCCCTACCTGGTCGTGAACCAGCACCAGATCAAGCAGGTGATTATGAACCTGGTGATTAACGCAGTGCAGGCGAGCGGCAAAGGAGACACCGTCCATCTGCGCGCCCGCCGCAACGAGGACCGGACCATATCCATCGAGATCGCCGACCATGGAGAAGGCATCCCCCAAGAGATAGAAGACAAAATATTTGACCCCTTCTTCACCACCAAGCCGGAAGGGCAGGGCACAGGACTCGGGCTCTCCGTGTCCTACCGCATCGTCCGGGAGCACGGAGGAAAAATCACCGTAGCCTCCACTGAAGAAGGGACCTCGGTCTGCCTGGTGTTGCCCCCGGAAGCCGCCGCGGACCATCGCTCGGTAAAAGAAGCTCAGAACGACAAGCAAGAAAGCAAGCGCCGCCAAGAGCCGGAGCTCGACTCTCTCTTCGCCGAGGGCGGAAACAAGTAACAGCAGGGAGAAAGAAAGATGAAAAGAGAAAACCACATTAGGCCGCCGCAAGTGATCGTAGTGGATGACGCCGGAATCATCCGCATGACCGTAAGCCGCATCCTGGAAAGGGAAGGCTACCGCGTAAAGCTCGCCCGGAACGGCTCGGAAGCCGTAACCGAGGCCGAGAGGCTCTCACCCGACGCAATGCTTATTGACCTCCGGATGCCGACCATGAGTGGGCTCGACCTCGTCCGCATCATCAAGAACAAGTGGCCCGAGATCGAGATCGTGATCATCACCGCCTATGCCGACTCCGACATGATAAGGCAGACCAGGGAGCACGGAGCAATGGAGGTGCTCACAAAGCCCATTACCGACCTAGCAAAACTGAAAAGGACGGTGGCAAGGGCGGCGGCATCAACAAGGATGAAGAGAAAGCTGCCCGTCCGGGAAGAAGCGCTCCTCCGCCAGGTGCTCCTCATGAGAGGGATTGTCGAACAAGACGACTTCGAAAAAGCCCTCTCCCGAGCGAGAGATAACGGCAAAAGCGTAGGACACTGGCTGGTGCGGCAGGGAAGCATCTCCGAGCACGGCATAGAAAAGGCAGTACAGGAGTTCCTGCTGGAAGGTGATGACCGGGCACCGGACGTGCAAAATGCCGGAAACATGTAGAAGAAAGGAACTGAAGATGAGAGACAGAAAACTGGTACTGGTGGTGGATGATGACGAGACCATGCGGTACTCGCTGGACAGGTACCTCCGGAAGCGGGGCTTCGAGGTCAAGACCGTGGAGAACGGCTTCGACGTGCTTTTAATGTGCCTGTACCTGACCCCGGACCTCATCATCTCCGACATCAGGATGCCCAAGCTGGACGGCATCACCCTGCTGGAAGGACTCAAAAACAACCTGGACACCAGCGGCATACCCGTGATCTTCATGTCCGCCTATGCGTCGGACGATGTCATGGAAGAGGCCCGCGAGCTGGGAGCAAGGTACTTTCTCATAAAGCCCTTCCCATACGACAACCTGGAAGAGCTGCTCATAAAAGCAGTACCTGGCCTGGCGGAAAAAAACGAAATGCCCGGCGAAGAGTGGAGCGGCTGAAGCCGCCGGCATGCATCCGATTTCAAGGGAATGATAATCATGGAACAGCTTAAACATTCAGAGAAGGCTACCGGCGCCGTCCTGGTGGCGGATGACGTGGACATCATGCGGACCACCTGTAAAAGGGCGCTGGAGAAAGAAGGCTACGAGGTCATAGCGGCGGCCTCCGGAAGGGAGGCCCTGAAGAAAATGCCCGAAGCCGGAGTGGACGTGGCGGTGCTGGACATAAGAATGCCCGGCATCTCCGGCGTGGACCTCTTAAGGAAGATCAAGACCGACTGGCCGGAAACCGAGATAATCATGATGACCGCCTACTCCGACGCCGAGATAGCGGAAGAGTCCCTGAACCTGGGGGCCGCCGCCCTCCTGACCAAGCCCTTCGAGGACATTGACGTGCTCAGAAAGGCCGTCCGGAAGTCCATGGCCCGGGTCAAGCTCCGCCGCGGCCAGGAGCACGAGCACGGGCCCTGTTTCGTGGACGTCCTCAAAGAAAGCGGCCTGGTGAACGAGCACGAGCTGAAAAGAGCGCAGGAGAAAGCCGAGCAGGAAGGAGTGACCCTCCGGGAAGCCCTCTCCGCCATGGACATACTCTCCCAGGAGGACCAGGACGGGGCGGTGGCCAATTACCTCGACATCCCCTAAGTAAGGCCCAACAAAAACATGCTCGACCCCGACCTCATCAAGAACTTCCCCGCCGACCTGGCGAGAAATTATACCTGCCTGCCGCTCTTCCGGAGCGGCAACGAACTGCACATGGTCATTGCAAACCCCTTCGACCGGCAGGCCGCCGACGCCATAGCAGCCAATCTGGAAGCCATGCCCGTCCTCTCCATGGGAAACGAGGACGAGATAAAAGAGCTTATCACTCGCTTCTACGGACCGTCGTCGGACACCGACCTCGCCGGGATCATAGAGAAGCTGAACGACGACAAATCCGACAGCAAAGGCACGTTGTTAAAGGACCTGTTCCGTAAGGCCGAGTTCGAACAGATAACCGATTTGAGCATCTCCCGGCAAGACCGGGGGGTCTATAACATCCAATTTCAAGGCCGGATTAAAACACCGGAAACTAAGTGAGGTGATATGATGCCGCGATTGGATTCATTATTCAAAAGCATGATGCAAAAAGAGGCCTCCGACTTGTTCGTGTCCTCCGGAGCTCCCCCCTTTCTCAAGATAGACGGGGAAATGGTGCCGGCGGACGGGGGCAAGTTATTGAGCAACGAGGTATGTGAGAAGCTTCTCTTCGAGCTTTTGACTGACGAGCAGCGAAACGTCTTCCAGGAAAAGGGGGACCTGGATTTCGCCTACGAGATACCGGAGGTCGCGCGATTTCGCGGCAACATTTTCCTGCAGAGAAGGGGAATTTCCGGCGTGTTCCGCTTCATACCGGCCAAGGTCAAACCATTGTCCGAGCTCAACATGCCGGATGTGGTGGGAAAGCTCTCCCGGACCAACCGGGGCCTCATACTGGTGACCGGGGCCACCGGCAGCGGAAAGTCAACCACCCTCGCCGCCATGATAGACGTCCGGAACCGCGAAAGCGCGGAACACATCCTTACCCTGGAGGACCCGCTCGAGTTCGTGCACGAAAACAAGAAAAGCATCATCCACCAAAGACAGATCGGAGAGCATACCAACTCGTTCGCCTCTTCATTGCGGGCCGCGCTCCGGGAGGCCCCCGACGTCATCCTGGTCGGAGAGATGAGGGACCTGGAGACCATATCCCTGGCCATCACCGCCGCGGAAACCGGACACCTGGTCTACGGGACTCTCCATACCAGCAGCGCCCCCAAGACAGTGGACCGCATCATTGACGCCTTCCCCGAAGAGCAACAGAACCAAATCCGGACCATGCTCGCCGATACCCTCCAGGGGGTCATAAGCCAGCATCTTCTGAAAAGGGCGGACAAAAAAGGAAGGATCGCGGCCCTCGAGGTAATGATAAACAACTCGGCCATCGCAAACCTGATCCGGGAGGGAAAAACCTTCCAGATACATTCCGCCATCCAGACCGGGAAAAAAGAAGGAATGATGACACTGGACCAGCACTTAACACAGCTCATGATGACAAAACAGATATTCGCTGAAGAGGCCTTCCGGCATGCCCATAACAAGAACCAGTTCTTAAAGTACGTCATGCCACAGAAGGACCAGGGATGACGGCCCGCCAGCCGTCATAAGAAAACAAAAGAAGTCTTCGCGCTTTTGATGGAAACATCGGGAAAGGAAAACAAAGATGAAACAGGAAAATAACATAAGAGAGCGGGAAAACGAGCTCCGGGTCTGCATAATAGACGATGAGGAGACCGTACTAAAAACCGTCGAACGCATCCTGCAAACGAGGGGTTATAAAACCCTGGCGCTCTCCTGCACGGTGGGAAGTTCTCAGCAGATAAAAGAGTTCCAGCCCCACATCGTGGTAGTGGACCTGAAAATGCCGGCCATCGAAGGGGACGAGCTTATAAGGATATTCCGCAAGACCCTGAAAAAGTGGCCCCGCGTTATCCTCTTCTCCGGAGTGTCTCCCGAAGAGCTCAAGGATGTCGCCATGGACAGCCACACCGACGATTACATCTACAAGGGAGACGGGTACTTCCACCTGCTCCGGTCCGTGAACCTACAGGCCATGCATCTCGGACTGCTGCTGTGAAAAGGAAAGAAGACTTCTAAAACTGCCGGGATTCCATTATTTCGAGCCGCCCCCGCAGGGCCTCCCGCACGTTCTTTAAGGACTCTTCCTTAGCCCGGCCCTGAGAAAAACAGCCCGGAAGCGCGGGACCTCAGCAAAAAAGTGCCCTGCCTCGTCTTGCTCTATACGAACGTGAAGATTCATTCCGACTCTACTGTCTAATTGCCGGCCGGCGGCCCCGACTTAAAGCGCCCGGCAATATCCATGTAATCCCGCGTTCTGTAATCGCGACTCGAATGCGAACGGCTTGAGCCGCGACAACCAGATGTTCTGCAAATTTACCTTTCAGGATTACTTTTGCAAAACTCGAGAAAGACCCTGCCGAAGCCAAGGTTTTGCCGGTTTCGCCGCTCGCGTGTAAAATAGACCGCAACTCTTTTATTGGAAAGGATTGCAGCGGAAATGAGGATGACCAGGATGTATCTTCCCACTCTGCGGGAGTCCCCGGCAGAGGCCGAGGTTGTAAGCCACAAGCTGATGCTCCGGGCGGGCATGATCAGGAAAACTGCCGCGGGCATATACTCGTGGCTGCCTTACGGGTTGCGGGCCCTGCGCAAGGTGCAGCACATCGTGCGGGAGGAGATGGACCGGGCCGGCGCCCAGGAGGTCTTCCTTCCCATGGTGCAGCCCGCGGAGCTCTGGACCGAGTCGAACCGGTGGGACGCTTACGGTCCCGAGCTTCTGCGCGTAAAGGACCGCCACCAGCGCGACTTCTGTTTGGGCCCCACTCACGAGGAAGTCATAACCTCGCTGGTGCGCGGCGAGGTCCGAAGTTACCGGGACCTTCCCCTGAACCTCTACCAGATCCAGGTCAAGTTCCGCGACGAGATCAGGCCCCGCTTCGGCGTCATGCGGGGCCGCGAGTTCGAGATGAAGGACGCCTACAGCTTTGACGCGGACGATGAAGGGGCGGAGCGCTCCTATCAAGAGATGTTCGAGGCTTACAACCGCATCTTTACAAGGTGCGGGCTCCGCTTCCAGGCGGTCGAGGCCCTGACCGGCCCAATCGGCGGCAGCTACAGCCACGAGTTCATGGTGCTGGCGGACACGGGCGAGGACGCCATTGCCGCCTGCCGCGATTGCGGGTACGCGGCAAACCTCGAGAAGGCCAAGACCGGAAAGACCGACCCGGTGGGCGCGGGTGAAGACTTGAAGGAGATGGAAAAGGTGGAGACACCGGCCATGCACACGGTGGCCGCGGTGGCCGATTACCTGAAAGTGCCGGAGTCTCGGGTGGCCAAGACCATGATCTACGAGACCGACAAAGGGCCGGTGGCCGCCATGGTGCGGGGCGACCGGGAGCTGAACGAGGCCAGGCTGGCGGACGCGCTGGACCTTTCATGGGCCGCCCTGGCCGAGCCTGAAAGCATCGAAAGGTACACGGGCGGGCCGGTCGGGTTCTCCGGCCCGGTGGGCCTTGACCTGCCGGTCTACCTGGACCGCGAGCTGGAAGGCGGGGCCAATTTCGTGGTGGGAGCGAATGAAGGCGACTACCATTTGGTAAACGCAAACCCGGGCCGGGACTTTACAGTGACCGAAGTTGCGGACTTGAGGTCGGCCGCGGCAGGCGACCCGTGCCCGCACTGTGAGGGAACGATCAGCATCACCCGGGGCATCGAGGTCGGACACGTGTTCAAGCTGGGGACCAAGTACTCGGAGGCTTTGCAGGCCACCTTCCTGGACCGGGACGGCAAAGAGCAGTACCTGTGCATGGGATGTTACGGTATCGGCACCGGCAGGACAGTGGCCGCGGCCATCGAGCAGAACCACGACGAGAACGGCATCATCTGGCCGGCGCCCATCGCTCCCTATCACGTGTACGTCCTTCCCATAAACGCCAAGGACACCGAGGTCATGGAGGCTGCGGAGAGCATTTATAAAGAACTTTCTTCCTTGAAATTCGAGTGTATCCTGGACGACCGGGACGAACGCGCGGGGGTCAAGTTCAAAGACGCCGACCTTCTGGGCATCCCGCTCCGGGTCGTGATCGGCGGCAAGAACCTGAAGGAAGGCAAAGTGGAAATCCAGCCCCGCACCACCGGCGAAAAGCGGCTTATAAACACGGAAAGCGTCCCGAGCGAGTGCGGGTCCTTCTTCGAGCCGCTTTTGAAATAAACTCTCGCCTTTATTCTTCCCTTTGCGAGAAAGAACTCTCCGTGTTTTTACGGTAGAGCAGGAATCGGTAGGACTTGGACAAGGAAAAGTTGCGGGCGTTCCTCTGGCCGCTGAAGTACTTGAAGTCGAGCTTGGCGATCTTTTTTTTATATTTCCACTTTAGAAGTCTCGATATCCGGGGGTGGTTGTTGTCCAGGAAATAGGAAGCCATCTCGCGGATAGGGACACCTACCTCCTGGAGAAGTTCATGCACCACGGTCATGGTGGGAGCCGTTTCCGGAGTTATGTCCAGGTCCAGGACCGGATCGAGCGGATACTTTGCCGCCAGGTCATAGAACTTGGAGAGGCGGTGCCCGCCGCTCAGCACGCTCTTTGCCTTGGCGTCAGTCTTGAAAAAGTCACATATCAGAAGGTGTCCCCCCTCGTTCAGGCACCTTAATGAGTTTAAGATGGACTGGTTCATGTCCACGTACTGGAAGCTCTCGCAGAAAAGGACCAGGTCGTAGCAATCCTCGGGGACAAAGCGCTCGTACTCGCACTCGATAATACGGGTCCCGTTGCCGAGCTTGTTCCGGGCATAGCCGGCGAGCAGCGGGCTCGGCGAGATACAGTCAACCTCGTAACCCCTGTCTACGAGCTTGCGCGCCAGGTTGCCGGCGCCGCAGCCCACGTCCAGTACCGACTTTGTTCCTTCGGGAATGTGAGAGATGATAAAGTGAGAAAGGTTCGCCTGCGCCCGCGGTAAATTCTCAGCACATACCGCCAGCCCCTCCGGCCAGTAACCGTAATGGAGTTCATCCGTTTTCAAGAAGTACCTGCCCGCGATCAGCCCGATCAAGAGGCCCATCTCTTTGCCGTCAACCTTTGCTCGCTTGCTCATGCCCTCTCCTGTCCGCGCCGTGTTTCAGCTCGATCACAAAGCTGAAAATATAGTAAAGTTTGTCCTTTTCTTCAAGCTTTGAAAAATTGATGCCCTTGTAAAAAGTCAAAACAAGCCTCTTAGAGCTCTGAAAGAGCGACGTACTATAGCCCAGGGCGAAAGCCCTGGGAAAAGGTTTCAAGAAGAATGTCTTGCCCTGAAAGGGCAACGTAACATATTGTTGTCCACCTATAATGATGATTTTACCTCGCGCTTTCAGCGCTCTTTTTTGTTCTATGCTATCTAACCCAGGGCTTGCCTGCCTGTGCGTTCCGCACGCAGACAGGCGCCCTGGGCTATGGAACTACGCCCCTTTGGGGCTGCAATTGGACTTTTTACAAGGGCATCAAAATTAAAAGGAAAGCGGAGTGTTGGGTGTCCCCCCACTCCGGCAGAGGGATGGGTGGGTTCACAGGCTCAAACCAGGTTTCAAGAGCTGGAAACGCGGCCGTCTCGGCCGCAGATAAAACCGGGCGGGGACATCGGCGGTTTACTTGACCCCCTTTCATGTCGCAGGCCCATCCATGAGTTTTATTTTTCCTTGCATCCTTTTTTCAGAGGTGGTATAATATGTTTTGTTTTTAATGAATGAGGGTTCATTCAGAAGCCGGGAAGGATCGGGAAACAGCAATGGCTGAAAAAGAGATTCAGCTCGATGGTAAGGGCTGGAATCCCGGCAACACCTTCAGCGCCAACGCTATCCTTTTGC
>JAWOBU010000138.1:0-5236 GCA_046484135.1 bacterium
GCCCGCCACCAGCCGGTTAGACCAGCCTTTTTCGTGATGGTAGAAATCCAGCGCCTGGCGCAGCGGCAGGTTTTCGAACGGCGCAGCGAACAGGTCCGGCTGCCGCCACTGCGTCGCGGCGTCCTTGCCCTTCAGCCGCTTCGCCGCGTTGGCGAGGATCGTCGCCGGATCCACCCGTTCATGGACATGGAGCGAGACGGTATCGACCTCGAAGCTGGTCTTTTCCGCCTTGCCCGTCCAGTTGAGATAGGGCGCCTGCAGCCGCTTCAGCTCCTGCAGCGCGTCCTTCATGCGTTCCAGATCGTCGCTGGCCAGCGCGTCGTCGATCAGCTTCTCCACGCCCGCCCGCGCGCTGTCGAAGTTCAGTTGCGGATCGAGATGCGGGTCATAGGCCCAGGTCGTCTTCTCGCCATCCGGATCGGTGCCGGCATGCACCATGCCGACCTCGGGGTTGTTCACTCGTGTCTCGTCATGCCGGTAACTCAGCACCTGCGCCGGGCCGTCGGGCTTGCGTGCGGCCTTCTTCCTGCCCGAGGCGGCACGCTGCCGCGGCGCTGGCTCGTCGGTCGGCGTCAGTTCGAACCCGTCCTGGTCGCCACTCTCGTCGTCGGTCTCATCGCCGTCATCCGCCCCATCGAAGACCACGCGCCTGATCGACCCGCCGCGCCCACGGCCTTTGGCAAGCATCCCGTCTTCCACCAGGGCGTCGCGCGCGGCGAAGTAGTCGTCGTCGGTAAGGCCCGGCACACGCTCGCGCAGCAGCGCCATCATCGCGCCGTTACCGATGGAGGAGCCGTCTTCGGGGGTGAGGGACAGGATCAGGTCGGAAAAGTCGGACATGCGGGACGGGCACTCACGAAAAGGGCTTGTTTTCCATTACCCTATCGCCTTCGGCGCTGGTTTGCACGCGCGATTCAGTCTTTGTTGCGCCCCTCGATCCAGAGCGCCCGCTGTTCCGTCCAGTCGAGCGGGAACGGGTCCATCAGCTTCGCGAGTGTGACGGTCGCGGGTTGGCGCCCGTCCATGATGGCATCCACGATTTCCGGCGCCAGCAGCGATAGCCGCATCAGCCGCGCCATGTAGGTGAAGGCGATGCCCTCTCGCTCAGCCAGTTCGGAAATCGACGCGAACTCGCCCGACTCCAGCATAATTTGGAGAGGGTGCCAAGGTCGGATTTTCTCCGCGACAAGTGGTAGTTTTGAACGACAATGGGCATGTAATTTTCGCCGTAAGCGGGAAAAACAAGAGTGGTTTCATAAAAGCCGAACTCTATCCAGAAGAAGGGGAATGGGTGGTAAGCACTTCTCAATCTTTGCCCAATGAAGCCGCTCCTGCCCTGCAATACTCTTTCGGCACACGTAAGGTCAATCATTCGCCAAGGCCCGTAAAAACTACAGACCCTGTAATCATCGTTTTTATTATCTCATGCCTCCTTTGCTTTGCGGTGTGGGCATATGCCGCGTATTTACAAATCAGGCTTTTTATAAAGAAAAAGAAGTCAACTCCTTTTGAACTGGCGGGGATGAGAAGAAGATATGTTTATTCATTAATCCTTTTCATTGTGATTTGCCTTTTCGGCTATTTCTGGATGCGTTTTCATTTTTAATTTATATGGGCAAACTGAAATTTAAATGTCTGAAAATAGATTTGATAGTTCCCGGGACACCATCCCTAACTGTTGACTTTCTTGGCGCGATATTGTTTTAGGCGCACGGACTGCTCGATCACCCTTTTAATCAACTGCCCCCTTCTGTTCAAGTAGAGTTCAAAAACGAGTTCGGCCACACTTTTGCGGACCCGATACTTTTACCAAAGGCCCGGCTAACAAAACAGCAGTTTTCTTCTTACTCTTCGCCGCGGGCCAGGGCGGCGACCGGGCCTCCGGCCATTTCATACCTGAACTGTTCGCCGTACTCGTAGCCGGCTTTTTCTCCGGCCTGTTTGTCGTTCGCTTTGACGTACATGTCAAGAAGTGGCTTGTAGTTGTTCCGGTCGAGCCCGGCCTGCCTGCCCTGTCTGCGTGCAACGCACAAGAAGGCGCGGCGGACGCGGCGCAGGCCGGGCGGGCCAGACGCTACCTTGGCTTGACCCCTTCCCTTGAAAATCATTAGAAAATCCGGCCCGCGACAGATACGGGTGCACGCGAAACCTGCCTGCGCCGCGCTTCACCTGGCGCGGCAGGCAGGTATGACGAGGCCCGTTTTGAATGAATCCAAAGGCATTGTAATGAATGATATGTGCTTGCCGTTAAGAGAAGCTTTTGGTAGTATAAGACAAGCTGTTTCCGGGTTCGGGGCGGGGTCGCGGAAGTTCTGGAGGGAGCTGTACTTGTTATGAAGCGGTTCGATCATATATTGGCGGAAGTTCTTTCTTGGTGTTTTTCGCTTTCCGCAGAGGAGGTTCTGGAACATATCGAGGCCCCTCCCAAGCTGGAGATGGGCGATTATGCGCTGCCGTGCTTCGGGCTGGCCAAAAAGCTCAGGCAGGACCCGAAGAAGATAGCCGCGGACCTCGCCGCCAAGGCAGACCTTTCCTCGACACCGTTCGCGTCCGTAGAACCAGCCGGCCCGTATCTCAACTTCCGGCTCTCCGACACCGAGCTTGCGAGAAGCGTGCTCACCGCCATCTACGAGGAAGGCCGGGCCTTTGGCACCTCCGAGGCGGGCAAGGGAGAGAGGGTGATCGTGGATTACTCGTCCCCCAACATCGCCAAGCCCTTCCATATCGGCCACCTGCGCTCGACCGTGATCGGCGCGGCGCTCTACCGGCTTTATAAGGCTTTGGGTTACGAGCCGGTGGGCATAAACCACCTGGGCGACTGGGGCACCCAGTTCGGCATGGTCATGGCCGCCTTCAGCGAGTCGGGCAGCGAGCACGAGCTTATCCGCCGGCCCATCGCCTACAGCCTGGAGCTGTACGTTTCTTACAACCGGCGGTGCGAACAGGACCCGGCGGCCCGCGACAAGGCGCGGCAATGGTTCCGGCGCCTCGAGGAGGGCGAGCCCGAGGCGGTCGAGCTGTGGCGCAAGTTCCGGGACTTGTCGCTTCAGAAGTTCGAGAAGATTTACGAGCGGCTGGGAGTGCGGTTCGACTATTACACCGGCGAGAGCTTTTACAACGACCGGATGGAGGACGCGCTTTCTCGGGCGGAGTCGAGCGGCGCACTTTCGAGCGGTGAGGACGGCGCCCGCATGGTGCGGCTGGACGAGCACGGGATGCCGCCTTTTATCATGGTCAAGTCGGACGGGGCCACCCTTTACGCGACCCGGGAGGTAGCGGCCGCGCTTTATCGGTACGAGACCTTTGCCCCCCGGCTCATGCTCTACGTGGTGGGGACGCCCCAGGAGCTGCATTTCAAACAGCTTGTTGAGAGTCTTTTGAAGATGGGTTTCGAGTGGGCGGAGCGGGTCGTGCACGTGAAGTTCGGGCATGTGCACGGCATGAGCACCAGGAAGGGCGAGGTGGTGCTTTTGGAGGACGTGCTGGACGAGGCCGGGGCCAAGGCCCGGGAGAAGATCGAGGACAACGTGCGGGCGGGGAAGCTCGACCCTGAGGTGGACCGGGACCAGCTTGCCGAGGCCGTGGGGATAGGCTCTATTATCGCGCATGACCTGAAGCACCGCCGGGAGCGGGACATAATCTTTGACTGGGACCAGGTGCTCCAGTTCGACGGCGAGACCGGGCCTTACCTCCAGTACTCTTACGCCCGCATCCGGGGGATTCTCCGCAAGGCGGGGGCGGAGCCTGCGCCAGATGTTGATTTCACTTGTCTTTGCGAGCCGGAGACCCGGGCGTTGCTCCGCAAGCTGGCCGACTTTCCCGCCGTCGTGGAGTCCGCTGTTTCAGACAATGAACCCAGCTACTTAACCACCTACCTCTTCGAGCTGACCCGGGCCTTCAACATCTTCTACAACCAGCACCGGGTGGTAGGCTCAGGCGAGCCTTATGAGTCGGCCCGACTGCTCCTGGTCGCCTGCACCGGCCAGGTGCTGAAAACCGCGCTCGAGCTTCTGGGGATACCGGTGTTGGAGAGGATGTAAGAGAGGTGTTCGGGTTTTTCAAGTTCCGTCTTCCCGGATTAGATTTTCGGGGTCTTAATATGCGTACTTCCTGTTCGCTTAACTTGCCGGTCTTCTCCAAATCGAGAGCACCGTCCATAGCAATGGCAAGAGCGCCGGAACCATCGGGGGTCCATGAAACAAACAAGCGTATTCCTACGCCGGGGTATAGAAAGTGAGACTTGACGGCACCCGCTCCAGGACCTCGGCCGGCAGTCCGTTCGCAAGAACTTTCCAGACGTCTGCATAGTATGAATCAGTCGAAGAATAATGAGACTCTTTCACGGCGGGCTTTTACTTGAAGTATCCCAGGGCGCGGAAGTCCTGGACGGAAACCGGGAGCTTCTGGTCCGCGTCCGGCGAGGTCTCGGGGTTGTTTTTGTCCCACCTTTCAAAGGCCCTTCTCATCTTCCGGGCGGCTTCCGGCTTTTTCTGCGCCAGATCGTTTTTCTCGTCCGGGTCTTTTGAAAGGTCATAAAGCTCTTCGTAGCCCGAGCGGTTGCCGATCCATTTCATGTTTCCTTTTATTACTCCGTGAAGCGGCTCCTTGCATTGGGGAAGGGGGCCGCCCTCCGGCAGCCATCTTTCGAAAAAGACGGTCTCTGGTTTGCCGGCCTGGTTTCCGGAGATGAGAGGCACCAGGGACTCGCCGTCTTTTTCCCGCAAGTCCGAGAATCCTGTTAGGTCGAGGAGGGTGGGAGCGAGGTCCACCGTGGACACGCGGGCTTCCACGTTCCTGCCTGCCGGCACGCCCTTGCCGTACATGATCCAGGGCACCCGCAGGTTCTCCTCGTAGATGAACTCGGAGTGGCCGAACCCGTAAGGGTATCGGTCCTGGAGCTCGCCCAAAAGCTCGCCGTGGTCGCCCACAAAAACCCAGGTCAGGGAGGAAGAGCTCCCGAAAAGCCGGCCAGCAAAGCCAAAGAGCTTTTGCATCTCATGGTCGGTGTAAAAAATCTCGCCTTCGTAAAGAGACCGGTAATCCGATATCTCTTCTTCGGACAAAGCGTTTTTGTTTTTAAGCCAGGCCGGCGCCTCCCCCAGGCTGTTTACCCCGGGAGCGAACTTGTCGCGATACTTTCGAGGCGGAAAATAGGGCGAGTGCGGGTCCCAGTAATGCACCCACAGGAAAAAAGGCCCGCGCCGGTGCTCCCGCATGTATAACCCCGCCCTCCGGG